>NZ_JBITEM010000016.1:0-247326 GCF_044455225.1 Nocardia sp. NPDC051321 | reverse complement strand
GCCCGGTAACGGGTGTAGGTGACTGGTACTAATCGGCCGAGGACTTACCAACAAAGAAGCTACGCGTCCACTGTGCAGTATCTGAAACAACACACGATCCGTGTTCACGGGTTCGGAGTGAGAGTTTCAGAGGCTCACGCCTTTGAACCCTCCGGATGGTGGGATTTCAGGGTTCATTCCCTGAGGTTCTCATCCACTGGTGGGGTTTCAGGGGCCGCAGGCCCCTGAATTAACTCCTTCTGGTGAACCTGGGACACGGAGTGTGACAGTTTCATAGAGTTACGGCGGCCATAGCGGCAGGGAAACGCCCGGTCCCATTCCGAACCCGGAAGCTAAGCCTGCCAGCGCCGATGGTACTGCACTCGACAGGGTGTGGGAGAGTAGGACACCGCCGGAACATCCTTCACGATAGGGGACCCAGATTCTGGGTCCCCTATCGTCGTTTCAGCACCTTGTTGTGTAGAAGCGACACCGCTTGCGACTGCTTGCAGGTCGCTCGCAAAGGTCAGCTTGCGACTGCTTGCAGGTCGCTCGCATGACGCGCCGTGTCAGGCCCCCACCAAGACACGTGATTGAATTTGTGGGGCCCCGACCACTCTTGCGGACCTCAGAAAGGGATCACCGTGTCGGAACAGAATGACGACCGGAAGTCCTCCCCGCGCGGCGAGGGATCCGACCGCCCAGCTCAGGGCAGCGGTGGGGCCGACGGCGACGCCAGGAACCGCCCCGACCGCGACAGCGGCCAGCGCGGGGGATTCAAACGAAGTAGCAACTCCAGCGGATCAGACCGCCGTGCCGATTCCGGCGGACGCAGCGAATTCGGCCAGCGCGGCGACTCAGCCCAGCGCGGCAATTCCGGCGACCGTTCCGGCTCCGGCGAGCGCGGCGGCTTCAACCGCGGCGGCGACTCGAGCTCGCGCGGCGGCTTCAACAATCGTGGTGATTCCGGCGGGTACAACCGCCGTGACGACGCCGGCTCCGATCGCGGTAGCGGCTCGGATAACCGCAGCGGCTCGGGTGAGCGCGGCGGATACAACCGCGGTAGTGGCTCCGGCGACCGAGGCGGTTTCAATCGCAGCGGAGATTCGGGCAGTCGTGGCGGTTTCGACCGCAGTGGCGGCTCGAATGAGCGCGGCGGCTCCAGTCGTGACAGCGGCGCGGGTGACCGCGGTGGATTCAACCGCGGCGGTGACTCGACCGGACGCGGTGACTCCAGCCGTGGAAGTTCCAGTGACCGTGGCGGTTTCAACCGCGGCAGTGGCTCGGGCGACCGTGGTGGTTTCAATCGCAGCGGTGGCTCTGGCGATCGTGGTGGTTTCAATCACAGCGGTGGCTCGAGCGATCGCGGCGGGTTCAATCGCGGTGGCGATTCGGGCAGTCGTGGTGGGTTCAATCGTGGCGGCGACTCCAACGATCGCGGCAGCTCTAACCGGGACAGTGCGGCGGAGGACCGCGGCGGCTTCAGGCGCGGCGGCGATTCTGATCGTGGAAGTTCCAGCGGCGCCGGTGGTTTCAATCGCAGCGGCTCCAACGAACGCAGCGGCTCCAACCGTGACAGTGCCTCAGGTGATCGCGGTGGTTTCAACCGCACCGGCGGTTCCGGTGATCGCAGCGGGAGTTCGGGCGAACGCGGCGGATACAACCGCGGCAGTGATTCGGGCAGTCGTGGTGGTTTCCATCGCAGCGGTGGCTCGGGCGATCGCGGTGGTTTCAACCGTGGCGGCGATTCGGGTGGCCAGCGCGACTCCGGTGATCGCGGCGGCTCCAGTCGTGACAGCGGCGCTGGTGATCGCGGCGGGTATAACCGCAGTAGCGATTCGGGCGATCGTGGTGGTTTCAATCGCAGCGGTGGCTCCAGCGATCGTGGCGGGTTCAAGCGTGGTGGCGATTCCGGCGGCCGTGGCGGCTTCGATCGTGGCAACGATTCTCGGGGTAACGGACCTGACGATCGGCGTCGTGGTGGCGAAGGCGCCCGCAGCGGTGCGGGTGGCGATCGGTCGCAGGACCGGCGTCCGCCGCGTCCTGAAGAGCCCGATCTTCCCGATGACGTGCAGCCGGCAGACTTGGAACCGGCTGTCCGCCGCGACCTGTTGAGCCTGGACAAGTCCAACGCGGAAGCGGTGGCCCGCCATCTGGTGATGGCAGCCAAGCTGATCGAGGACGACCCGCGCCTGGCCCTCGCGCACGCTCGTGCCGCACGGCAACGCGCGGGCCGGATCGCCGTAGTCCGCGAAACCGCGGGCGTCACCGCCTACCACGCGGGCGAATGGGCCGAAGCGCTGTCCGAGCTGCGCACGGCTCGCCGGATGTCCGGTGGCTCGGGCCTACTCGCCGTGATGGCCGACTGCGAACGCGGCCTCGGCCGCCCCGAACGCGCCATCGAACTGGGCCGCAGCGACGAGGCTCGCGCACTCAGCGGCGACGAGGCCACAGAGCTGCGCATTGTGGTCGCTGGCGCTCGGATGGACCTTGGCGAATACGACCAAGCGGTCGTGACCCTGCAAACCTCCGAGCTGGATCCGGCCCGGACCGGCTCCGCCGCCGCCCGGCTCTTCTACGCCTACGCCGACGCGCTGGTCGCCGCCGGCCGCACCGACGAGGGCCTGACCTGGTTCCTCAACGCGGCCTCGGCGGACCTCGACGGCGAAACCGACGCGGAAGAACGCGCCGAGGAACTCACCGGCGGCGCCCAACCGGGCGACGACCTGGAACTTTAGCCCGGCTGAGTATCGCTCAGCGCTTGAGCGTGCAGGTGAAATCGCCGAGAGCTTGCCGCACAGGCGGACTTCCGTGCGGAAGAACGCGCCGAGGAAGAACGCGTCCGCCGGTGGCGCCCAACCGGGCGACGGCCTAGAACTTTAGCCCGGCTCGTGACTCAGGGCCTGTCCAGCAGATTTTGCCGGACAGGCCTGAGTATCGCTCAGCGTTCGAGCGTGCAGATGAAACCGCCGAGAGCTTGCCGCACAGGCGGACTTCCGCGCGGAAGAACGCGCCGAGGAAGAACGCCTCCACCGACGGCGCCCCACCGAGCGACGGCCTAGAGCTTCAGCCCGGCTCGTGACTCAGCGCTTCAATGTGAAGGTGAAATCGCCGGAGAGCTTGCCGCACAGGCGGACTCCCGAAACGAGTTTTCCCTCGTCGATCAGTCTCTCGACCTCGGCCCGCGACAGACCGAAACCCTCGGCGATCAGTCGCACCGGCCGGATCGGGATCCGCGCCGCGAAGCGGACCGAGACGTCGATCGCCTCGCGGTCCAGGCGATCCGAGCGCCCGGTATCGAGGCGCCAAGCGTTGTCCCAATCGAGGTTGACGCGGTTACGGCGCTGCACGACCGGATCCTGGAGCAGCTCTGCTGTCAGGCCAGAGTCGTTGTCATGCAGCCGGTCCAGCAGTTCAGGTCGGATGGAGCGGACATTCCGCCGATCCAGCACCGTCAGCTTCGTAGTGTCCCCGCAGCCGGTACAGAGCGCGAGGAGCCAAGCGTCGATGAGCTTGTGGTTGGCGTTGACGCGAAAGTTGCCGCTGGCCCGGAAACGCTCGGACGAGCAGGCGTGACAACGGCGGCGAACGAGCGGCAGGCAGGTGGGCACGACCACCCAGTTTTCGAGCATAGAAGTACACCGGTTTCAGTGAGAGGTGGGCAGCACAAGGGAGCGCGGCGGATATGCGCGGCGCTTCAGTGCTGGGGTGGTCTCACACGATGTACAGCGGAATGTCCTCGACTAGACGATTCGGTTGGTCAGCACGGTAATCGCGGGCAGCGGCGCTGTTCCACTGGTTTTCAGGGCCACCAGCAGTCGGGATCACGACCGAAGCGTGCCGTCCAGTTTCTAGGCTGACTCGCCCACTCAGCGGGATTCGTTGTGCCCGTTGAACTCTTCGGCGGAATGCGCAACTAGCCTGGTGTCGACAACGTAGTGTTCTCGTGGCGCGAAATTGCCACGGG
This sequence comes from Nocardia sp. NPDC051321, assembly GCF_044455225.1. Lineage (NCBI taxonomy): Bacteria > Bacillati > Actinomycetota > Actinomycetes > Mycobacteriales > Nocardiaceae > Nocardia > Nocardia sp. NPDC051321. The sequence goes on along the minus strand of NZ_JBITEM010000016.1, from coordinate 243,380 downwards.
TGTGCCGACTTCCGTCGGTGGGCCCGCTGACGCGGTGGGGTCAGCGATACGTCACGGGACTGTCTGATTCAAGGAGATTTCACGATGAGTAGTGTTCGGGCGACTGTATTCGTCGGCTTGGCCGCCGCGGCGTTGACCGCGCTGGGCGCCGTTTCGGCCAACGCGGAGCCGGCCAACTACTGGGAGCTGGCCAAGAAGGCGTGCGCGGACGCGGGCTTCGAATACACCGAAAGCATCAACCTGCCCGGCGGCGTCTCCGCCAAGGCCACCTGCCACAAGCCCGGCGAAGACGTAGTCCAGTTCGTCCCGATGCCGAAGGACACCGATTGCTCCGTCCCCGGCATCATGTCACCGAAGGCCGGTAGGGCCGACGGCGAAGGCAACTGCGTCACCGGCTAGCCAGGCTAGCCCGCCTCTCCGGGTCTTCAGGCCAGACCGAGGCGCGGAGAGACCAACGTTGGCGGCCGCCGGTTTCGGGGGCGGGTGCGTCAGCCGGTACCCGGCGAGTTACCCATGTTCCAGCGAAATCAGTTGTGGCGGTTGACATAAATAAAGGCGCGCTCAACCGCATACAGAGCGTGGCGAACGGGACATGATGGCGGCGAATCGCGAGAGGAGCCGCCGTCATGTCCCGTTCGTCGTCGTTGGCCACCCTGGGTTCTGGTGAATCCGGGTGTTTTGCGCTGCGGGGTGGGTGGGCTCGCGCGAGTGCATGGATTTCCTGTCGGCGCGCTGGCGTAGTGTTCGGATGTCTCGGACCGGCCGAGAGCAGCTGCCTCGGGGCGGCGGATGCGGGATTCGGCATGGGGCCGATCGGTGAGACGGAGAGTGGTGTGGAACGGCTACGAGATCGCTACGAAGCCTTGCTGCTGGATCTGGACGGCACCCTGTATCGCGGCGACGCGGTGATCGAGGGTGCGCCGCAGGCGTTGGCCGAGGACGGGGCCGTGCAGCGGCTCATGTACGTCACGAACAACGCGAGCAGGGCACCGGAGACGGTCGCCGCACACCTGGCGGAGCTGGGCTTTCGCGCCACTACCGATGAGGTGGTGACGAGCGCGCAGGCGGCCGCACGGCTGCTGGCCGAACGACTCGCGCCGGGTGCGACCGTGCTGATCATCGGCACCGACGACCTCGCCGCCGAGGTGACCGCAGTGGGCCTGCACCCGATCCGCCGCTTCGACGACACTCCGCCCGCCGCTGTCGTACAAGGACATTCACCGCAAACCTGCTGGGCCGACCTCGCCGAAGCGGCCTATGCCTTGCGCGCCGACGCACTGTGGGTCGCCGCCAACACCGACAAGACCTTGCCGAACGAACGTGGCCTAGCCCCCGGCAACGGTTCGATGGTCGCGGCGTTGCGCACCGCGTCCGATCGCGAACCGATCGTCGCCGGAAAGCCCTACGCGCCCCTGCTGGAAGACGCCCTCGTGCGCGCCGGAACCCGCAGCGCCTTGGTCGTGGGCGACCGCCTCGACACCGACATCGAAGGCGCGAACACCGTCGGCCTCGAATCGCTGCTGGTGCTGACCGGCGTCAGCACCCTCGACGAGCTGAAAGACGCGTCCGCCGAGTCTATTCCCACCTATGTCGCCGACTCGCTGGACGCACTGAACTACCCGCCGATTCCCGCCGAAACGGACATCGACCCGAGCGACCTCGCCGCGGACCTGGCCGACCGGTTGCGGCGCAACCCGGGACGAGCCGTCACGGTGCGCGCGTCCGGTTCGGAAATCCGATAGCGTTGACGCCACGATGACTACTCCCATGCCCCGCCCCGCCGGCCCCGGTATGCCCGGCGCGAACGGCCCCCGCCCCGGGGGCCCGCTGCCAGGCCAGCATCTGCCCGGCGGACCAGGGCGCCCGGAGCCTGCCGACCCGGAGCGCATCCGCAGCGAGATCGACGGCCTGCTCACCGAACTCGCGACGCGCACCAGCTGGCCTGGTTCGCCCACCGCGGCCGAGGGCGCCGAATCCGGCACGGATATCACCCGCCGCGCCCGCATCCTCGAGCAGGCGCACGACGTGCTCGTGCAGGCACTGGCCACGGTGGACAAGATCTGAGGTGGCCAGACGCGCGCGCGTGGACGCCGAACTGGTTCGCCGCGGGTTGGCGAGATCGCGGGAACACGCGGTCGAGCTGATCGGCGCCGGTCGCGTCCTGATAGCTGGAACGGTCGCCGTGAAACCGGCGACCGCTGTTGAGGCAGGCACACCGCTGCTGGTCCGTGAGCAACCCGATGAGGTGTCCTGGGCCTCGCGCGGCGCACACAAGCTGCTCGGCGCGCTGGCGGCGTTCGAGCCCGCCGGACTCACCATCGCGGGCAAACGCTGCCTCGACGCGGGCGCGTCGACCGGTGGCTTCACCGACGTGCTGCTCTCCCGCGAGGCCAGCGAGGTGATCGCGGTGGACGTCGGCTACGGCCAGCTGATCTGGCGGCTGCAGAACGACGACCGGGTGCGGGTGGTTGATCGCACCAACGTGCGCAACCTCACTACCGAAACCATCGGCGGCACAGTCGAGTTGGTCGTCGGCGATCTGTCGTTCATCTCACTCGCCCTGGTGTTGCCCGCGTTGGCCGCGTGCACCGCGCCGGGTGGTGACCTGCTGCCGATGGTGAAACCCCAGTTCGAGGTCGGCAAGGACCGGGTCGGCACCGGTGGCGTGGTGCGTGACCCGGCGCTGCGCGCCGAGGCGGTTCGCGATGTCGCGACCGCGGCCGCGACTTTGGGCCTGCGCACCGAGGCCGTAGTGGCGAGCCCGTTGCCGGGCCCCTCGGGCAATGTCGAATACTTCGTATGGCTGCGCAAGGACGGGCAGCCGGAAGACGACGGTGAGCGAGTCGCTGCTCTCGTCGAGCGTGCGGTCGAGGAGGGTCCACAGTGAGCGCGACCAGGTGCGATGGCCGGGAGATCCTGCTGGTGTCGCATCCGGGCCGGGCGGAGATCATCGAGACCGCCCATCGGGTGGCGAAGATCTTCGCCGACGCGGGCATCTGCCTGCGGGTGCTGGCAGACGAGGCCGTTGACACCCGGTTCGAGGCCGAGCCTGGCGGTTATCCGGTGCGGGTGGTCGAGCACGGCCCGGATGCCGCGGTCGGCTGCGAGATGGTGCTGGTGCTCGGTGGCGACGGCACCTTCCTGCGCGCCGCTGAACTCGCCCGCCCGGCCGGGGTGCCGGTGTTGGGCATCAACCTGGGCCGCGTCGGTTTTCTGACCGAGGCCGAGGCGGAGAACCTGGATGACGCACTGGCACATGTGGTTCGCGGCGACTATCGCATCGAGCAGCGGATGACCATCGACTTCACCGTCCGAGTGGACGACGAGGTGGTGCGGACCGGCTGGGCGCTCAACGAGGGCAGCATCGAAAACGGTTCGCGGACAGGCGTGCTGGAGTTGGTGCTCGAGGTGGACGGCAGGCCGGTGTCGGCGTTCGGCTGCGACGGTATCCTGATCTCCACCCCCACCGGTTCCACCGCGTACGCGTTTTCCGCGGGTGGCCCGGTGGTGTGGCCGGAACTCGAAGCGCTGCTGGTGGTTCCGAGCAATGCGCACGCGCTGTTCGCGCGCCCGCTGGTGACCAGCCCGGCCTCGCGGATCGCGGTGGAATGCGTGGCGACAGGCCATGATGCAGTAGTTTTCCTGGATGGCAGGCGCAGCATCGAGCTGCCGCGTGGCGGTCGCCTGGAGGCGGTCCGCGGCGCACAACCGGTGCAGTGGGTGCGGCTCGACTCCGCGCCGTTCGCAGACCGGATGGTGCGCAAGTTCCAATTGCCCGTGACAGGCTGGCGTGGCCGGCGGCGAACGGAGAGAACCAGTGCTGACAGAGATCAGGATTGATGGCCTTGGCGTTATATCCACGGCCACTGCGCAATTCCACGAGGGTCTCACTGTTCTCACCGGCGAGACCGGTGCCGGTAAGACCATGGTGGTCACCAGCCTGCACCTGCTGAGTGGTGCGCGGGCCGATGCGGGCCGGGTTCGGCTCGGGGCCGCCCGCGCGGTGGTGGAGGGCCGATTCACCGTCGAGGACGTGAACGACGCCGCCCGCGCGGAAGTGACGCAGGTGCTGGAATCGGCTGCGGCCGAACAGGATGACGACGGCAGCATCATCGCGATCCGCACGGTCGGCAGCGACGGCCGGTCCCGTGCGCATCTGGGTGGGCGCGGCGTGCCTGCCGCGGTGCTCGCCGATTTCACCGCGCCGCTGCTGACGGTGCACGGCCAGAACGACCAGCTGCGGTTGCAACGCCCCGACCAGCAGCTGGCCGCGCTGGACCAGTTCGCCGCCGACACCGTCGGACCGCTGCTGCGCAAATACGGTGTGCAGCGGCGTTTTTGGCTGGATGCCCGCACCGAGCTGCTCGAACGGACCGCGCGCAGTAGGGAATTGGCGCAGGAGGCGGACCGGCTGCAGCATTCGCTGACCGAAATCGACGCCATCGCACCGGAACCCGGCGAGGACGTGCGCATTGTCGACGAGGTGCGCAGGCTCAGCGATCTCGATTCGCTGCGCGAGGGCGCGACGACCGCGCACGACGCGCTCGCCGGTCCCGTCGACTCGCCCGAAGAGGGTTCCGGCGCACTGGAATTGCTCGGTGCGGCGCTGGCCCGCATCGAGTCGGCCGACGATCCGGCGCTGACCGCGCTCGGTCCCCGGCTCGGTGAGGCCATCGCGGTGGTGGTGGATCTGACCACCGAACTCAGCGGTTACCTGTCCGATCTGCCTTCGGACCCTGGCGCTCTCGACTCGCTGCTCACCAGGCAGGCCGAGCTGAAGTCGCTGACCCGCAAGTACGCGCCCGACATCGACGGTGTGATCGCCTGGGCCGACGACGCACGGGCCAAGCTCGGCTCACTCGATGTCTCCGAGGAAACCCTGGCGGCGTTGGCGGCCGAGGTGGATATCGCGGCCGAGCGGGTCAGGGAGGCGGCGCGCAAATTGAGTGCCGCGCGTAAGAAGGCGGCGGGCAAGCTCGGGTCGGCGGTGAGCGCCGAATTGGGCGGTCTGGCAATGGGTAAGGCCCGGCTCGAGGTCGAGGTCCGGCCGATGCCCGCTGGGCCGCAGGACTCCGCGCCGCTGAACATCGACGGACAGGACGTGCACGCCGGGTCGGCCGGCATCGATGAGGTGGAATTCCGGTTGTCCGCGCACTCCGGTGCGCAGTCACTTCCGTTGAGCAAGAGCGCATCCGGCGGTGAGCTCTCCCGGGTGATGCTGGCACTCGAGGTCGTGCTCGCCAGCTCCGATCACGGCGCGACCATGGTGTTCGACGAGGTCGACGCCGGTGTCGGCGGCCGTGCCGCGGTCGAGATCGGCCGTCGCCTTGCCCGCCTGGCCCGCACCCACCAGGTCATCGTGGTAACCCACCTGCCCCAGGTCGCGGCCTTCGCCGACACCCACCTGGTGGTCGACAAGTCCGACGACGGCAAGGGCAAGGTCAACAGCGGCGTCCACGCCCTCACCAAGGACGAACGCGTCATCGAATTGGCCCGCATGCTGGCCGGCCTCGACGACACCGAAACCGGCCGAGCCCACGCCGAAGAACTCCTGGACCTGGCCCGCGCCGAAAAGTCCGGCGCCACCGTCTAGCCCACTGCCGCACGCCTTCTGACATCCGCACGCGTGTCAGCGCGGCAAGTCGGTGTGCGGGGAGCCAGAAGGTTGTGCGGCTGTTGATGCAGCGGGCGGGCCGCTGGCGGAGCGCACGCGGAGGGATTCCGGGCCTTCGCCGGGCGGAGAAGTCGGGCGTGACGGTCTAGCCCACTGCCGCACACCTTTTGACATCCGCACGCGTGTCAGCGCGGCAAGTCGATGTGCGGGGAATCAGAAGGTGTGCGGCTGGTGCGCGAGCTAGCGCACGGCCTTCTGGGCTGCCTTGATGAACTGGGTGATGAGGTTCTTCAGGCCGAACTCCAGGACCTTGGCGGGCACGGGGAGGCTGGGGTCGGACTCCATGGTGTAGGAGACGAGGGTGCCGTTGTCGGCGTCGGTGAAGGTGACCACGCCGACGTGCCGTTTTACGGGGGCGCCCTTGACGATCTTGTATTCCATCCGCTCGCCGGGGACCAGCTTGGTGATCTCCTCGGTGATGCCGACCGGGCCGACGCCGAGCAGGTGCTGCGCGCCGACCCCTTCGCGCTCGGTCAGGCCCGGCTTGGTCAGCTTGACCTGGATCGGAAGGTACGGGCTGATGCTCTCGCGGTCGGCGAAGAGCCGATACACCACATCACGCGGGGCGGCGATGACGGCGTCGACGGTCGTGCTGGCCATGGGGGTCTCCTCTTCGAGTTACCTGTGACGGGCAGCATATAGGTACTACCTTGGAGTGCCGTGCGCCCATGTAACCGGTGTCACAGACAGTTCGCCCGATGTATGGACGGCTTGCTCGGGGCTGGTCAGTCTCGCTCGGGACCGAGGCTGATGCCGCGGGTGGCGAGCCAGGGGAGTGGGTCGATGCGGTTGGTGCCGTTGAGCCAGACCTCGAAGTGGCAGTGCGGTCCGGTGGCTTCGCCGCGGTTGCCGACCGTGGCGATCTGGTCGCCCGCCATTACCCGCTGACCGACGTTGACCAGCGAGGTGTTGATGTGGCCGTACACCGTGATCGTGCCGTCGTCGCCGAGCAAGCGCACCCACATGCCGAACCCGGCGGCCGGTCCCGAGCTGATGACGGTGCCGTCCTCCACCGCGACGATCGGGGTGCCGATGGGGGCGGCGATGTCCACGCCCGGATGCAGTGCGCCCCAGCGCATTCCGTAGCCGGAGGTGAAGGTGCCGGAGGTGAACTTCATGAACAGCGGGCGCAGTTTCGCGGCGGCCTCGGCCGACATCTCGTCGGCGACCTTGCTGCCGTTGCTCAGGATGTCGCTGAATTGGCCTAGGTCGAGTGGGCCCTCGTCGAGCAGTCCGGGCTCGGTGGCGGCAGGTTCGGTGAGCTGTGCCTGCGGCTGGCCGAGCGCCATCGGGGCCACGGTTTCCACTGGAGGTTTGTCGCCGCCGGTCGAAATGTTCTGGCCGGCGGCCACGAGCGCACCGGCGGCAACCGCGATGATGGCGGCGCGGCCCTTCAGCGCGGCAGGCGGTGCGGGCATGCGATGCCTGCCGCCGCGGCGCTTGGGGGGAACGGGAAGGTCAGCGACCGGCGATGGCTGCGGATCTGCCGACGGCTGGGCGTCCCTCGACCACGCCCACTCATCACTCGACCGGTCCCATTCATTACTCGACTGCGCCCACTGATCCTCGGACGCCCACAAGTCGTCCGACAGCGGCTGCTGATCGGCGAGCGGCCGCGAATCACGGGGCCGTGTCCGCTGATCCGTGGATGGCCATGCATTACCTGGCCGTGTCCGCTGGTCGGCGGACGGCCACGAATTGCCTGATCGCTGCCGCGGATCCGCCGACGGCCACCGATCGCCCGAGAGTCCGCGTTGGTCCACCGCCGACGGCCACTGATCCGCGGGCCGCGCCCACTGATCGTCCGGTGCCCACTGATCCTCGACCGACCACTGCTCCTCCGGCGACCACTGCTCCGCTGGCGACGGCCACGAATCGACCGCACCCGGTACGTAGCTGTAACTTTGCTGACCACTGTCTGAATTGCGCGGATCGGCCGCAAATCGCCGATCGGCAGCAAGAGTCCGATGCCTGCTCATCGGCTCGACCGCATTTGTCGGCATTGTCCAGAAGCTGCTGTTATCGGAAAAATGTCTGGTCTTCGGCGCAAAAGCCCGGTTTCCCTGGCTATTTCGAGGCACATCACGCAGTCGTCCTTTGTCACGTCACGTCGAGATGTCGTCGGGCTGGTCGACGGTAACGAAACGGTAGCGGTCCCGCTCGTTAGGCGCGCGAATTAACGAGCCTTTTGTGACGTCCGCCACGTTTGACACGCTGCAACGAGTTCTTCCGCGTGTCGTGTGTCGTGTCACTGTTGTCACAGTGATGTATGTGGTAGGCCAACGGCGCGCCTCCACCAACGGTTGAGGGTTTGCGGGCAGCATCGAGGCCATGAAGATGCTGGCGTTGTTGTCGAGGAACACCGAAACGCTGCCCGGCCTCTCCGGGATAGCCCGAGTGGATCGCAACACCCGGCGCCTGTTGAAACGCGTCGGACCAGGCGATGTCGTCGTGCTCGACGAGATGGACCTGGACCGGCTCACCGCCGATCGGCTGGTCGAGGCGGGGGTGGTCGCGGTGATCAACACCTCGCCATCGATATCCGGCCGCTATCCCAATCTGGGCCCGGAAGTGCTGGTGGCGAACAACATCCTGCTGCTGGACACGGTGAGTTCGGACGCGTTCAGCAAGATCAAGGACGGCGTCAAGGTCCGCATCGACGAGGGCGTCATCTACGCCGACAAGGTGATCAAGAAGGAGCCCGAGGTCCTGGTCAAGGGCATCGAGCTCACCGATTCCGATATCGCCGAACGGATGATCGAGGCGCGCAACGGGCTGGCCGATCATCTGGAGGCGTTCGCGGGCAACACCATCGAGTTCATCCGCACCGAGAGCGCGCTGCTGATCGACGGCATCGGCGTACCGGAGCTGGAACTATCGATGAAACATCGGCACGTGGTGGTGGTCGCCGACGGCCCTGACCACGCCGAGGACCTGAAGCGGCTCAAGCCGTTCATCAAGGAGTACGTGCCGATCATGGTCGGCGTCGGCCGCGGCGCCGACACCCTGATGAAGCAGGGTTACCGTCCCGACCTCATCGTCGGCGATCCGGACGAGATCACCTCCGCCACCCTGAAATGCGGTGCCGAGGTGATCCTGCCCGCCGACACCGACGGCCACGCCAAGGGCCTGGAACGCATCCAGGATCTCGGCATCGGCGCGACCACCTTCCCGTCCTCCGGTGCACCCGCCGACCTGGCGCTGCTGCTGGCGCACCATCACGGCGCGTCGCTGATCGTCACCGCGGGCGCGGCCGCCACGCTCGACGACTTCTTCGACCGCAGCCGCCGCGAGAGCAATCCGGCGACCTTCCTCACCAGGCTCAAGCTCGGCACCAAGCTGATGGACGCCAAGGCCGTCGCCACGCTGTACCGAAACCGGGTGTCGGGCATCGGCATCGCGCTGGTGGTGCTCGCCGCCCTGATCGCGGTGATCGTGGTGCTGCTCGCCTCCAACACCGGCACCGACGCCATCGCTTGGGCCGCCGACACCTGGGACCGGTTCGCGCTGTGGGCGCAGGGCTTGGTCGGCGCGGGCGACAAATGATCAAGGGAGAACGATGATCTCGTTACGCCAGCACGCCGTCTCGATCGTGGCGATCTTCCTGGCCCTCGCCATCGGCGTGGTGCTCGGCTCGCAGACGCTGGCGGCGGATCTGCTGTCGGGTCTGCGCGCGGACAAGTCGGATCTGCGGCAACAGGTCGACACCGTCTCCGACCAGAACCGCCGTCTCACCGATCAGCTGAACTCGGCCGACCGGTTCATCGCGGGCGCCGCGGGCCGCATCCTCGGCGGCACCCTGGCCAATCGCACCGTCGCGGTGTTCACCACCCCCGACGCCGATCCCGCCGACATCGAGGGCGTGACCAAGTCCCTCGAAACCTCGGGTGCCACCATCACCGGCCGGATCTCGCTCACCGACGCCTTCGTCGACGCCACCGAGGGCGACCGGATGCGCACCACCGTCACCAACGTCATCCCCGCGGGTGCCCAATTGCGCACCGGCGCAGTCGATCAAGGCAGCATGGCCGGCGACCTACTCGGCATGGTCGTGCTGCTCGATCCGGCCAACGGGCAAACCCGTGGCACCCCACAGGAATTGGGCCTGGTCCTGGAAACCCTGCGCGGCGGCGGCTTCCTCGCCTACGGCGACACCCCGGTGCGCCCGGCCCAGTCGGCGGTCGTGATCACCGGCAACGGCGCCAAGTCCGGCGACAACAGCCAGGGTGCGAACATCGCGCGCTTCGCCGGTGCCCTGCGCGGTCGCGGCGCAGGCGTCGTGCTGGCCGGACGCTCCGGCGCCGCCGAGAACCCCGGCCCGCTGGCCATCGTCCGCTCCGACGGCCCACTCGCCACCTCCGTCAGCACCGTCGACAACCTCGACCGGGAAATCGGCCGCGTCACCACCGTGCTCGCCCTGAGCGAGCAACTAAACGGCGGCACCGGCCGATACGGCACCGGCGAGAAGGCGACCTCGCTCACATTGGCCTCCGCGCCGCGTTGAGGTGCTGCGCCCGCGCGGGCAAATATTCAGCGCGCCGTTAGAACTGGACGCCTGATCCGTGTTACCGTGAAGACCCGTGGGTCATACACGGAATCAGGCGCGAACGGCCACGAAGCACATCTTCGTCAGCGGTGGAGTCGCCTCCTCATTGGGTAAAGGTCTTACCGCCTCCAGCCTCGGTCAGCTGTTGACGGCGCGTGGACTGCGCGTCACGATGCAGAAACTCGACCCGTATTTGAACGTCGATCCCGGCACCATGAACCCCTTCCAGCATGGAGAGGTTTTCGTGACGGAGGACGGGGCCGAGACCGATCTGGATGTCGGTCACTACGAGCGGTTCCTCGACAGGGACCTGACCCGGGACGCGAATGTCACGACCGGGCAAATCTATTCGACAGTCATCGCCAAGGAACGCCGCGGCGAATATCTCGGTGACACGGTGCAGGTGATCCCGCACATCACCGACGAGATCAAGAACCGGGTGCTCGCCATGAGCGCGCCGGACGCGCACGACCAGACTCCCGACGTGGTGATCACCGAGATCGGCGGCACCGTCGGCGATATCGAGTCGCAGCCGTTTCTCGAGGCGGCTCGCCAGATCCGGCACGATGTCGGCCGCGACAACGTCTTCTTCCTGCACGTCTCGCTGGTGCCCTACCTCGCCCCATCCGGCGAGCTCAAGACCAAGCCGACCCAGCACTCAGTGGCGACGCTGCGCAGTATCGGCATCCAGCCCGACGCGCTGATCCTGCGCTGCGATCGTGAAGTGCCGCAGGCGCTCAAGAGCAAGATCGCGCTGATGTGTGACGTCGATGTCGACGCCTGCATCTCCACCCCGGACGCGCCGTCGATCTACGACATCCCGCGGGTGCTGCATCGCGAGGGCCTCGACGCCTACGTGGTGCGCAAGCTCGGGCTGCCGTTCCGCGACGTGGACTGGACCGTGTGGGGCGACCTGCTCGACCGGGTGCACTCGCCGCGCGAGACGGTCGAGGTCGCGCTGGTCGGCAAGTACGTCGACCTGCCCGACGCCTACCTGTCGGTCACCGAGGCGTTGCGCGCGGGCGGGTTCGCCTCGCGGGCCAAGGTGCTCATCCGCTGGGTGCCGTCGGACGAGTGCGAGACCCCGGCCGGTGCGCAGGCCGCGCTGCGTGACGTGGACGCGGTGTTGATCCCCGGTGGCTTCGGCATTCGTGGCATCGAGGGCAAGGTCGGCGCCATCAGTTACGCCCGCGCCCGCGGCATTCCGCTGCTCGGACTGTGCCTCGGACTGCAGTGCGTGGTCATCGAGGCGGCGCGTTCGGTCGGTCTGGCCGAGGCCAACTCGGCCGAATTCGAGCCGGACACACCGCATCCCGTCATCTCAACGATGGCCGATCAGGAACAGGCCGTCGCGGGGGAGGCCGACCTCGGTGGCACCATGCGTCTCGGCGCCTACCCCGCGACCCTGGCGAAGGGTTCGGTGGTCGCGCAGGCGTACGGCAGCGAGCAGGTGTCCGAGCGGCACCGGCACCGCTTCGAGGTGAACAACGCCTACCGCGACCGGATCGCCAAGAGCGGTCTGCGGTTCAGCGGTACCTCGCCGGATGGGCACCTGGTCGAGTTCGTCGAACTGCCCGCCGACGTGCACCCGTTCTTCGTCGCCACCCAGGCGCACCCGGAGCTCAAGAGCCGCCCGACCCGCCCGCACCCGCTGTTCGCGGCGCTCGTCGCGGCGGCACTAAAATACAAGCTCGCCGAGCGCCTTCCGGTCGACATCCCGGACGAGGAATTCGCGAGCGCGGCGGACCAGGCGTAAGGCGATGACGCAGGACGGTGGCACCGAAGCGGGCGGCCACGATTTCGAGACCGTGTCCAGCAAGACCGTCTACAGCGGCGCCATCCTGGCGTTGCGGCTCGATCAGGTGCGGATGCCCGGCGGCAAGGTCGCCGAGCGTGAGGTGATCGAGCATCACGGCGCGGTCGCCGTCGCGGCGATCGATGACGACGACAATGTGGTGCTGATCAATCAGTACCGGCATCCGATCGGCAGGCGGCTGCTCGAGCTGCCCGCCGGCCTGCTCGACCTGCCCGGCGAGGACCCGCTCGTCGCCGCGCGGCGCGAGCTCGCCGAGGAGACCGGGCTGGCCGCCCGCGAATGGCACGTGCTGGTGGACGTGGCGCTCTCGCCGGGGTTCACCGACGAGGCGCTGCGGGTGTACTGCGCCCGCGGGCTCTACGAAACCGACCGGCCGGAGCCGGAATTCGAGGAGGCCGACCTGAAGGTGGTGCGGATGCCGGTCGATGAGGCCGTGCGCGCGGCACTGGCCGGGGAGATCGTCAACGCGACCGCCGTGGCCGGTGTGTTCGCGCTGGCCGCGGCCCGTGCGGGCAACACCGAGCTACGGCCCGCCGACGCGCCATGGCCCGGGCAGCCCACCGCGTTCCTGCGCCGCAAGGCCGCCGCGAAGTCCGCGGACTGACGGGGGCCGCGGGTGCTCGCGCGGGAATTGGACGCCTACCTTGACCATCTCGCGGTCGAGCGCGGCGCCGCGCGCAACACCCTCGGCGCCTACCGGCGTGATCTCGGCCGGTATCTCGACTTCCTGACCGGGCGCGGTATCGCCGCGCTCGATCAGGTCGCCGAGGCCGACGTCGCCGAGTTCACCATGGCGTTGCGGGCGGGCGGCACCGAATTCCCGCCGCTGGCCGCGAGTTCGGTCGCTCGCGCGCTCATCGCGGTGCGTGGGCTGCACCGTTTCGCCGCGGCCGAGGGGATGACCACCACCGATGTCGCGCACGCGGTGAAACCGCCCGCGCCGGGTCGCAGGCTGCCCAAGGCGCTGCCCTACGACCAAGTGCTGAAGTTGCTGGAGGCCGCGGGCGGCGGTCCGGTGCACAATCCCGATGCTGCGCCCGGCACCGACGGCGGCCCACGCGGTCTGCGCGACCGCGCGCTGCTGGAACTGCTCTACTCCACGGGCGCACGGATTTCCGAGATGGTCGGCCTCGACGTCGACGATATCGACACCGACGAACGTGCCGTTGTGCTGCACGGCAAGGGCGGCAAACAGCGCATGGTGCCGATCGGCAGGCCCGCGTTGGCCTCGGTCGATGCGTACCTGGTGCGGGGGCGGCCCAAGCTCGCCGCGAGCGGAAAAGGTAATGCGGGCGCGCTGTTTCTCAACGCGCGTGGCGGTCGGCTGTCGCGGCAAAGTGCCTGGCAGGTGCTGCAAACCGCCGCCGAACGCGCGGGCATCGGCGCCACCGTCTCGCCGCACACCTTGCGTCACTCCTTCGCCACACACCTGCTCGACGGCGGCGCGGATGTGCGCGTGGTCCAAGAACTCCTGGGCCACGCCTCGGTGACCACCACCCAGATCTACACGCTAGTCACCGTCAACACCTTGCGCGAAGTTTGGGCCACCGCCCACCCCCGCGCCCGCTGACCCCGCATCAAACCCCTCAACAGCAGCCAGCGACCCAGCGACAGATAGGTCTTCCTCGGTGTGAAGGAAGAAGCATGGGTGCAAAGAACTCTCGACAACGCCGCCACCAGATGATCAGGTGCGCAAGGGAGGACTCGTTGTCGTCCCGCCGGGGACGGTGCACGCTTTCGGCGCGTCCTCGGCCGGGCCCGCGGAGTTCTTCGCTGTGCTGACACCAGGTATCGTGCGTTTCGAATATTTCCGGCAGCTCGGCCGGATCGCCCGTGGGGAGGCGGAACGGGACAGCATGGACGAGTTGCACGACCGCTTCGACGTGCATTTCGACGGTGACCCGGAGTGGCGCTGAGCGATACGCGGTAGCGTCGTGCTGTTCGCGGCACGGCGTGGTGCTGCGAACACGCCGCGCGCGTCGCGGTACTTGCACCCTCGTAAGCGGTAGCGTCTATCGGGAGTCGGACCGTACGAAAGCGAGGGTCGGGCCTGATCGGCCTCGCTACGCTCGGCGAGGCAACGGGCAGGAACGTATAAGGAGCAGCGGATCGTGACATCAGCCGAAGCGGCAGAGCCGCCGATGGGTGCTGGGGCGGAGCCGCGCACGGGGCAGCGCACCGGTCCGTACTCGGAGGCCGCGGCCGAAACCCTGTGGGGCACCGGGGCCGAACCGGTTCCGGAAGACGCGGCACTCGGGCCCACCGGGCGCCCGCTGCGCCTCGTGCCGGACCCGCCACCGCTCGAGCGGCACGGCGATGCCCTCATCGTCGCCATGTGCAACCAGAAGGGCGGCGTCGGCAAGACGACCTCCACCATCAACCTCGGCGCCTCGCTGGCCGAATACGGGCGCAAGGTGCTGCTGGTCGACCTGGACCCGCAGGGCGCGCTGTCCGCGGGATTGGGTGTGGCCCACCATGATCTCGATCTGACCGTGCACGACCTGCTGGTCGGTTCCAAGGGTTCGATCGACGACGTGCTGATGCCGACCCGGGTCGAGAACATGGATCTGCTGCCCAGCAATATCGATCTGTCGGCGGCGGAAATCCAGCTCGTCAACGAGGTCGGCCGCGAACATTCGCTCGGCCGCGCACTGCATCCCATTCGGGACAAGTACGACTACATCATCATCGACTGCCAGCCCTCGCTCGGTTTACTCACCGTCAATGCGTTGGCCTGTTCGGACGGTGTGATCATTCCGATGGAATGCGAGTACTTTTCGCTGCGCGGGCTCGCACTGCTCAACGACACCGTGGAAAAGGTGCGCGACCGGCTGAACCCCAGGCTGAGCCTGTACGGGATAGTGGTCACCATGTTCGACGCCCGACTATTGCATTCGCGTCAGGTGATGGCACGAGTCGTCGAGGTGTTCGGCGACCTGGTCTACGACGCCGCGATCTCGCGCACCGTCCGCTTCCCGGACGCCAGCGTCGCGGGCGAGCCGATCACCACGTGGGCACCGAAATCCGGTGGAGCCGAGGCATATCGGGCGATGGCGCGGGAAGTCATCCACCGGTCGGGCCGGTGATCGGCGGCACCGACGCCGCGCCACCCGCTACCAACCATTCGACCGGCCAAGGGGTCGCGCCCGGCGACGACCATCCGTTGGGCGACCTCTTGGAGCGAGCCTCGGCGCGCGCCCACGATCCGGACGAACCGGCCACACCCCCGGACCTGAACGCATCCCACGCCACCCCCGTGCTCGATGATGTCAAGATGCCCGACGAGCCATACTCCGCTGCGGAGCCGACCGCTGCGGACGATGTCGTCGACGCGGCGGTCGCCGACGAACCCGTCGTGCGAGACGATGCGGTCACGCCGGCCGGAGCTTTTGAGAGCGCGGCCGAATCCAGCGGCGCGGACGAGACTGAGTTAGTCGACGCTCCGGCAGTGACCGCTGGCAACGTTGCTGTGCCCGATGATGCCGCGGTCGTGTCCGCTGGCGACGCGGTAGTGCTCGGCGACGACGCGGCCGTGTCCGGTGATGACGCCGCCGCGACCGCCGACAACTTGGCTGTGGCCGGTGGCAACGCGGTCGTGCCCGCTGGCAACGCGATTGTGCCCGGTGATGCCGTGGGCGTGCCCGCAGGCAACTCGGCCATGTCCGGTGACGCAGCGGTCGTGACCACCGATAACTCGGCCATGCCCGATGATGCAGCGGTCGTGACCGCTGGCAACGCGGTCGTGCCCGGTGATGCTGCGCGCTCGGACGGCGGCGGTGCCGCCGTCGACGGCGCCGCGCCCGAGGACGAGAAAAAGTCCGGATTTCATCTGCGGCTGAGCAACTTTCAGGGGCCGTTCGATCTGCTGCTGACGTTGATCAGTTCGCGCAAGCTCGACGTCACCGAGGTGGCGTTGCACCAGGTCACCGATGAATTCATCGCCTACACCAAGGCGTTGACCGCGGCGCTGTCCGATGACGCAACGATGAAACTGCGTGCCGACAAGATTCTGGACCAGACCACCGAATTCTTGGTCGTCGCAGCCACCTTGCTGGACCTCAAGGCGGCGCGCCTGCTGCCGTCTGGGGAGATGACCGACGCCGAGGACCTCGAACTGCTCGAGGCGCGCGATCTGCTCTTCGCGCGCTTGCTGCAATATCGCGCGTTCAAACAGGTGGCCGAGCTGTTCGGCGAACTGGAGGCCGTTGCGCTGCGACGATACCCGCGCGCGGTCGGCCTGGAGGACTGCTTCGCCGACCTGCTGCCCGAGGTTACGCTGGGAGTAGACGCTCACGAATTGGCCGCGATCGCCGCGGCCGCCTTCCGGCCGCGCCCGGTGCCGAGGGTCGGGCTCGACCACCTGCACGCGCACAGCATCTCGGTTGCCGAGCAGGCCGCGCTCGTGCTCGAACGGTTGAAACTGGCAGGCAAGGGTGGCTGGACCACCTTCAGCCAACTGGTCGACGACTGCGCAGAGCCGATCGAGATCGTCGCCCGCTTCCTGGCCCTGCTCGAGCTCTACCGCGGCAAAACGATCGAGTTCGACCAGCCCGACCCGCTCGGCCAACTGTCGGTCAGCTGGATCGGCGACGACGTCCCGGACGCCGAGCAGGACCTTACTATCGAGGAGGACTACGGGTGAACGACTCCGTGGACGCCGAGGTCGCGGACACCACGAACCTCGAAGCCGACGCGACCGAAACCGTCCGCGAGAACACCGACGCGGTCGGCCACTCAGCCGCCCCGGCACCCGCGAGCGTCGCCTCGAGTGATGCCGCAGCACCGAAGAAGGAGTCCGTCGCTGATGGCACGACTTCAGTGGCAGACGATGCGACTTGGGTTGCCGAGGCCAAGACCTCCGCGACCCGCGCTGCTGACACCGCGACCTCGGCCGCTGACGACGTGATATCGGCGGCTGATGGTGCGACTTCGGCGGTCGGCGACACCACTCCGGCCGCTGATAACGCGACTTCAGCTGGTGACATCCCGGCTCCGGCGGCCGACGAAGCGACCCCGGCTGTCGGCACCCCGACTCCGGCGGCCGACGACGCGAACCCCGCTGCCTACGACGCGACACCAGTCGCAAAAGACACGGTCGCCAAAGACACAGTGGCGGAGTTCACCCCCGAGCATCTCGAGGACGCCGAATTCCGGTCGGCGTTGGAGGCGATGTTGCTTGTTGTCGATGCTCCGGCCCCGGTAGAGCAGCTGGCGGCGGCCTTGGACGACACCACCGAGCGGGTGGACGAGGTGTTGCGTGCGATGCGTGCGGAACTGTCCGCGCGGGGCAGTGGGATCGATCTGCGTTTCGTCGGGGACGGCTGGCGCTTCTATACTCGCAGCGAGTACGCGCCATATGTTGAAAGGGTGCTGCTCGATGGCGCCCGCACCAAACTGACGCGGGCGGCGTTGGAAACTCTGGCGGTGGTGGCATACCGTCAGCCGGTGACTCGGACCAGGGTCAGTGCGGTGCGCGGCGTGAACGTCGATGGGGTGATGCGCACGCTGCTGGCCAGGGGCCTGCTTGCCGAGGCAGGCGTCGACCCGGAAACCAACGGGACGATGTATTGCACGACCGAGCTGTTCCTGGAACGGATCGGACTCGCGTCGCTGACCGATTTGCCGCCGCTGGCGCCCCTGCTCCCGGGCGTCGACCTGATCGATGAGATCAACGAGAGCTTGGATACGGACCCCCGTTACACCAGGCTGAAAAAACCCGCCGAGGCCGACTTGGACCTTGGCAGCGAGGATTGACAGGACAAAATGAATACTTCCGCTCGCCGAGATGGCACACCGGATCGCAGGAAACGCAATGACGAGCAGCAGCGGCCCGTAAGAGGCGCAGGCGCTGCTCGAAGGGGGACCGACCGCGGCGAAGGCGGCTACCGCGGCGCGGCGCCGTCGAGCTCCTCCCGTGGAAACGCCCAGGGCGGCAACGCATATCGCGGCGACTCCGGGCAGGGCGGCGGCTATCGCGACCGCTCCGATGGCGGCAACACCTCCCGCGGCCGTAACGACCGCGGCTCCGCACCAGGCTCCTACCGCGACCGTTCCGAGGGCGGCAGCACGTATCGCGGCCGTAGCGAGGGCGCCTCGCAGGGCGGCTACCGCGGCACGCGAGATGGCAACGCGCAGGGCGGCTATCGCGGCAACTCCGCGCAGGGCGGCGGTTCTTACCGTGACCGTTCCGAGGGTGGCAGCGGATACCGGGGCCGTTCCGAGGGCGGCTCTTCGCAGGGCGGCAACGCGTATCGCGGCCGTTCCGAGGGCGCGCAGGGCGGCGGTTATCGCGGCACCCGCAATGACAACGCCCAAGGCAGCAGCTCCTATCGCGGCACCCGTGACGGCAACGCCCAAGGCAGCTCCTATCGCGGTGCGCAGGGCGGCAACACCTCTCGCGACCGCAGCGAGGCGGGCTCCGGTGGCAACGCCTACCGTGGCCGCACCGACAGCGGCTCCGCGCAGGGCGGCAACGCCTACCGCGACCGCAGCGAGGCGGGCTCCGGCGGCAACGCCTACCGCGGCCGCTTCGACGGCAACTCGGGCCAGAACGGCAACGCCCAGACCGGCAACTCCTACCGTGGTGCCGCACAAGGCTCCACCGGACACGGCACCGGCGCCTTCCCGCAGCGCGGTGCCACCCAGTCCGCACCGACCGGCAAGAAGAAGAACCCCAAGCCGCAGAAGCAGACCCAGTCCGCACCCCTGCTCAACAACGCCAAGCCCGCCAAGCGCCAGCACGTCGAACCGGTCGCCGCAGAGGGCCACGCCAAAATGCCGTGGGGCGAAGGCGAACGCTTGCAGAAGGTCCTCGCCAAGGCGGGGGTGGCCTCGCGCCGCGCCGCCGAGGAGATGATCGCCCAGGGTCGCGTCGAGGTCGACGGTGCCATCGTGGTCGAACAGGGCCTGCGCATCGACCCTGAAGTCGCCGTGGTCCGGGTCGACGGCACCCGGGTGATGGTGCGTTCCGAGCTGGTGCACATCGTGCTGAACAAGCCGAAGGGCTGGCAGTCCACCATGTCCGACGATCTTGGCCGCCCCTGCGTCGGTGACATCGTCGCCGAGCGCATCGCGGCCGGCCAGCGGTTGTTCCACGTCGGCCGCCTCGACGCCGACACCGAGGGTCTGCTGCTGCTCACCAACGACGGCGACCTCGCGCACCGGCTGATGCACCCGTCCTACGAGGTCTCCAAGACCTACCTGGCGACGGTGAACGGCGAGGTGCACAAGGGGATCGGCAAGAAGCTCAAGGACGGCATCGAGCTCGAGGACGGCCCGGCCAAGGTCGACAGCTTCCAGGTGCTCGAAATCAACGAGGGACGTTCCCTCGTGAAATTGGTATTGCACGAAGGGCGCAAGCACATCGTGCGCAGGCTGCTCGACGCGGTCGGCCATCCGGTGAGCCGGCTGGTGCGCACCAATATCGGTCCGGTCGCGCTCGGCGACCAACGGCCCGGCACGCTGCGTGTGCTCGGTCGCGGTGAAATCGGCAAACTCTACGAGGCGGTGTCGTTGTGATGGGTGTGGAGATTCCGGTCGAGGCGCCCCGGCAGATGTCGGGGACCAGTCCGCTCGTCGTCGCGATGGACGGCCCGTCCGGCACCGGCAAGTCCAGCGTTTCGCGCCGCCTCGCCACCCGGCTCGGCGCCCGCTACCTGGACACCGGCGCGATGTACCGGGTCGCGACGCTGCGCGTGCTGCGGGCAGGCGTCGAGCTCACCGACGCCGCCGCCATCGGTGCGGCCGTCAAGGAGCTGCCGCTGTCCATCGGTACCGATCCGAGTCGTGAGGTGATCCAGCTCGACGGTGAGGATGTGTCGTCGGAGATCCGCGGCGACGCGGTCACCAAGGCGGTCTCCGCGGTTTCGGCGGTGTCCGAGGTCCGTGATCTGCTCGTCGCGCTGCAACGCGAAATCGCCACGGCCGCACAGCGAATCGTGGTCGAGGGCCGTGACATCGGCACCGTGGTGCTGACCGACGCGGACGCCAAGATCTATCTGACCGCCTCGGCCGAGGCCCGCGCCCACCGGCGCAACCAGCAGAACATCGCCGAAGGCCGCGGCGACGACTTCGAGGCCGTGCTCGCCGATGTGCAGCGGCGCGACAATCTCGATTCCACCCGCAAGGTGTCCCCACTGCGTCCGGCCGACGACGCCGTGCTGGTCGACACCAGCGACCTGAACATGGATGAGGTCATCGACGAGCTGTATCGCGTTGTCGCGCAGCAGATTTCGGCGACCAGGACGGGAGGTCCGCAGTGACTGAAGACGTAATGGCCGGCGACGGCATCTGGAGTGACGAAACCGACTGGGAGCTCACCGATCTCGATGGCGAGTTCGCGGGCGAAGAAGTTCTGGCGATGCCGACGGTGGCCGTTGTCGGCCGCCCGAATGTCGGCAAGTCGACCCTGGTGAACCGCATCATCGGCCGCCGCGAGGCCGTCGTCGAGGACATCCCCGGCGTCACCCGTGACCGAATCTCCTACGAGGCCAACTGGTCCGGGCGCCGCTTCCTGGTGCAGGACACCGGCGGCTGGGAGCCCGACGCCAAGGGCCTGCAGCAGTCGGTGGCCCGCCAGGCCGAGGTGGCCATGCAGACCGCCGACGCGATCCTGCTCGTGGTCGACGCGGTGGTCGGCGCCACCGCCACCGACGAGGCCGCGGTGAAGAAGCTGCGCCGCTCCGAGATTCCGGTCATCCTGGTCGCCAACAAGGTCGACGATCAGAAGGTCGAATCCGAGGCCGCCGCACTGTGGTCGCTGGGTCTCGGTGAGCCGAGGATGGTCAGCGCCGCGCACGGTCGTGGCACCGGCGATCTGCTCGATGACGTGCTCGCCGTGCTGCCGGAAACCCCGCGCGAGGGCACCGGCGGCGCCGGTCCGCGTCGCGTCGCACTGGTCGGCAAGCCCAATGTCGGCAAGTCCAGCCTGTTGAACAAGCTGGCCGACGACGAGCGCTCGGTCGTGCACGATGTCGCGGGCACCACCGTCGACCCGGTCGACTCGCTGGTCGACCTCGGCGGCAAGATCTGGAAGTTCGTGGACACCGCGGGCCTGCGTCGCAAGGTTTCGCACGCCAACGGCACCGAGTTCTACGCCTCGCTGCGCACCAAGGCGGCTCTTGATGCCTCCGAGGTCGCGATTATGCTGGTCGACGCCTCCGAGCCGATCACCGAACAGGACCTGCGGGTGATCAGCATGGTCGCCGACTCCGGTCGCGCGCTCGTGCTCGCCTTCAACAAGTGGGACCTGGTCGACGAGGACCGCCGCCTGCAACTCGACCGCGAGGTCGACCGCGACCTGGTCCGCGTCCCGTGGGCACAGCGGGTCAATATCTCCGCGCACACCGGCCGCGCGGTGCAGAAGCTGGTGCCCGCCATGGAAACCGCGCTCGAGTCGTGGGACAAGCGCATCTCCACCGGCCGCCTGAACACCTGGCTCAAGGAAGTCGTCGCGGCCACCCCACCCCCGATGCGCGGCGGCCGCCTGCCCCGCATCCTGTTCGCCACCCAGGCATCGACCCGCCCGCCGACGTTCGTCCTGTTCACCACCGGCTTCCTCGAGGCAGGCTACCGCCGCTTCCTGGAACGCCGCCTGCGCGAAGAGTTCAACTTCGACGGCTCCCCGGTCCGCATCTCGGTCCGCGTCCGCGAAAAGCGCGAACGCACCTCCAAGAAGCGCTGACAATTTCCTAGTTGAAAGAGCCCCGAGCCGCCCGCGCCTCGGGGCTCGTTCATATCAAGGGAATTCACTGCGGCGCGCTCGGACGCGGACGGTGGCGGAATACTGCGAGTGCGCCTGCCTTCTCGGCCCTACCCGGGTGCGACTCCCGAGAAAAGGTACGGGTTTGGTGTGAGATGTGTGACGCGCTGACCGTGCCGACGCGCGAGGGGTGGGCGTGGGCTGGCATTATCCGTTCATGGTCATTCCCAGCGTGCTGCCGGAACGTCCGACCGCCGGAACCCCGTTCGAAACGGGGTGGCCGGTTCGTCTCGCCGATACCGATGGCGATCAACGCCTTCGACTCGATGCTATTGCCCGGTATCTGCAGGACATCGGGTTCGAGCATCTCGATGCCGTCGAGGACGGTGACACTCATCGTGGCTGGGTGGTGCGCCGGACGGTGATGGATGTGCTGAAGCCGATCCAGTTCGGCGAGCGGGTCATCCTGCGCCGCTGGTGCTCGGGCCTGTCCACCCGCTGGTGCAACATGCGGGTGCAGATCACCGGGAGCAGCGGCGGTCTGGTGGAGACCGAGGCCTTCCTGATTCATTTCGGTACCGAATCCGGCGTGCCCGCTCGGATGAGCGACCGCTTCATGGAGCCGATGCTGGCCAGCACCACCGAACACCGGCTGCGCTGGAAGGCCGCTCTCACCGACCCGGCGCCGATCGAGGCGCCGGACGTACAGCGGCGTCCGTTCCCGCTGCGCATCACCGATATCGACATGCTGGATCACGTCAACAACGCGGTCTACCTCAGCGGCGTCGAGGAAGTCCTGGCCGATCACGACGACCTGAAGTCGGGCCCGCATCGCGCGATCATCGAATACGTGAAGCCGCTGAAGTCCGGCGATCACGTCGACCTGGCCGCCCAGCGCGCAGGTTCGGCCCTCGACATCTGGTTCACCGTCGCCGGGGAAACGCACGCGGTCACCCGAGTCCTGCCCATCTGAATCGGTCACCGGATGTGTACGGCCAAAATGGCGATATCGTCGGGGCGCCATGCGGGGCGAAAGTGCGCAGGATGGTGTCGATCAGCTGCTCGGGCGCGTCGACACCGGGTGTCGGCGGCGAGGTCGGCGAGGGAGTTGATGGCGGCATCGAAGTCGGTGCCGGTGTGTTCGATGAGTCCGTCGGTATAGAGCAGCACGGTGGAGCCGGGCGCGAGCAAGCGGCGCCGGTCGGTGCGCGCGGCAGCGAACAGTTCGGGATAGCCCAATAGGTGGTCGTGCTCGGTCGCGATGGTGATGCCGCGATCCGGTTCCAGCACAATCGGCGGCGGATGCCCGGCGTTGGACCAGGTCATCGCCCACCGGCCGGTGCCGTCGTCGACGGGACTCAGGTAGGCCAGCACGGTCGTGCCGGTGGTGTGCTCGATCAGGTGTGCCGCCGCGCCATCCAGCGCGGTCAGCGCGTCGGCGGGGCTGTGTCCAGGAGGCTTGCCGCAGCATCGCCCGGAGTTGACCCATAATGGTCGCGGCGTGGATGTCGTGCCGACGACGTCACCGACCAGGATCGCGGTGGTGGCCGCGGCGCCGGTGCTCGACGGCAGGGTGAATACGTCGTACCAGTCACCGCCGACTTGTTCGGCTTCCTCGGCAGGCAGGTAGCGGGCGCCGAGTCGCAGGCCGGGGATCGCGGGCAGGTCGGTCAGCATGGCCTGCTGTAGCTGATGGACCACACCGATCCGGCTGCGCAGGAAGCGAATTCGGTGCAACGCGGTGGCGACAAAGCTGGCCATGGTGACGATGGTGGCCTGTTCGGTGATGTCAACCTGGTGCGGCTGGTCCCACGCGAATTCGAGCACGCCCGCGACGCCGTCGATATCCAGGATGGGGGCCGCGGTGACCGCGAGCAGTCCGGCGTCGAGATAATCGCGTGCGGCGGATGGGGCCAACGTGCCGCCGCGTAGATCGTCGTGGCTGATCAATCGGGCTTCCCGCACGACCTGCGCGGTCAGCAGTGGGCCGCCGGTGTCGAATTGGCCCCATTGCCCAGCGGGAACCGGTGCGGCGTCGATATCCGGCGGGGTCGGATCGAATTGATCTTCAGCGGTACTGCGCGGATCCTGCTCGTTGGTGATGATCAGTTGGACCCGGGAGGGTTTGAGGTCGCCGGCCACCAACTCGGCGATCCGGTCGCGCAACTCGACGACAGAGTCGAGATCGCTGAAAGACTGTGCGGCGGTGAGCATCAGCTGCGATCGGTGCAGCGCGGAACCCAACAAGCCTTGCAATGTATCGGTGCGCTGCCGTTCGAGGGCGGTCTCGTGTCCGGCGAGGCGCAGGCTCAGCTCGGTCGAGCATCGTTCGGCCAGCCACGACAGTTCGTCGAGTTCCTCGGTCCGCCAATCACGCGGTGTGTGACCGATGGCGCACAACGCGCCGAGCACATGTCCGGCCGAGTCGGTCAACGGCATACCGGCGTAGGCCACTACACCCAGGTCGGTGACGGCGGGGCTCTCGGCGAATCGAGGGTCGTCGCGCGCGTCACTGACCACCAGCGGGGCGGCGGTAGCGACCACGACTGGGCAGAAAGAATGGCTGAGTGGGGCGCTCCGCTGGTCAGACCAGGGTTGCGGCAATCCCGCCTGCCCGGGGAAACTTTGCTGCCGCGCTCCGACCAGGGCGACCAATCCGACCGGCACCGCGAACCGGAGACAGAGTAGTCCAGCCAGCCACTCCCGCGGCCGAGCGGTTTCGTCTCTCGCTGAGAATTCGGCTGTCTGCCCGTTTACCCATAGAGTGACGACTCGACGACGTTGACCACGGTCTTCGGCGCGGCAGTCAGGCTGCCGGGATCCAGTCACCTCCCGGAGGCGCGATGATCAGCGTCGAGTCGGTCCTCATAGCCCGCAATTCCGCGCTCTGCTACTGCCGGATAGCCCTAACCCGCCAACTCCGCGACCGTGGCACGAGCTCCCTTGGCGTACAACGAATCCAACGCCGCGACATAGGCGCTCACGAACCGTGGCTCGTCGATCAGATCGCCGAAAACCGAACGCTCACTGAGGAATGCGGTGCGATCGTCCCGCTGCCTGCGGGCCAGCGGGACCAGCCGTTCGCGCAGCCGATCCACGATGTCGATCGGCTCACCCTGTTCGTCGATGCCTTCCGCGTACCGCGCCCAGCTGGCGACAATCGCGGCCGCGCAGGCGATCTCGCCGTCCTCGGCCAGCCGCTGCCGAATCACCGGCAGCACCCATTTGGGAATCCGATCGGAGGATTCCGCGCACAGCCGCGCCACCGTGTCGCCGATCGCCGGATTGCAGAACCGCTCGATGAGCGTGTGCTTGTATTGCCCGAGATCGACCCCGGGCACCGGCCGCAATGTCGGTGTCGCCTCGATGTCCATGTACCGCAGCAGAAACCGGCGGAACGCCGGATCCTGCGCCGCGTCGTGCACCTGCCGATAGCCGCTGAGATACCCGAAGTAGGCGAGCGCCTGATGGCTGGCGTTGAGCAGCCGCAACTTCATCAGCTCATAGGGCGCGACGTCCTCGACCAGCTGGACGCCGACCGCGCCGTAATCCGGTCGCCCGAGGGTGAACGAATCCTCCAGCACCCACTGCGCGAACGGCTCCGTCACCACCGGCCACCGGTCCGTCACCCCGTACCGCCGCTCGACCTGGGCCGTCGCCTCGGGCGGTGTCACCGGCGTGATCCGGTCCACCATCGAATTCGGGAACCGAACCTCCCGCGCAACCCAGTCGCCGAGCTCGGGGTCGCAAAGCCCCGCGAACGCGCTGAACGTCGCCCGCGCGACATGCCCGTTGCCCTCGATGTTGTCGCACGACATCACCGTGAACGGCGCGACACCGCGCGCCCTTCGCCGCGCCAGCCCCTCGGTGATCAGCCCGAAGATGGTGCTCGGCACCGCATTCGGGGCGAGGTCGGCCCGGATCTCCGGATCGTCGGTGTCGAACGCGCCGGTATTCGCGGAGAAATGGTAACCGCCCTCGGTGACGGTGAGCGAGACGATGCGGGTGGCCGGATCGGCGAGTTTCGCCAGTACCGCCTCGGGATCGTCCGGCGCGTAAAGGTATTCGACGATCGAGCCGATCACGCGGGTGTTCCAGCTGCCGTCCGGTGCCAGCACCGACAGCGTGTACAGCCCGTCCTGCGCGGCGAGCACGTCACGCATCCGGCGGTCGGCGGGCAGCACGCCCACCCCGCAGATCCCCCACTCGCGCGCGCCGCCGCCATCGAGCAGCCGGTCGATATACATCGCCTGATGTGCGCGATGGAATCCGCCGACACCGAAATGCACTATGCCGGTGGTGATTCCAGTCCGGTCATAGGTCGGTATCGCGATGCCGGAGTCGAGGTCCCGCAGCGTCGCGGAACGCAACGGCACGCTGGTGTCCCAAGTCATAGTCACCCCGCCAGTGTTGTGTACGTCACACGTCGGATGGTACCTTCTGTGAGCAGTAGTTCACACGCTGAGCATATGCTCAGGCTCATTGAGGAGGCCGTGTGGCCACCGTCCCTTCCCGCCCGGGCACGCCCGACGACGTCCGGCTCGCATTGCGAGCCGCGCAGCTGTATCACCTCGAGGGCGCCACGCAGGCCGAAATCGCCGCCAAGCTCGGTGTTTCGCGACCGACGGCGGGCAGGCTCATCGCCAGGGCACGCGCGCAGGGCTTGGTCCGCATCGAGATCAGCGTCCCCGACGAACTGCGCGACTCGGTGCACACCGACATCGAGAGCGACCTCGAGCGCGCGTTCGGACTCACCGAGGCCGTCGTGCTCCGCGACGTCCCCGACGGTTCCCCCTCCGGCCTGCTGCCGCTGGCCCGCGCCGCGGTCAGCGTGCTGGCCCGTCGATTACAACCGCAGGCGACGCTCGGATTCACCTGGGGCCCAGAGACAATCGCCGTGGCCCGCGAACTGCGCACGAAGTCCGCCCGCTGCGCCACCGTTGTTCAGCTCGACGGGTCGATGACCTCGGTCGACTACCAAACCGGCGTCGACTACACCCTCGGCCGCTGCGCCACCGTGCTGCAGGCCACCCCGGTCCGGCTGAACGCCCCGCTCTACGCCGACGCCGCGACAGTGACCGCGCTGGAACAGGATTCGCTGCTCGGCCACCCCCTGGCGCTCGGCCGCAACGCCGACGTGATGATGTTCGGCGTCGGCACCGTGTCCACCGCGACCACCCTGTTCGAGGGCAGCTACCTCGACACCGCCATCCTCGACGAGCTGCGCGGGCTCGGCGCGGTCGGCGAGATCGGCGGCCGGTTCTTCCGGGCCGACGGCCGCGACGTCGCGGGATCGCTTGCCGCCCGCACGGTTTCGGTCACCCTCGATGCCGTGCGCGGGTGTGCGTCGTCGCTGCTGATCGCCGGGGGTCAGGTCAAACACGAGGCCACCCTCGGCGTACTGCGCGGCGGGCTGGCCAAGATCCTCGTCACCGACATCGAATGCGCGCGGTGGCTGCTGGAACAGAAGGAGGGCATGGCCGATGTCAAGGCATAGACCGATCAGCAGACGCACACTGGCACTGGCCATTTCGGTGCTGCTCGGTACGGCAGGCTGCGCTGGCGCCGGATCGTTCACCGCAGGCGGCGGCGATACCGTCACCATCGCCATGGTGTCGAACTCGCAGATGCAGGACGCGATCGCACTGTCCGGCGAGTTCGAGCGCGAAAACCCCGGCACCAAGCTGAAATTCGTGTCGCTGTCGGAGAACGAGGCGCGTGCCAAGATCACCGCCTCGGTCGCCACCCACGGCGGCGAGTTCGACGTCGTGATGATCAGCAACTACGAGACCCCGCAGTGGGCCGCCAACGGCTGGCTGACCGACCTGTCGACCCACGCTCGCAACACCCCCGGCTACGACGAGCAGGACTTCATTCCGTCGCTGCGGAAGTCGTTGTCGTATCAGGGCGACATGTACTCGGTGCCCTTCTATGGCGAGTCGTCGTTCCTGATGTACCGCAAGGACCTGCTCGACCAGGCCGGGATCACCATGCCCGTCGAACCGACCTGGGACCAGGTCGCCGACGCCGCGGCGAAACTCGACGACCCCGGCCACGGCCGCTCCGGCATCTGCCTGCGCGGCAAGCCCGGCTGGGGCGAGACGCTCGCCCCGCTCAACACCGTGATCAACACCTTCGGCGGCCGCTGGTTCGACGAGAACTGGCACGCCGAGCTGAACAGCCCCGAAGTCGTTCGCGCGGTGCAGTTCTACATCGACCTGGTGCGCAAGCACGGCGAGCCCGGCGCGGCGACCAGCGGCTTCGGTGAATGCGCCACTCAACTCTCGCAAGGCAATACCGCGATGTGGTACGACGCCACCTCGGCCGTCGGCGTGCTGGAAGATCCCGCGTCCAGCAAGGTGGTCGGCAAGATCGGCTACGCGCTCGCCCCGATCCAGCACAAGCCCAACTCCGGCTGGCTCTACACCTGGTCTCTCGGCATCCCGAAGACGAGCGAAAAGCCGGATGCAGCCTGGAAATTCGTCTCCTGGATGACCAGCAAGCCCTACATCAAGATGGTCGGCGAGAAGCTCGGCTGGTCGCACGTCCCACCGGGCAGCCGCCTGTCGACCTACCAGATTCCGGAGTACAAGGAAGCGTCGAAGGCGTACGGGCCGCTCACCCTGTCGGCGATGGCGGGCGTCGATCCGGAACACCCGGGCGTGCAACCGGTTCCGTACACCGGCATCCAATTCCTCACCATTCCGGAATTCCAGGACCTCGGCACCCGGGTGAGCCAGCAGATCAGCGCCGCGGTCGCCGGCCGGATCAGCGTCCGCGACGCCCTCGACCAAGCTCAGCAGTACGCCGAGGTGGTCGGCCGGTCGTATCGAGAGAGCCAGTAACCATGTCCGAAACCACCACCGCCCCAGCGGCTCCCAGCGCAGCACCGGCCGCCTCGCCGCCCCCGCTCGTCTCGCGGCGCGACCGAATCTCCCGCGCCGAAGGCTGGCGTCGCCGCGGCCCGCTGCTGCCCGCGCTGATCTTCATGCTCGTCGTCACCCAGGTGCCGTTCGTCTTCACGCTGTACTACTCGACTCAGTCGTGGAACCTGGTGCGCCCCGGCTCGCGGCATTTCAACGGCTTGCAGAACTACGCGGATGTGTTCCGGGACAGCCAGTTCCGTGAGGTCGCGGTCAACACCGTGATCATGATCGTCGGCACCGTCCTCATCTCGGTGATCCTCGGCCTGCTGTTCGCGCTCCTGCTGGACCGGGCGTTCTTCGGCCGCGGCGTGGTGCGCACCCTGCTGATCACTCCGTTCCTGGTGACTCCCGTTGCGGCCGCGCTCATTTGGAAGACCACCATGCTCGACCCGGTCTTCGGCCTGATCAATTTCGTGCTGAAGCCCTTCGGCGTCGGCCAGGTCGACTGGGTGAGTAAATATCCGCTGCCCGCCGTGATGGCCGACCTGGTGTGGCAGTGGACCCCGTTCATGATGCTGCTCATCCTGGCCGGGCTGCAGTCCATGCCCCGCGACATCGTCGAGGCCGCCCGGGTCGACGGCGCGAATTCCTTCGCCGTCTTCCGCGAGCTCACGCTGCCGCACCTGCGCCGGTTCATCGAACTCGGCGCGGTGCTCGGCGCCATCTACCTGGTCAACACCTTCGACGCGGTCTACATGATGACCTCGGGCGGGCCCGGCATCGCCAGCTCGAACCTGCCGTTCTACATCTATCAGCGCGCGTTCCTCGGCTTCGACATCGGCCAGGCGGCCGCGATGGGTGTGGTCACCGTCATCGCCACCACCGTGGTCGCCACCTTGGCGTTGCGGCTGCTGTTCAAGTCCTTCACCGGAAAAGAGGAAGCGGCATGACTACCCATGCCCTCGACGAAAAACCCGCCGTCAAGGCGCGCAAGCGCCGCAGTATGGCCGGGATGTGCTGGAGCGCGCTGGCCTGGGCGGTCGGCATCGGCTTCTTCTTCCCGGTGCTGTGGATGGTGCTGACCGCCTTCAAGCAGGAGGGCGACGCCTACACCGATCCGCCGAAACTGTTCTTCACCCCGACCCTCGACCAGTTCTCGGCGGTGCTGGACAGCGGCATCGGCACCACGCTGCTGAACTCCACCTTCGCCACCGCGATGTCGACCATCCTGGTGCTCGTCCTCGGCTTGCCCGCCGCGTTCGCGCTGTCGCTGCGGCCGGTGCGCCGAACCCAGGACGCGCTGTTCTTCTTCATCGGCACCAAAATGCTGCCGGTGGTCGCGGCGATCGTGCCGCTGTACGTGATCGTCGGCGACATCGGCCTGCTCGACAACATCTGGGCGCTGGTCATCCTCTACACCTCGATGAACCTGCCGATCGCGGTCTGGATGATGCGCTCGTTCTTCCTCGAGGTGCCGAGCGAGCTGCTCGAGGCCGCGAGCATGGACGGCGCGAGCACCTGGACCGGCGTGCGCGAGGTGATCCTGCCGTTGGTCTCGCCCGGTATCGCCGCGACCGCGCTGATCTGCATCATCTTCTCCTGGAACGAATTCTTCTTCGCGGTGAACCTGACCGCCGTTCAGGCACAGACGATTCCGGTGTTCCTGGTCGGCTTCATCACGGGGGAGGGCCTGTACTGGGCCCGGCTCTCCGCCGCGGCGGTGCTCACCGCGCTGCCCGTTGTCCTGGCCGGTTGGATCGCGCAGAACAAGCTGGTGCGCGGTCTCTCGTTCGGCGCCATCAAGTAAGGAAAACCCATGGCCACCATTCGTTACGAGTCGGCTTCCTGCGTCTATCCCGGCGCCGACACGCTCGCGGTCGATGCGCTCGACCTGGATATCGCCGACGGCGAATTCATCGTCCTGGTCGGTCCTTCCGGCTCGGGCAAGTCCACCGCCCTGCGCATGCTCGCCGGCCTGGAAGAGATCGATGCCGGGTCGATCCGCATCGACGGCACCGACATGGTCGGTGTCCCGTCCAAGGATCGCGACATCGCGATGGTCTTCCAGAACTATGCGCTCTATCCGAACAAGACCGTCGGGGAGAACATGGGTTTCGCGCTCAAGATGCTCAAAGTGCCGGTGGACGAACGCAAACGCCGGGTCGCCGAGGCCGCCGCACTGCTCGGCCTCACCCCGTACCTGGACCGTAAACCGGCGAAACTGTCCGGCGGCCAACGTCAACGGGTCGCGATGGGCCGCGCGATCGTGCGTGAGCCGCGGGTGTTCTGCATGGACGAGCCGCTGAGCAACCTCGACGCCAAGCTGCGCGTGCAGACGCGCACCCAGATCGCCGCCCTGCAGCGACGTCTCGGCACCACCACCGTCTACGTCACGCACGACCAGGTCGAGGCGATGACCATGGGTGACCGGGTCGCGGTGTTGCGCGACGGCAGGTTGCAGCAGTTCAGCACCCCCGCCGAGCTGTACGACCGGCCGGCCACCGCGTTCGTGGCGGGTTTCATCGGCTCGCCGTCGATGAACCTGTGCACCGTCCCGCTGGTCTCCGGCGGCGTCGAGATCGCGGGCAGCGCGGTGGAATTGCCGCGCGAACGGATGACTCGGCTTGCCGCGGCGAACTTGGCCACCGTCACCGTCGGCATCCGCCCCGAACAGCTCGAACTGCGCAGGGACGGAACCGGTTTCGCCGTCACGGTCGAACTCGTCGAGGAACTGGGCAGCGAATCCTACGTCTACGCCCGCCCTTCCGCGACGGTCACCGGCCTCGACGGCGAATCGTTCATGTTCGTGTCCCGCTCGGCGAGCAGATCTCCGGCGAAGCTGGCCGAATCCGTCAGCCTGACGGTGACCGACGCCGCCGCGGTGCACCTGTTCCATCCGGTGACCGGCGAACGGATCGCCGACTAGCCGTAACACCGGTGCGCGAGATCTGAAGGTGCTCTAACGAGAACAATGCGTTATCACTTCGTGTGCGGACAAATGCACGGTCGGCTACTAACGTTCCCTAGCGGAGCGGTCGCACCCCGCCGCTGCATGGACTATCCGCACCGGAGGCTTGCGTGACCGTCGACTCCCCAGCGATCGGTAAAACCGCCCTGTACAACGTTCGCGTCTTCAATGGCCACGGCCTGACCGAACCGACCACAGTGGTGATCGACGGGGCGGTGATCGGCACCGACACCGACGGCGCCGACAGCGTCGACGGTCATGGCGCGATCCTGCTGCCCGGCCTCATCGACGCACACGTGCACCTGGCCGGGATGGAATCGCTCGACCAGCTCGCCGCGCACGGCGTGACCACGGCACTGGACATGACCACCTTCCCGCCCGAAAAGCTCGCGGCCCTGCGGAACCAGCCGGGTACCACCGACATTCGCAGCGCGGGCACGCCGATCATCGGCGCGGACGGTGCGCACGCCCGCATTCCCGGCCTGGCCGAGCACGCGGTCATCCACGGCCCCGAGCAGGCCGAGGCGATGATCGCCGAGCGCGCCGCGGCCGGGTCGGACTACATCAAGCTCGTGCTGGAAGCGCCGGGGCAGGGCGGCCCCGACGAGGCGTCCGCCAAAGCTGTTGTCGCGGCGGCGCATGCCAAGAACCTTCGGGTCATCGCGCACGCGGCATCGCTCGGCGCCTACACCCTCGCGCTGGACGCGGGGGCCGACATCATCACCCACGTTCCGTCGGACGGTCAGCTACCGGCGCAGGACGTGCACCGGATGGCGGAGGAACGCCGGGTTGCCGCACCCACCCTCGTCATGATGCAGGGCATCGCAACGGCTTTGGGCCGTCTCGGTTTCGCCGACAGCCTCGCCAGCGTCGCGACGCTGTACGCCGCCGGCGTACCCATCCTCGCGGGCAGCGACGCCAACACCGAGCAGGGCGTGCCATATCAGCCGCCGCACGGCGACTCGTTGCACCGCGAACTGGAACTGCTCGTCACCGCGGGCCTGACGCCGGTGGCGGCCCTCAATGCCGCGACCGTGTTGCCCGCGCAGTACTTCGGCCTGGCCGACCGCGGCGCCATCGCCCCCGGCCTGCGCGCGGACCTCGTCCTCATCGACGGCGACCCGCTGGCCGACATCCACGCCACGCGCGCCATCTCCCGCGTCTGGTGCGGCGGCATTTCATACGCCTGACCGGCGAGCCGTCGGGGCGTCACCCCACTGCCTTGGCGACGTCCTGACGGCTCCCCACCTCCTACAGCGATATGACCCCTTGTGACTTGAGCAACCTGGTCAGATTCGCACTCACCAGGCCCGCCGCCCGCAGCACCGCCTCGGCGACCGCGGGCAGCCGGTTCAGCTCGGTAACGGTGCCCGCCAGCGCGGCCACCACCTCACCCGCCGGCCCGCGCACCGGCGCCGCGACACAGGCCAGCCCGAAACGGCTCATGTCGGTGTCGTAGGCCAGTCCGCGCCCCCGCGTCAGCGTGATCTGCCTGCTCCACTCGCGGGGCGAGAACCCCTCGGGCGGTGCGTGATTCGGACGTCCGATGGCCAGCGCCTGCTCCGCGGCGGTGCCCGAGGGCAGCAGCACCCCCGCCCGGAGCGGGAAGACCTCGTCGATCTCGCGCCCGATGCCACCGATCAGCATGGTGTGCCCCCGATCGGTCACCGAGAGGCTGAAGCCACCCCGATCCGTCGCCGCCGTCAGCTGCCCGAGCGGCCGGGCCGAGGCGGCCCGCAGCAACCGCGCGGGCTGCCAGGTCTGCCCGAGCCGGAACACCCGGGGTCCGATCTGATACCGCCCGCCGCGGCGTTGTACCGCTCCTTCCACCACCAGTTGATTGAGCAGCCGATAGGCCGTGGCCTTCGGTAATCCCGCTGTCGACGCGAGCTGGGTCAAGCCGAGCTCGTCTCCGTGCGCGAGGGCCTCCAACAGGGCAAATGCCCCCTCGAGCACGCCGCGGCCCCCCGTGGCCGCCTTTTCCATCGTCGTTTCGTTCACTCTCTGTCCTCCCGTGCAGATACTGCGACGAACCGAGCACGTGGTCCTTATCGTCCACGGTCCAGCAAATGGAACGCCCGGTTCGCTCATCAGACCGACAACTTCCGCGGGCGGCCGACCAGCTACAGCATTGGTCCGTCGCGCCGAACGGGCGCCGGGCGGTTCTTCTACAGGGAAGAGTCTCCGGTCCTGGCCCTTCACCCACGTTTCATCGACGTCTCACCGCGTCGGGCCGGTGAAATCGACGGCGCGGCAACCGCTCGGGGGAAGTTTCGCCGCAGCCGAAATCGAGGGAGATCACCATGGTCGACAGTCTTTTCGCGGACGTGTCATATTTTCAATCGCCGGTGGACGATTCCTATCCGCACGGCATTCTGAGCTTCCGCTCCAACGACGGCACGTTCCGTGATTCGAACTTCGCGACGAACTATGAATGGGCTTGCCGAGCAGTCGATTCCGGCCGCCTGGCATGTTTCATCGTCTATTTCTACTGGCGACCGAACTGGCTCGAGACCGTCGAGACCCACCGCGAGATGGTAGCCGAGGTGGGCGGTCCGCACCCGCGGATGATCACGATGATCGACGTCGAATCGGGCGGCAATCCCGGCGGCGATCAGTCCGCGGGCATCAACGCCGCGTACTGGAATCTGGCCGACTGGCTCGGCGACCGGCGGCGGGTTATCGGCTACGCCAACCGGAGCGATTTCGACGGCATGTGGTCCGATCGCCCCGACGGGTTGCGCATGGTCGGCGCCGGTTACGGCCGCAACCCGAACCTGCCGGGCCAGCTCGCCCACCAATACACCGACGGCCAGGGTTTCGGCGGCGGCTTGCCCGAGGGTTGCCCGCCCTTCGGTGACTGCGACATGAATGCCGCCTACGACACCTCGCCCCAGGATTTCGCCGCGGCCTGCGGCGTCGGAATAGAGGAGGAATTCATGTCCGCATTGAATGAGCTCGAGCAGCGCGAGCTGCTCGACAAGACCCGGGCGATCTGGGTCCAGCTGCTCGGCCCCGAAGGGTCCGGTTGGCCCCAGCTCGGCAAGAACGAGAAGGGCCAGAACCGCACGCCCGTCGACGCACTCGCGGCCGTCGAGGACGCGCTTGACAGCCCGCGAAAGTAGCCGTCGAGGTCGTCAAGCCTGGTGCGGCAGGATGGCAAGCACGAGGGCCAGCCCGGCGACGATGCTGACGCAGGCGGCGACGGTCGCGACGACGGATTCGGTCATGGCCGCCACTCCGATGGTCAATGCCAGACAGGTGGCGATGGCCAGCACCGCGGTCCCCGGTTCGGCACCGGCGATTCTGGTCGGTCGATGATTGATCACTGTCCTACCTCTGTTCGAACCGGGCGGTGTGCGGCCGTACTCGCGGCCGCACACCGCACGCGCGGGCTACTTGCCCAGCGCGTTCTTCGCCTTGTCCACCGCGTCGCCGATGGCGTCCTTGACGTTGTCCACCGCGCCCTTGACCGCGGATTCGACCTGATCGGCCTTGCCTTCGGCGCGCAGGTCGTCGTCGCCGGTCGCGTTGCCCGCGGCTTCCTTGGCCTTGCCGCCGAACTCGTCGACCTTGTTGCCGATCTTGTCGCTCAGAGACATCGAAACCTCCGCTGTGTCACGGCACATCCGGGTTGGATGCACACGTCGTACTGACACGGCCGTCGCACAAAAGCGCACGCAGCAACCAATGAGACAACGATCACGTCATACTGGCCGTGACGGTTTCCAATCCCCGGTGTCTGCCTGATGAGCGGTGGAGGAGGTGCTGTGACCACGACAGAAACGGTTGCCGAGACCGCGCCCGATGATGCGACCCTGGTGAGCAGGGCGCGCGACGGCGATATGCGGGCCTATGAGCAGCTAGTACTGCGCTATCAGGATCGAATGTTTCGTCTCGCGGTCAAGATGCTCGCCGACCGCGCCGACGCCGAAGATGTCGTCCAGGAGGTCTTTCTCGGTGCCTGGCGCCGACTACCGCAGCTCAACGAAAACGCGGCCTTCGTCGGCTGGCTCTATCGCATGACAACCAATCGATGCCTGAACGTGATCCGGGCCCGCAAGCCAACGGTCGAGGTCGACCCGGAGACCACCGAATCGCCACGCTCGGACACCCAGCCCGAGCACGCGGTGCAGGTGAGCACGCAATTGGCCGCGCTGAACGAGGCGCTGCAGCTGCTCACGCCCGAACAGCGCGCCTGCTGGCTGCTGCGCGAGGTGCACGGGCTTACCTACGAGGAGATCGGCGACATCGTCGAAGTGAATACGACGGCGGTACGTGGCCGGATTGCCCGCGCGCGAGCCCACTTGTCCGAGGTGATGAAACCATGGCGGTGAACGGAACGACAGAACAGGATTACCGGCTGCCCTGCGGCCGCGAGATCGAACAGGTCTGGAATCGGCTCGACGCGGTCGAGGCCGGTCTCGGCGACGAACACGAGACCACCTGCCCGCACTGCCGGGCGGCCAGAGACAGCCTGCTCGCCCTGCGCGCGGCGACCAAGGAACTGATCGACGAACCGGATCCGGCACCCTCCGATCTGACCGGACGCATCATGTCCGCGGTGCGCGCCGAGGCACGGCGCGGGCGGACCCTGGTCTTGCCGACCCCCGCGCCGGGCACGGTCGAGGTGAGCGAGCAAGCCGTCGCCACCGTGCTGCGCTATGCCGCCGACT
The DNA here is from genome assembly GCF_044455225.1 of Nocardia sp. NPDC051321. NCBI lineage: Bacteria > Bacillati > Actinomycetota > Actinomycetes > Mycobacteriales > Nocardiaceae > Nocardia > Nocardia sp. NPDC051321. Next base: position 207,134 of record NZ_JBITEM010000016.1, on the reverse strand, counting down.
CGGTGCCCGGCGTGCGCGCCAGGCAGTGCCGGGTGCGCCGGGTCGGCATGGGCGTAGCCGGGGAAACCGTGGTGGCGGTCGAGCTTTCGGTCGCCATCCGATTCGGGCACAGCACCGTGGGCGAGGCGCTGCCGCTGGTGCGCGAACGGGTCAGCGCCGCGCTCGCCGCCCAGGTCGGTCTCGTGCTGGAGACGCTGGATCTGGTGGTCGCGGACATCTACGAGGACGACGAAACGGGGGGCCCGCGGCGATGACGACCGATGCTTTTTCCGAGGTACGCGTCGAGGCGCCGGTCGTCGCCGCGGTGGCCGCGCAGGCGGCGTGCGCGACGCCCGGCGTGATCCGGCTGGAACCCGGTGTGCGCGGGCTGGTCTCGTCGCTGGTTCGGGTGGGCAAGCAGCGCCTGACCAGTGCCGACCCCGCGCCGTCGGAGGGCGTCCGGGTGCGCCGGTCCGCCTCGGGCGCGCTGAGTGTGCAAGTGGACGTGGTGATTTCGGCCGACCGCCCGGCATCGGTGGTCGGTCACGCGGTGCAACAGGAGGTTTCGCGAGTCGTGTTCGAACAGACCGGGCAGATGGTCGATGAAGTGTCGGTGACCATTCTCGATATCGAGCCGGAGCAGCAATGAAGTATCAGCGAGCGAACCGCGGTCGCGGCGTGCCGGGGCATCCGATGGAGCTGGGCGCCTGCGAGGCGCGGTCGTGACTGCTGCCAGCGACATCATCGCCGTGATCCTTGGCGCGCTGGACTCGATCGATGGTATTCGTCCCGCGGCACCGTTGGGCGCGGAGAGCCCCGCATGGTGGCCCTGGGACGCACGGGGTTTCGCGGTCGATGTCGGGCCGGGCCGGGTCGAGATGCGCGTCGCCGCGGCCGAGCTGCCATTGGCTCCGCTGCTGGAAAAGGCAACTGCCGCACTGCGCGACGCACTGGCCGAGACCGAATGGTCAGACGCCAGGCTGTGTTTGGTAGTGACCGAGCTCGATGCCGGAGCCTTCGGCAGTGAGGGGGTTACCTAGCTCACACTGCCGAGCCCGTGACGATCGGGCGGGATCGTGTGTCGATCTCAATGAAGCCGATGTCCGCTGTATCGCGAGGGAAATCAGGAGGAGCAATGAGCACCACCACGACAACCACTGAGAAGAACACGGACACGAAGGCGCCCACGGACAACAAGGCCCCGGCGAGCCGGGTTTCCGCCGCCGCGGCATCCGACAAGAACAGCAAGCTGGCCAGCGACCAGGGCACCACCTCCATCGCCGACATCGTCGTGCAGAAGGTAGCCGGGCTCGCGGCCCGCGAGGTGCGTGGCGTGCACGACCTGGGCGGCGGCGCGGCCCGCGCGTTCGGTGCCATTCGCGATCGCATCCCCGGCGCGTCCGCCAGTATCGGCCAAGGGGTTTCGGTCGAGGTGGGGGAGACCCAGGCCGCCGTCGATCTGGAGCTGGTCGTCGAATACGGCGTCGCCATCGCGGAATTGGCTCGGGCGGTGCGCCGCAACGTGATCAACGCGATCGAGCAGATGACCGGCCTCGATGTGGTCGAGGTGAACATCAACGTCAACGACGTCTACATCCCCGGCGACGACGACGAGCCGGCGCAGAGCAGCCGGGTGCAGTAGATGAGTGCCACAGCGATCTGCCTCGCGGTCGGTCTCGCGCTCGGCTTCGCCGGCGCGTTCGGCGGATTCGGCGCCTTCACCATCGTGCTGCTGTTCGCCGTGCTCGGCCTGGTGGTCGGCCGCTGGCTCGACGGCGAGCTGGATCTGGCCGGATTGCTGCAATCCGCACAGCGCAAGGGCAGGCGATGACCGCCGTCGTCGCGGACGAGTATCCGGGCGTCACCACGGTGGCGCCGCGCGCGGTCCAGCGGATCGTCGCGCAGGCCGCGCGCGAGGTGGCCGGTGTCGGGGCCGAGGTGCGGGTCGACGCCAGGGTCTTCGCGAACCGGACCGCACTCGATATCCGGTTGCCGATCGTGTATCCGTCGCCGATCGGCCGGGTCACCGAGGCATGCCGCGCGCACCTGGCCCGCCGCACGAGCGAGCTGACCGGGCTCGCGGTGAGCGCGATCGACATCGTCGTCACCGAACTGACCACCGAAACCGTTGCGGGAAGGAGGGTCCGGTGATTCGCAGGCCACGCCGGGCCGGCCCGGCGATCGTGCTCGCGGTGCTGCTGCTCGCCATCTGCGTCGCGGTGGCGGTGTCGCTGATCCAGCGGCTGGTCGGCGCGCACCAATTCCTGTCCTACGACAGCGTCGCGACCGATCTACACGGGATGACCTGGCACGACCTGCCGGTCCTTGCCGTTGGTATCGGCGCGATCGTGTTCGGCTTCGGGCTGCTCGCGCTGGCGCTGTGGCCGGGCAGGCCCGCCGTCTTGCCGCTCGGCACCGACGACGGGATGTCCGCGGGCGTCACCCGCGGCGGGTTGCGCGCCGCGCTGCGCAGCACCGCGGCCTCGGTGGATGGCGTCAGCTCGGCCCGAATCCGGTTGCGGCGCAAAGGGGTCAAGGTGTCGGCGCACACCGATCGAGTAGGCGCGGAAGGTCTGCCCGAGCAGATTTGCGAGACGCTCACCCGCCGCGTCCAGGAGATCGGTCCGGAGCCGGTGCGCCGCGTCCGGGCCAAGCTGCACGGACCGAAGACAGGAGAGGCGTGATGAGTAGCACCAACCGTCCGGCCGGGTTGAACCGGAGTGTGCTCGGGCTGATCGGACTGCTCCTGCTCGCCGCGGGGGTGCTTGCCGTCGCCGCGCATTATGGGCGGCTGCGCTGGGTGGAGTCCGACGACACCCTCGTTCCAGGCACCGCGGCCCCGCCGACCTGGGTGTTGTGGGCGGCGGTAGCCGTCGCTGTGCTGATCGGCCTGTTGTGCCTGCGCTGGCTGTTTGCCCAGGTATTCCGGATGCCCAAGTCGGTCACCTGGCGTACCGGCGGCACCGAATGGGCCGGGACCACCGTGCTGGAGTCATCGACCGCCGCGGCCCCGGTGGCCACCGACATCGAAAGTTACGAGGGCGTGCGCACCGCCTCGGCCTGGCTGTCCGGCGGCCGTGCCGCGCCCGAACTGCACCTGGTGGTCACCGCCGAACCGACCGCCGACATCGCGCAATTGCGGCGCAGGATTCTGAGCCACGCGGTCACTCGCCTGCGCGAAGCATTGGAGGTCGAGGTCATTCCGGTGACACTCGAGCTCGACTTCGCCGAAGACCGGCGCCCGGCGCGGGTGCGCTGAGAATTACCCGGACACGGCAGGCCGAGGCGGGCGCGGCGAGCCGAGTCGGCCTACGGTAGTTTGGCGAGTTGGATCATCTCCGCGCCGTGCTCGGACGGGCGGGGGGTCGACGCGTCGGAGGTAGCGAAGTGGCGGTGCCAGGCAACCGGTTTGGTGTAGCGGGCTCAGGTCGGTCGGGTCGAGGTCGAATGGTGCTCGGTGCAGCCGTCCGGGCCGGCGACCAGGTGGGTACTCGATGAGCACGGACGGGAAGGCCAAGAGCTTGGAGACGGATGTGCGATCGGTCGACGCCGCGCGAATCCTGTCGCTCACCGGAGAAATCGATATGGCTTCCGCGCCACAGTTTCAGGCCGCGGTGGACGAGGCGTTGCAGGACAAGCCTGCCACCCTGGTCGTCGACCTGTCCCAGGTGGAGTTCTTCGGCTCCGCCGGTTTGAGTGTGCTGCTGGTGGCCGCGGAAGCGCTGCCGTCCGGGCAGCTGCGCGTGGTGGCCTCGCCGCCGGTGCGCAGGCCGATCGAGGTAACCGGGTTGGACAAGCTGCTCAGCGTGCACAACACGGTGGACGAGGCGCTCGCCATCGAGGAACCGCGCCGCCCGGCCTAACGGGCCGGCGCAGCGTTCCGCTCGAGCTCAGCCCTGCCGGGGCAGCCGGACGACCTGGACGAAGAAGTCGTCGATGTGCTTGATGGCCGCGACGAATTGGTCCAGATCGACCGGCTTCGTCACATAGGCGTTGGCGTGCAGTTTGTAGCTGCGCAGAATGTCTTCCTCGGCAGCCGAGGTGGTGAGCACGACCACCGGGATATGCGCCAGCTCCGGATCCGCCTTGATCCGCTCGAGCACCTGACGTCCGTCGTATCTCGGCAGATTGAGGTCGAGCAGGATGAGGTCCGGCTGCGGGGCACCCTCGTGCTCACCCTGCTGATACAAGAAATCCAGGGCCTCCTGGCCGTCGTGTGCGACGTGCAGGGTGTTGCCTATCTTGTTGTCCTCGAACGCTTCCCTGGTCATCAATTCGTCGCCGGGGTCGTCCTCCACCAGGAGGATGTCGATGGGCTGGCCGGGAATGGGCAAGAGGAACTCCTGTATTCATCGGGGGTACAGACTATCGGGGATGGTGCGGACTCAGCTAGCGTGGCTCGGCAGGCTCGTTTCGCCGGACGTTGTGACTTCGACGGGCTTGCTGGTTTCGCCGAGTGCGCTGGTATCCGCAGGCAGCACAGGCGAGTTCAGGGTGAACCAGAAGCGCGTGCCGTCGGAGTATTCGGTATCGAGCCAGATCTTCCCGCCGTGGTGTTCGACGATCTTCTTGCACAGTGCGAGCCCGATGCCGGTGCCGGTGTATTCCTCACGGCTGTGCAACCGCTGGAAGATCACGAAGACCTTCTCCGCGAACTCCGGCGGGATACCGATCCCGTTGTCCGCCACCGAGAACAGCCAGCCGCCGGTGTCGCCGTCTGCGACACACTCGATGCGGACGGCCGGCGGTCGATCGGGTGCCCGGAATTTGATCGCGTTGCCGATCAGGTTCTGCCACAGCATGGTCAGCAGCGTCGGGTCGCCGGTGATCTTGGGTAGTTCGTCCGGGCGTTCCAGCCGCAGCTCGGTGTCCTCGGCGGCCACCGAGAGATTGGTCATCGCCTTGTCCAGGGGTTGGTCGAGGCCGATCGGCACGTTGCCGTCGATGACGCGCCCCACCCGGGAGAAGGTGAGCAGATCGTTGATCAGCACCTGCATTCGCTTGGCGCCGTCCACCGCGTAGTCGATGTATTGGATCGCGCGCTCGTCGAGTTGGGCGGCGTAGCGCTTTTCCAGCAGCTGACAGAACGCGGCGACCTTGCGCAGCGGTTCCTGCAGATCGTGCGAGGCCACGTAGGCGAACTGCTCGAGTTCGGCGTTGGAGCGGCGCAATTCCGCGGTCTGCGCGTCCAATTCGGCTGTCTGCGCCGCTAACATCGCCTCCTGGACCCGGGACGACTCCAGCTCGGCGACGACCCGGCGGCGCATGCCCTCCACCGCCTCCGCGACGGTAGCGAGGTCGGCGGGTCCGCGCGCGGTGATGTGATGCTCGAAATCGCCGTCGGCGACGCGCCGGGACGCGGCCTCCAGATAGTCCAGCGGGCGCGCGACCAGCTTGCGCACCAGGATGGTCAGCGCGACCGAGGCCAACAGGAAGGAGATGACCAGTCCGGCCAGCACCGCATTACGCACGGTGCGAGTACTTTTCAGCTCGGCCCGATCCCGGTCGACCTCGGCGGCGAGGTCGGTGTTCTGGGTGGCGAACAGGGTGCGGACGTTGTCGAAGGTGGCCTTGCCGCGTGCTGCCGCGAGCTTGTCGACCGCCGCAGGGCCGCGTGCCCGCACCGCGGTGATCAGTGGCTCGGCGTAACCGGTGCGCCACTCGGCAGCCGCGCGTTCCACCGCGTCGAGGTCGGTGAGCAGCTGCGGGCGGTCGGCGAGCAGCGCGCGGATCCTGGCCGCCGCCCGCGCCTCGTCCTGGACCCCCTCGGAATACGGCGTGAGGAACTGGTCGTCGCCGCCGATGGCGTAGCCGCCAATGCCGGTCTCCTGGTTGAGCAGTGCGCCTTGCAGCCGATAGGTCTCGGCGGTGGCGGGCTGGACCCCGTCGACTATCCGATCGGCGACCCGGTTCGTCTTGCTGAGCTGCTGCGCGCCGATCACCGTTCCGATGATCACCAAGATCACCATCAGGGCCAGCACGAGCATGAACCAGCCCTGGACGGTCAGTCGACCGGCCGCGGACTGCTTCCCGGAGGATGTTGTCATCGATTGTCCTGGTTCAGGTCTCGGTGATTCCACTGCAAGTACATGACCGCCACGTCGTCCTCGAGTCCGCCGTGTGCCTCGGCGAGTTCCTCGGCCCGCCGGATCAACTCGTCGACGAACACCGCGGGCTCGGCGGCGGTGACCGTGCGGGCCAGCTCCAGCAGACCTTCCTCGCCGAGGCGATCCTGGCTTGCGTCGGTGTGGCCCTCGAAGAGGCCGTCGGTGAACAGCATCAGGCCGGAGCCGACGGGCAACGTGATCTCGTGCACGGACCATTCGGCGCGACCAGGCAGGAAACCGAGTGCGGGACCGCCGGGAACTTCGACCCAGTCGATGTCGGAACCGGTGCGCACCAGCATGCCGGGGTGCCCCGCCCTGGTGACCGCGACGCGATGATCGCACGGGCGCAGGATCAGGCTGGTCAGGGTGGCGAAGGTTTGCTTGCCGGTGCGCTCGGCCAGCAGCACCTCCTCCAGCAGTCGCAACTGCCGGATGCCGAAGATGTCGCTGAGCACCAGGGTGCGCCAGGCCAGGCGTAGCGCCACACCGGTCGCGGCCTCGTCCGGGCCGTGCCCCGCGACGTCGCCGATCAGCGCGTGCACGGTGCCGTCGGCCTGCTGCACCACATCGTAGAAGTCGCCGCCCAGCAGGGCGTTGGCCCGGCCGGGGCGGTAGCGCGCCACGATGTCGACCGCGCGTTCGCCGCGCAGCAGTGGCGTCGGCAACAGGCCGCGTTCGAGTCGCGCGTTCTCCCGTGCCCGCATCTGGCTGGACCGCAGCGCCGCCGACGCCCGCTCGGCCTGTTTCCGCTGGATGGCGTAACGCAGTGCACGGCTGAATAATTCGGGTTCCACCCGGCCTTTGACGAGGTAGTCCTGGGCGCCGGCCGCCACCGCGGCCAGCCCGACCTGCTCCTGGTCCAGCCCGGTGAGCACGATGACCGCCACCTGATCGGTGTACTCGCGCACCGCGGCCAGCGTCTCCAGTCCTTGCGCGTCGGGTAAATGCAGGTCGAGCAGCACGCAATCGGGTAGCCGCTGTGCGAGCACCGTGCGCGCCTCGGCCGCGGACCGCACCCACCGCATCGGCAGGCCCGGCGCGCCATCGGCGATCAGTTCCTCGACAAGCAGCGCGTCGCCTTGATCGTCCTCGACCAGTAACACCGACAACTCCGGCCAACTCCAGACGGCGGCACGGTCTGGTCGGCGCTCAGGAATCGGTGCTTCTGCGCGGGCCTTGCCGTCACCGTCGCCGAGGAGGCCTGTCTGCCCACTCTGCCCGGAAAGCATCGACTCCGGTCTCCTTCCATCCGCGTTGACCTACTCGGTCGTCGTCAAATGCGACTAACGCGGAGTACCCACATTCGTCCGGCACACCCTCAGGCCTTGTACCTCGCGACGCGCCAACATTACCGTCCCGGCGGGCACCGACGAGCCTTGCCGCCCGTGGCGGGTGTCGGGTGGCTTACCTGGGTCGCCAGGTGGTGAAGTCGAATTCGAGGTATTGCTCAGCGGCGGAGGGGATATGGGTGAGCGTGAGGTCGGCCAGGTTGCCCTGGTCGGTTTGCACGCACAGGTGGCTGCCGGTGGGCAGGTGGTAGGTATTGGCCAAGGTTTCGGTCCAGGCGGCGGGCAGGATCGCGCTGCAGCGGTCCAGGCCGGAGCCCGTGTCGTCGCGCGGGATGGCGAAGCGGGGTTTGCCGTTGGTCATGGCGTTGAGGGAGTCGGCGGTCTTGGACGGACTCATATCCACGCCGAGCTGGTTCTGATCGTGGACCTGCCCGTTGTCCAGGTCGATTCCCTCGACATTGGCGATCTTCTGGTGGCCCTGGGCCAGCGGCGGTGGTTCGACGGTTGTCGGTCGTGCGGACGGGGCCTGAACAGGCGAGCTACTCGGCGCTGCCGACGGCGAATTCGAGCTGGCGCACTGGGCGATGGCGACGAACACCGCAAGCACCGTCCCGACGCCGCTCACCACTGCCCAGAACAGCATCGACCGCCAGAAAGGTGTGGCGTCGGTCGTGGTGCCACCATTCGGTGCGGGTGCGGGTGCGGGTGCGGGTGCGGGTGCGGGTGATGGGTCGCTGGGTGCCGGCCCGTTTTCGGACATCTGCTGATTCCCCCTGTCGCCGGATGTTGTTCGGAACGTGCGACAAGGGCATACCGCAGCCCGCGCCGCAGAAGCTTGTCCCGCATGCGGCGGGACACGAAAGACCTTACATAGCAAGTGGCTATCCGGGCGCGGGTTTGTCTGGAACCTCCTACCCGCGGTGATAATGGATTGACGGGCCTATGTATTGTTCGCGTTAGCAACTAGTTGCACGGTTCGGTAGATCTGCTGGTGAAAATGGGGAGGGGCCATGCCCGTTGGCGGCCCGCAGCGCACCGGTAAGCTCGCCGAACTGTCGCACCGCTGAGAGTTTTACCAGCAGTAGTTAGAGCAGATCGCTTATGGCACATGGCTTGGCCGCGCGCTGAGCCGACCCGATCGACGGCCCTGCATCGATATTCGCGGCGACCGGTGATCGGATGCGCGTGTTCGAGGAAAAACGCTGACAACGCAGCCGACCAGAATTAGGGCGCACATGACGAATTCCACCACCCAGGCAACGCCGCCGGGCCTGGAAGCGGGCGCGAGCACCGCACTGTCGCACCGGCAGATCTTGACCATCCTGTCCGGTCTGCTGCTCGGCATGTTCCTGGCCGCCCTCGACCAGAACATCGTCAGCGTGGCGATCGTCAAGATCTCCAACAGCCTGCACGGCTTCGACGAACAGGCCTGGGCGACAACGGCTTACCTGATCACCGCGACGATCACCACGCCGCTGTACGGCAAGCTGGCCGACATCTACGGGCGTAAGCCGTTCTACCTCACGGCGATCGGGCTGTTCATCATCGGCTCGGTGGCGTGTACCTTCGCCACCTCGATGTACGAACTCGCCGGGTTCCGCGCGTTCCAGGGCCTCGGGGCCGGCGGCCTGATGTCGTTGGCGTTCACCATCGTCGGCGATATCGTGCCCGCCCGCGAACGGGTGCGCTACCAAGGCTATTTCATGATGGTCTTCGGTTTCGCCACCGTGCTCGGCCCGGTGCTCGGCGGCTTCTTCTCCGATCTCGACACGTTCGGCGGCATCGCGGGCTGGCGCTGGGTGTTCCTGGTGAACGTGCCGGTCGGTGTGCTCGCGTGGCTCGTGGTCGCCAGGGTGCTGAATGTGCCGCACCAGCGCCAGAATCACCGCATCGACTGGCTCGGCGCGGTGACGCTGACCATCTGCACCGTGCCCTTGCTCGTCGTCGCCGAGCAGGGCAGGCACTGGGGGTGGGAATCGCATCGGTCGCTGCTGTGCTACGCGGTGGGCGCGGTCGGGCTGCTGCTGTTCTTGCTCGTCGAGTTCCTGATGAAGGACGCGGCGCTGATTCCGTTGCGGCTGTTCAAGAGTTCGACGTTCAGCGTGACCATCCTCGGCGGCTTCATCGTCGGCATCGCCATGTTCGGCGCCATCACCATGGTTCCGCAATATTTCCAAGTGGTGCGCGGGTTCACCCCGACCCACGCCGGTCTGCTGATGCTGCCGCTGGTACTCGGCATCACCGCCGGATCGCAGCTCGGCGGCCGGATCACCAAGTGGACCGGTCGCTACAAGATCCTGCCCGTGGCAGGCACTTTCATCACCGCGACCGGTTCGGCGCTGTTCGCGCAGGTGCACTATGACAGCGTGCTGTGGCAGCCGCTGACCTACTGCGCGGTGATCGGGCTCGGCCTCGGTTTCTGTATGCAGACGTTGGTCATCGCGGCGCAGAACGCCGGTCCGCGTTCGGATATGGGTGTGTCCACCGCGGCGGCGACGTTCTTCCGGCAGATGGGCGGCACCCTCGGCGTCGCGGTGTTCCTGACGATTCTGTTCAATCTGTTGCCGACCAAGATCATCGACGCGTTCGGCGGGGAGTTGCCACCCGGGTTCGATGCCGGACAGCTCAGCAGTATGCAGAGCAACACCAGCGGTATCGAGGCACTGCCCGGGGAACTGAAGACGCCGATCCTGATCGGCTTCACCGAGTCCATGCATGGTGTGTTCTATGTGGCCGCGGCGGTGGCGCTGCTGGCCTGCTTCGTGCTGATGTTCATGAAAGAGATTCCGCTGCAGGACGATCCGGCTCCCGTCGCGGCGCGGGTGCAACCGCCGGTGGTGCAGTCGAGCTGGGACGCGGATCAGGTCTGGGAAGGTGCCGCGCAGGTGCTCGCCGAACCCGAACCGGTACTGGCCGGTGCCGTCGCCGGGCACTCGTCCGCCGAGCACAACGGATCGCACCAGTTCGCCATGGCGGCAACTGGTTCCACGGTGACCGTGCTCGACTCGGTGGAGGGTTTCGAAGGATACGGCGACGGTGCCATCGGCGGGCGGATCCGCCGGGAGAACGGTCACCCGGTGCCCGACGCCGCGCTCACCCTGATCGACCAACGCGGACACCAGGTTTCGCGCGCCACCGGCGATGCCGACGGCGGCTACGTCATCGACGTGCCCGAAAGCGGCAGCTACGTGCTGATCATCTCCGCGACCGGCCATCAACCGGCGGCGGTGACCGTCACGGTCGGCCAGCGCGCCCAGCACCTCGACCTCACCCTGCTCGGTTCCGGCGAGCTGTCCGGCATCGTCCGCTCGGCCGCCCGCGGCACCCCGCTCTACGGCGCCACCATCACCCTCACCGACCTGCGCGGCGAAGTCGTCGGCGCGGCAACAACCACCGCCGACGGCCGCTACACCTGCCACGGGATTGTCTCCGGCACATACACCTTGGTAGCCGTGGCCGAACACATGCGCCCCAACGCCAGCACCCTCACCGTCCCCGACGCGGGCCTGCTCCGCCACGACATCGACATGTCTCCCATGGCAGTCCTCGTCGGCTCCGCCCGCGCCGAAGACGGCCGCCCCATCCCCGACGCCCAGATCAGCGTCCTCACCACCTCCGGCGACCTGACCGCCACCGCCCGCACCGACGACAACGGCCGCTACCTGGTAACCGACCTCCCCCAAGGCCAATACACCGTAGTAGCCCGCGGCTACCCCCCATCCACCAGCCAAATAACCGTCGCAAGCGGCGAAGTCAACCACGACGTAAAACTCGGCTACCAACTAGACGACTCCCCAACCCACCCTTGATACGGGGGACTCCGTTGCGAGCTCGCCCCGTCATCGGCCAAGGAATTTGCGCCCACTCTCGGGATCCGCACTGCCTCTAGGACCCTAGAGGCAGTGCGGATTCGGCCGTTGGGGGTCCGGCGGGCGTGCGTTGTTCGTTGCGGGCAATGGCCAGTTCCATGGGGGGGACGGGGGCTCGCGTTGTGACGTTCGATGCGCGACCATTGTCTTGCAGGGTGGAAGGAGTTGGGATGTCGCAGCTCGCAATCGAATTCCGTCGTTGGCATGCCCGGTTGGCTGCCGTTCTGGTGTGTGTGCTCGTCGGTGCGGTGCAGGTGGCCGCGGTTTCTGGGCCGATAGCGGGGGCGACGGGGCTCACGCCGCTGCAGTTGGCTGGGCAGCGGGTGATCTATTCGTATTCGGGTCTGGTTCCGCCTACGGCCTTGCTCGACGCCATCCGCGATGGCAGGGCTGCCGGGGTGATCTTCTTCGGGGAGAACATTTCCAGTACCGATCAGATCGCCGGGGTGGTCGGGCAGTTGCGGGAGGCGCAGGCGCAGAGTCCGATCCATGTTCCGCTGTTGTTGATGACCGACCAGGAGGGCGGGATCGTGCGGCGGCTGCCGGGCGAACCGGTGTTGTCGGCGAAACAGGTTGGCCAGTCCGCCAATCCGCTTGTCGCGGCCGTTGCCGCGGGGTTTGGTGCGGGGCGCACCTTGCGCGGTGTCGGAATGAACGTCAATCTCGCTCCGGTGCTTGATGTTTACGACACCCCCGGCAATTTCATCGACCGCTTCCAGCGCTCCTTCAGCGACGATCCCGCCGCGGTGGCCGCGCTCGGGCTGGCGTTCACCACCGCGCAACAGGCGACCGGAGTCGCCGCCACCGCCAAGCATTTCCCCGGCCTCGGCTCGGCGCCCAGGGATCAGAACACCGACCTCGGTCCGGTCACGCTCCCCGTCAGCGTGTCCAAGCTACGTTCGGTCGACGAGTTCCCTTACCCGCCAGCAATATTCGCCAGGGTGAAGCTGGTCATGCTGTCCTGGGCGATCTACCCGGCGCTCGACCCCGACCGGCCTGCCGGACTTTCGCCCGCGATCGTCAATCAGGAACTACGCGGCCGCAACGGCTTCGGCGGCGTCACCATCACCGACGCCATCGAGGCCGGTGCGCTGAACTCGTTCGGCACCACCGGCCAGCGCGCCACGTCCGCCGCGGCCGCAGGCATGGACCTGATCCTGTGCTCGGCCCGCGACATCGGCCAAGGCGAGAGTGCCACGTCCGCCCTGGCCGACGCCTACACCAGCGGCCAACTCGACCCGACCGCCTTCACCGCCGCCGTCGACCGCGTCAACGCGCTACGCGCCGGACTCCAGTGAACAGCCAAATCCATTCCCGCCGTATCTGATCGACGCCTGTCGAGGCCTCGGTGGGCAGAGCTGCTCATGTCGGTGGGATTTCGCCGCTGGCTGGGTAGCACCGAATTCACGAGGCCGGTTGCCGAGGTACGGGCTGGTCGATCTGTTCGCGGAGGATGTCGCCGTGACCGGCGTGCCGGGCGAACTCTTCGATCATGGCGAGCAGCGTCCAGCGCATACTGACGGTTCCTTCGCGAGGAAAGTCCTTGGTGTCATCGAGTTCGAAACGGGCGGCGATCTCCCGCGATCGCTGACTGGCGCGCTCGAACTCGGCGATCACATCGGCCAGCGACTCGTCCGCGGCGACAGCGAAGGTGCCCTCGTCCCGGCGCGAGTACCCGTCGCATTCGGCTTCGTCGAGCCCCGCCCAAAACCGCTGAAACCAAATCCGTTCCGCCGCGGCGGCATGCTTGATCACCGAGATCGGCGTCGTCAGCGAGGCAACGAGTCGTCGGCGGGCGTCGGCCTCGGAGAGGCCGCGTGCGGTCGCGATGAGCGCTTCGCGGTTGCGGTCGAGCGTGTTCTCGATGAGCGCGCGCTCGGTTCCGGCGGTAATTCTTTTGGTAGTCAAGGACTTTCACTCCATTCCAGGACAGGTTTCGGACCGGGCCGACGGCATCGGTCCGGGTAATCGATCGGGATTTCGAAGAGGGGCGTGCACTGCGTTCGCCGCGAAATGCGCACAGAGGTGGACATGCGGGCAGATTCACACCGCAGTCAAGGACGGTCAGCTCCGAAGGAGTCGATGCCGCCTAGCGGCAAGTATGGCACAGCATGACGCAGCAGCGGATCCGGCGATGTGGCACCCCGACGACCCTGCCTGCCCGGTGTTCAGTGCCTATACCGTTGCCGCCGTTCGCTACCCAACATGGCCACCACTCGCCCTCCGTCAAGGTGAATGCCGATTCAATGGCACACCACGGCGGGGGCTTTCCGAAAGACCCCCGCCATGGTGTGCCACTGAACAGCGATTGGTAGGTGACCGGATGTCGAGAATGTCGTGGTGGCTCCGTCCTGGGGGTGTAGCGGCTAGAACGGGCCGCGTGACCGAGGAGGATCATCGCTATGCGCAAGCTCATCGTCCAGCAGTGGGTTACTGTCGACAACATTGCCGCGGAGGAGGACGGCGGGCTCAGCTTCGTGTCCGTTGAGCCGTTTTCGGAGAAGTCCGACCGCGCGTTCAAGGCCAGCGTGATGGGGTTCATCGACTCGGTCGACACCATGATTCTCGGCGCGAAAACCTACGCCCAGTCCAAGGACTACTGGCCCTACGCCGAGGATCAAGGCGAATACGGCGAGAAGCTCAACAGCCTCACCAAGTTCGTCGCCTCGTCGACCCTCGATGACGCGCCATGGGGCGAATTTCCCGCTGCGACCGTGACGCGCGACCCGGCTGCCACCATCCGCGAGCTCAAAGCACAAAGCGGCAAGGACATTTGGCTGTGGGGCAGCCTGACACTCGTGCAGTCCCTGCTCGACGCCGGCCTCGTCGACGAAGTGCACATGCGGGTCTGCCCGGTCACCCGCGGCAAGGGCAGGCGCGTTTTCCAGGATCGGCAAGACCTGAAGGTGCTCGCGGCAACCGCATTCGACAACGGCCTGGTAGAGCTGCGCTACGCGATCCAGAAATAGCGCCGAGAATTTCACCGCGACAACGCAATACGTCCGCTGGTGAGATAGGTCGAGGATCATCTTTCCATGATCGAATCGACCGGTATCCCCGTGGGCTCGTCGGCGCAGCCGGAATCTCGGCCACCAGTGGCCGAGATTCCGTTCCCGATCAGGCGCCAATCGCCCCGCTGCTCAGAGCAAGCGAGCGATCGGACTATCCGCGAGCTGGTGCAATAGTTGCGCGACGTCGTCGCAGACGAATGCCGCACCCTCGTTTTCCAGTTCGGCGCGCGAAATGCCGCCGCTGAGCACGCCGACCGTCGGCACGCCGACGTCAACGCAGGCCCGGACGTCCCAGACCGTGTCGCCGACGAAGACCGCGCGCTGCGCGGGAACACCAGCCCGATCGAGCGCGATCTGCACGATGGTCGGATCGGGTTTGGCGGTCTCGACATCCTCGCCGCCGGTCACCGCGTACAGCACGGACTCGCTGTCGAGCAGTTTGCGCAGCAGGGACAGCTCGTCCTCGGGCGCGGACGTGGCGAGCACGACGCGCAGGCCGCGGGCGTGCAGCGCCGCAAGCACCTCCCTGGCGCCGGGCAGCAAGGTCAGCTCGTCGGCACTGTCCAGGTAGTAGCGAGAGTGCAGGTCGTCGGCACGATCGGCGGCGGCCTCGGCCAGGTCGCCCGCCAGTGTCTCGATCAGCGTGTCGCCGTCCATGCCGATCGAGCGGTGAATGCGCCAGGTCGGCACGGTGGCGCCCGCGTCGCGGAACGCCCGGTGCCAGGCCCTGGCATGCAGGTAATTGGAGTCGACGAGGGTCCCGTCGATATCGAAAAGTACCGCTGCGGGATCGGGCAACAGAGGACTCCTTCGCACTGGACGGATATTCTTCTCACGATCTACCCCGTTCGCCACGGCCGAATCGTTTCGCCTTTCGGTATGGGGATCGACGCTGCACAGCAGAGAATCGTTGGCGAAGACATTGGGGGCATCCGTGCACGCAACATCGGCGTCTCGGGCCGCGATTAGTCCACCATGATCACTCGCAAAATTATGGCCGGCGGATTGCTTTGCGCCGCCTCGCTTTTCATCGCAGCCCCAGCCGCCCAAGCCGGGACGGGTAGTTCGGGTTCCGGGTCGCTCATCAATGTGGGCTGCCTCTTGCAATCGTTGTCCGCCCAATCCCCGACCGCAGACTGCCATCCGCCGTCGATCCCGACCGCCGGAATCGAAGCCCCGGCCGCCGAGCCCGCAATCCACTGATTCCTGGCGCTCTGAGCATCGCGGTGGCCGATTGGTTCGCACCGGCTATCGGGTGCTCAGAGACGTCGGTGGCCTGCTGACCTCGGCATGGTGGCGATGGCAGCAGTTGCACCAAGCAAATGATTGGTTATACGTTGGGCAAGTAATCGCTGACAGCGTGGGGAAGGGGGCGGGGTGCGAACCCGGCTCACGCATTTCGCGGCCGAGCAGCGGGCGGTGGGCCATCCCGACGGCGTGGGGCGCACCATCAGATTCCCGCGGGGCTGACTACACCCAAGGTCGGTCCTGCGGAGTGAGCACGACGATCGGGTTGTCACGGTATCGGCGGCAAAGGTGCTCACGCTGAACCCGATCGACGACCCAGTCGATCCGAGATGCTCTGCTCGAGCTCGCTCATCGTCTTCGTGAACGCGCCCTCGAGGTCTACCTCGTACCGGTGCGCGAGGATCAGCACGGACCAAAGGCAGTCGGCGAGTTCGTGTTCCAGTGCCGCACGCCCGCCGGGCATCGATCGGGTCCCCTCGGCCGCCATGACCAGCTTCGCGAGATCGCCCACGTCCCCGACGAACCCGAGCATGAAGTCTGCCCTGGTCCACGTCCGCCCTCGTTCGGCGAGATTCAGCGCGTCGTAGAGATCGTGAATGGTGATGGCTCGGGCTTGCAGTTCGTCAATGTCCACGCCACGTGTCTACCTCGGTCAGGCGGCGAGGAGGGCGGCGAGGGTTTCCGGGGTCCAGGTGTGGTTGGCGCCGGGGCGGGTGGCCAGATAGGTCGCGGTGGTTTCGATTGTCCAGCAGTGGGATTCGATGAGACCGGCGGCCAGGTGGCGTAGGTAGGTGGGGGAGGGGGAGTTTCCGGGGAGGTCGGTGTGGCGCCAGGGGGCGGTGCAGGTGAGGATCGGGCGGCTCTCCAATGTTCCTGCGTAGGAGAGGGTTTCGTAGCGGCCGGGGCCGAGTAGGGCGCGACCGTTGGTGATCGCTTCGGTCAGGTCCAGATCTGTGCCGGGTAGGCGGTACATCTCTTGGGCGACGATGTCGGAGAACTGGGCCACCGTGAGCAGGTAGGCGCGGGCGGCGGTCTGACCCGGTCCGTCGGGGTCGTAGAAGGCCCGTCCGCCGGTCCATACCAACGATTCGGTGGCGAAATAGAGCAGGCCGGGAAGCATGAGGGGGACCGAGCGGACGGGCTCGGCGGGATCGCGGCAGCCGGGCACCGTCCGTGCCCCACCTTCCGGGGTACCTCCGGTGAGGTAGCACCGGAGGCGACTCAGGTGCATGTTGGATCCGTACGCCGCGTACCAGACCAGGTCGTCGGCGGAACCGCCCGCGCCGTTCTCGATCACCCCATCATCCTGCCGCGCGGAAGTTCAGCCGCGCTGGAACACCGCGCGCCATCGGGTGAATCCCGGCCGGCCTGCGGGGGATACCTGTTCGACGCGGATCGAGCGGAGATCGTCGACCGCGAACGCGTCGATCTCGGACCGGGTGAGCGGCCACGGCGGCCCGTCCACCTCCTCGCCTTCCTCGCGAATCCCCGCGATGACCACCAGTTCGCCACCGGGTGCCACCATCCGCGCGACGTTCGCGGTCGCCGCCGCACGCAACGAGACGGGCAGCGACTGCACGGTGATCGACTCGACGACCAGATCGAACGCACCCGCCCACGCGGCGGGTGGATCGAGCAGGTCGGCTACGACATAGTCCACCGGGGAATCGGGAAAACGTTCGCGCGCGGTGCGTATCGCGGTCTCGGCGATATCGAACCCGGTCGTCTCGAAGCCCAGCGCGGCGAGGTGCTCGGCATCGCGCCCCAGCCCGCAGCCGACCACTATTGCCCGCATCCCGCCGTCGGCCCGCTCATGCCGCTCGAGCCAGTCGACCAGCAGCTCGTTCGGTTCCATCGCGTCCCACGGCACCACCGCCGCACCATCGGCCGCCGCTGCGTACAGCCGCTCGAACCACCCTGTTGGATCATCTTGCCGCAGCGACTCGGTAGCCAGCCGGGTCGCATCCGCATCACGAGAATTGGTCACCCGCCGAGTCTGTCAGGCGCCTCCGGCGACCGCGCGGCGACCACCGGGCATGATCTGCTGGTGACCTCTTTACGGCAACCGATCGCGGTCTTCGACGCGGGCCTCGGCAGTTATTCGGCGGTGGAACTGTTGCATCGGCGCCTGCCCGACCGCGACATCGTGTACCTCGCCGACCGGGCCAGCTTCCCGTACGGCGCGAAGGATCGGACCGAGTTGCTGACGGTGGTCGACCGCGCGGTGCGGTTCCTCGCCGAGTTCGAGCCGTGCGCAATCCTGTTGGCGTCCAACGCCCCTTCGGTGACCATCCTCGACGATCTGCGCAGCCCGGTCCCGATATTCGGGGTGCGGCCACCGGTGACGGAAGCGCTGGCGGTGGCCGGCGAGGTGGCGGTCCTCGGTGTGCGCTCGCTGGTGGAAAGTGTTGAGCTGGTTGAATTTCTGCGCGCGGAAGCGGGTCCGGCGTGCGCCAGGGTGCACGCGGTGAACGCCTCGTCGCTGGTGGAACTGGTGGAGAGTGGCGACTTCCTGTTCCGTCGCGAGCACACCGCGACGGTGATCAGCGAATTCCTGAACACCCTGCTCGCGGCACACCCGGGCATCGACGCGGTGACGCTGTCCAGCACGCATTTGCCTTGGCTGCGTGACTATTTCGAGCGCGCGCGGCCCGAGCTGCGGCTGTTCGACCCGATCGAGGGAGTGGTCGATCGAATCCGTCCGCTGTCGGCGCCGGGCAGCGGCACCGTCCTCGGCCTGGTGACCGAGAACGAGCGCTATCCTGCGAGCGAGTTCCGGGAGATGCTCACCCGCCTCGAGATCGACCTGGAACTGGAGTCCGTCGTCATCCCTTGAGCGAGGGAACGCGCGTTGACCCACGACGAGCGCTACAGTTAATGAAGTGCAACTAGGCGGCCATAGATCGGGAGGTGTGCGCGCGGATGGCAGATGAGCCGATCGACTCGGGACAACCCGCCCAGCATCCCGTCACGGCCACCTTCGACCTGCTCGGCGACCGCCTGACGCTGACCATCCTGCGACACGCGTTCGTCAACCACACCCGCCGGTTCAACCAGTGGATCGAACGCACCGGCGCCCCGCCCGCCGTACTCACCGCCCGGCTCACCGCCTTGGTCGACGCGGGCGTCTTCGTTCGCACCCCGCAGGCGGCGGCCCCCGACCGCTTCGACTATCTACTCACCGATCTCGGCATGGCCACCTGGGAGATCCTCGTCTCCGTCTGGAGTTGGCAGCGCGAGTGGACCGCCGAGGGCGCGCTGCACCCCGACCTGGTGCACGACGCGTGCGGCCACCGCGGCCCGCCGGTGCTGATGTGCCGTGGCTGCGGCCGCACGGTGACTCCGCGCG
Organism: Nocardia sp. NPDC051321; assembly: GCF_044455225.1. Lineage (NCBI taxonomy): Bacteria > Bacillati > Actinomycetota > Actinomycetes > Mycobacteriales > Nocardiaceae > Nocardia > Nocardia sp. NPDC051321. The sequence goes on along the minus strand of NZ_JBITEM010000016.1, from coordinate 188,282 downwards.
ATACGGACGTCGACCTCGGCGACGATGCATTGTGGCGCTTCACCTCCAGTGGCAGGCGCCGCGCCCGGGCGCCCGTCGCCGCCCGAACCGACATGCGGTTCGACGAGGTCATGGAGGCGATCGGCGACCGCTGGAGCGCCACCGTGACCGGCCTCGCCTTGGCAGGCGTGCGAAGGTTCAGCGCGTTCCGCACGGCGATGAACATGTCGCCGACCACTTTGACCGAGCGACTGTCCCGCCTCTGTGACGCCGAGATCCTGCGCCGATCCGGCGACGGCGCCGGACGCGAATACCGGCTTACCCCACGCGGCCGCGCACTGTTCGCGATCTACGCGTTCCTGCTCTCCTGGTCCGCACTCGCGCATCCCGGCGCACCGGAGCCGGGTCTGCGCATCCGGCATCGCGAATGCGGCGCCGACCTGGTGCCCGCGCTGCGCTGCCGCGGCTGCGACGCCAGACTCGAGCGTGCCGACGTCCGCTTCGAACCGGTCTCGCAACCAGTCCTCGAGCGCCTCGCTCGAGTCGCCGACCAGCACCTCTTGACACCCCCGCATTGAGACGCGTATCACTTCGGTAACTGTAGTGAAGGGTACGCAACTCATGACGCTCAAGGAAGAACTCATCGCGCCGGCCGCGCAAGCGCTGACCAACCCGTATCTGGCGGGTATGTACGCGCCGACCCCCGACGAGATCACCGCGACCGACCTCGCCGTCCTGCACGGCGAACTCCCCGCCGACCTCGACGGCGTCTACGTCCGCAACGGCCCCAACCCCCAGTTCGCGCCGATCGGCCGCTACCACTGGTTCGACGGCGACGGCATGTTGCACGCGGTGCACTTCGAGAACGGCAAGGCCACCTACCGCAACCGCTACATCCGCACTGCCGAGTTCGAGGCCGAGCGCGCCGCCGGAACCGCGTTGTGGCGCGGCGTGATCGAGCCGTGGGACGACAACCCGCCGGGCGATCGCCGCGAGCGCAACTCCGCCAACACCGACGTCGTCTTCCATCACGGCAACCTGCTGTCGCTGTGGTACCGCGCGGGCAAACCCTATGCGCTGGACCCGATCAGCCTGGAGACCCGCGGCGTCGACACCTTCGGCGGCACGCTGCCCGGCGAGATCTCCGCGCACGCCAAGGTCGACGAGCGCACCGAGGAGTTCATCTTCTTCGATTACGGCATCCACGCGCCCTACCTGCGCTACGGCATCGCCGACCCGTCGGGCACGGTCACCCACTACACCGGCCTCGAGCTGCCTGGCCCTCGGTTGCCGCACGACATGGCGATCACCGAGAACTACTCGATCCTGATGGATCTGCCGCTGTACAACGACCCGAGGGCCGCCGCGGCGGGCCGATTCAAGCTGTTCTTCGACCGCACGCTGCCCAGCCGTTTCGCGGTGCTGCCCCGGCGCGGCGACGGCACCCAGGTGCGCTGGTTCGAGGCCGCGCCCGGCTACATCTATCACACGGTCAACTCGTGGGAGGACGGCGACGAGATCGTCATGGTGGTCTGCCGCGTGTCCAAGCCGAGCCCGGTGTCGGATCGCGCGAACCCGCTTGCCCAGTTGCTTGCCTACCTGCGCCCCGAGGCGAAGCTGCACAAGTACCGCTTCAACTTGCGCACCGGCGCCACGATCGAAGAGACCATGGACGACGTCAACACCGAATTCCCGGCCATCGATCAGGGCAGCACCGGCCAGCGCGGCCGCTGGTCCTATCAAATGCGGCTATCGGTCGACAGCACAATGCTTTTCGACGCCGTGATCAAGTACGACCTGCGCACCGGCGCCAAGCAGACCCAGCCGTTCGGCGACGGTTTCTTCGGCAGCGAGCTCACCGTGGTCCCGCGACCGGACGCGCGCGACGAGGACGACGCCTGGCTCACCATGTTCGCGTTCAACAGCCACACCCAGCTGTCGGAGGTCTGGATCTACGACGCCGCCGACCTGGCCGTTGGGCCGGTGTGCCGCCTCGGCCTGCCGACCCGAGTGCCCCTCGGCTTCCACGCCACCTGGGTCAGCGGTGCGCGGATGCGCGCGGCGGCACAGTCGGCCGAGTGAGCGGCGACGACCGCCAACTCAGCGTGAGCCTGCCGTATTGGCAGGACCGCGCTCCGTTGGACGCCCTTGCCGTCGCCGAGGCGGCGGAGAAGCTGGGCTATCACCGCCTGTGGATCGGCGAGATGGCGACCTTCGACGCCTTCGCGCTGGCCACCGCGATCGGGCTGGCGCCCGGCCGAATTCCGCTGTGTCTCGGGCCGTTTGCGGTCGATGTCCGCAGTCCGGCCACCATCGCCATGGGTGTTGCGAGCGTCGCGGCACTCACCGGCCGATCGGTCGATGTCGCCATCGGCAGTTCGAGCACGGTCGTCGTCAGTGGCTGGCATGGCCGCGAAAGACAGCGCACCGCAGCGCATCTAGAAGACTCGGCCCGCATCCTCCGGGGGCTGCTCGCGGGCGACAAGGTCGATTACACGGGGGAGGTGGAGCGCACCACGGGCTACCGGCTCCGTCTCGCAGCACCGCACTCGTCGATCACGGTGGCCGCCTTCGGTACGCGTGCCCTGGCGGCGGCGGCTCGTACCGCCGATCGCGTGGTACTGAACCTGGTTACCCCAGAACAGGTTTCACGATGCGCCGCGTCGGTGCGCGAGGCCGCGGCAGCGGCGGGCATACCCAGCCCGGCGATCTCGGTATGGGTCACCGCCGCCGCAGATCCGACACCCGACATGCTCGCGACTGTCCGCCGCGGCGTGGTGGGCTATCTGCGTGCACCTGGTTATGACGCCATGTTCGAGGAGGCGGGCTTCGGCGAGGTCGTGCGTCTCGCACACAGCGGCGCACATCCGCGCGACATCCTGGCAGCCGTGCCCGACGAACTACCCGCGGCCGTAGGCATGTTCGGCGACGATGCCACCCTGATCCGCCGACTCGACGCCTACCGCAGCGCGGGGGCCGACGAAATCGTCGTCGTACCAGCCACTTCGGCCGAGGACCCGGCGGGACATCACACGCTCGAGACCCTGGCGAGGATCGACCATGACTGACGCGTTACCCGGCGCCTACATCTACGACGCGATCCGGCTACCCCGCGCACGTGTCCGCAAAGCGGGCGGCACGCTCGCCGAGCTACCACCCTACGAGCTGTTCGGTCAGTTATTGGTCGCACTCGAAAGCCGCTCGCTCAGCCCGGATTCCGTCGACGACATCCTGGTCGGCTGCAACACGACGGTGGGGGAGCAGGGCGGAAACCTCGCGCGTGCGGCGGCGCTGTGGGCGGGCTGGCCGGACCGGGTGCCCGGCGGCGTGGTGTCACGACTGTGCTGCTCGGGCCTCGACGCGGTCGAGAGTGCGGCGGCCAGGGTCGCCGCGGGCTTCGCCGATGTGATCGTCGCGGGCGGGGTCGAGTCGATGTCCCGGGTGCCGATGCTGTCGGATCGACCCGCCATCGCGACGGACGTCGACCTCGGTGAACGCACCGGATTCGTGACGATCGGAGTATCCGCCGATCTCACCGCCGCCGCCCACGGCGTCACCCAGGCCGAACTCGATGCCTACGCCGTGCAATCGCATCAGAGAGCAACCGCCGCACCGAGTTCCGAATCGGTGGTACCGGTCCGGAAGGGCGGCACCGTGCTGCTCGACGCCGACGAGGGCGCCCGCCCCGACGCGAACCTCGACGCCTTCGCCGCACTACCCGCCCTGTTCGGCGACGATCCCGCATGGCAGCGGGTAGCCCGCCGCCTGCCCGGCTCGCCGCACCCGGCGGACGGCCTGCACACGATCGCGACCGCGCCGCAGCTCGCCGACGGCGCCTCCGCCGTAGTCGTCGGAAACCCGCACGCCGCAACGGTACTCGGCCGCCCGCCGATCGCCGAGATCATCGGCACGGCGCAGACCGCAGTGCGCTCACCACTGCTGACCGCACCGGCCGCCGCGGCACGGCTCGCGCTCACCCGCGCCGGTATCACCGCCGCGGACCTGGACGTGGTGGAAGCCAACGAATCCTTCGCTGTCACACCGATTCTGCTCGCCAGGGACCTCGACCTCGACCCGGCGCTGGTCAATCCGACCGGCGGCGCCCTCGCGGTCGGACATCCGCTCGGTGCGACCGGCGGCAACCTCATCGTCCAAGCGCTCGACGCACTCACGCGCACGGGCGGCGAATACGCGCTGGTCACCATTCCCGCGGCCCTCGGGCTGGGCGCCGCGGTAGTGCTGCGGCGTCTGAATTGAAGGAACACCATGGCCGAGTCGCCGATCACCGACCCCACTGATTCCGCCGTCTCGATACCCACCTGTCACCCCGAGGACCGGGTGCGCCAGTATCTCGATCGCGGCTGGTGGCAGCCGGATACGCTGCCGGAACTCTTTCAGCGCCGGATCGACACGGCACCGGACGCGCCCGCCGTCACCGACCCCGCCAACCTCGCCGCGTTGACCGGAGCACAGCCGCGAACCCTGTCCTGGCGCGAACTCGATGAGCACTGTATCGATCTCGCGGCGACGCTGTACCGCAACGGCATTCGGCAGGGCGATGCCGTCGCGGTCCTGCTGCCGAACTCGATCGCGTTGACCGCCACCTACTTCGCGCTGTGGCGGCTCGGCGCGGTCGCGACACCCATGCCCGCCTCGTACCGCCGCCATGAGCTGTCCGGCATCGTCGCCGTGGCCGACGCTACGGCGATCATCACCACGGGCGAGCTGTCGGGACGCGAACTCGCCTGCGAGGCATTGGAAGTGGCCGCAGGCTCGCGCATCGTCTTCGCATTCGGCCCCGCCGTGCCGGATAACGCGATCGCACTGGACGAGCCGGTCGATGCCGCCGATCGGGAGCGCCTGCGCCGCTATGTTCGCGGACTGACGGTTTCGGTGAACGACCGGGTCACCATCTGCTGGACCAGCGGCACCGAGGCCGCGCCCAAGGGCATCCCACGCTGCCACGGCGACTGGCTCGCCATGGCCTGGGGCGTGCAGGACGGACTACACCTCACCCCGGAGTCGGTGCTGCTCAACCCCTTTCCCATGGTCAACATGGCGGGCTTCGCGGCGTCGTTCCTGCCGTGGCTGATCACCGGCGGGCAGCTGGTGCAGCACCAGCCGCTCGACCTGCCGGTGTTCCTCGGACAGATCGCGCGCCACCGGGTGACGCACACCAGCATGCCGCCCGCGCTGCTGACGATGCTGCTGCACAACGAGGCATTGCGCGCCTCGGCCGACCTGTCCTCGCTGCGACGCGTCGGTTCCGGCGGTGCGCCGTTGCCGCCCAGCGTGGTTCGTGGCTGGCAGTACGACCTCGGCATCGAGGTACTCAACTTCTTCGGCTCCAACGAGGGCGTGTCGCTGCTCGGCGCACCCGTCGACTTTCCTGATCCGGTCAGCCGAGCGCAATACCTGCCGCGCTACGGCGCACCGGGCGTTCGCTGGGCCACCCGGCTCGCCGAGAGCACCCGGGTCAAGCTCGTCGACGTGCGCACCGGCGCGCCGGTCACCGAAGTCGGTGGCATCGGCGAACTCCGGCTCGCGGGCCCGGCCGTGTTCGGCGGCTATCTGCCGGGCACCGCGACGACCGAACCGTTCGACGAGGACGGGTTTTTGTGCAGTGGAGACGTATTCGAGCTGTGCGGCGTGGACGGCCGGTATCTGCGGTTCGTCGACCGGATCAAGGAGATCATCATCCGCGGCGGCATGAACATTGCCCCCGCCGAGATCGAGGGGTTGCTCGCGGACGGTCCCGGCGTCGCCGAGGTGGCGGTGGTCGGCTATCCCGATCCGGTGCTCGGCGAGAAGTGTTGCGCCTTCGTCGTTCCCGAGCCCGGGGCGACGGTGACGTTGGACGGCCTGGTCGAGCACTTGCGCGCTCGAGAGGTGGCGTCGTTCAAATTGCCGGAACGGCTGGAGATCGTCGACATGTTGCCCCGCAACCCGGTCGGCAAGCTGCTGCGTCGCGAGCTGCGGGCGACGCTTATCGAGGGCCCGGCTTGACCGGATTCCGCAACGCCGCATTGCTGTCTATCACCGACATACGGGAGTTTTGATGTCCACCAGCACTATCCACCTACTGGGCGGCAGCCAAACCGATTTCGCCGTCAACTGGCACCGCGACGGCAAAGGATTCGACGCGCTCGTCGGCGCCGTGGTCGAGGCGACCCTCGCCGAGACCGACATCGAGGCTGCCGAAATCGGCGTGATCCATGTCGGTAACGCGTTCGGCCAGTTGTTCACCGGGCAGGGTCAACTCGGCGGCATGCCCGCCACGGTCATCCCCGAGCTGTGGGGCGTCCCGGCGAGTAGGCACGAAGCCGCCTGCGCCTCCGGCAGTATGGCGCTGCTCGCCGCGATGGCCGACCTGGAATCGGGTCGCTACGACTGCGCGCTGGTGATCGGCGCGGAACTGGAGAAGACCGTGCCCGGCGACGAGGCAGCGGGATATCTCGGTGCCGCCGCCTGGGTCGGGCACGAGGCGCGGGACACGAAGTTCGTGTGGCCCACCATGTTCGCTGAACTCGCCGACGAATACGACCGGCGCTACGGGCTCGACGACACCCACCTGCGCGCGATCAGCGAGCTCAACATCGCCAACGCACGCGCCAACCCGCTTGCGCAGACCAGGAATTGGACATTCACCCCGGACAGTTTCGGCACCGACGACGCGGCGAACCCGCCGGTGGCCGGTCGCCTGCGCCGTCAGGATTGCAGTCAGATGACCGACGGCGCCGCCGCCGTGATCGTGGTGTCGGATCGATTCTTGGCGCGGCGCACCGATTTACGGCCCGGCGAGCGCGCCATGATCAGTGGCTGGGGTCATCGCACCGCGGGCCTGCCGTTGGCGCACAAGCTTCGCGTCGCCGCCGACGATCCGTATGTGTTTCCGCACGTGCGCCAGACGGTGCTCGACGCGCTGGGCCGGGCCGGGTTGCCCGATATCGACGCGGTGGACGGCATCGAGGTACACGACTGTTTCTCCATGTCCGAGTACATGGCGATAGATCATCTCGGCATCACCGGTCCCGGCGAAAGCTGGAAAGCCGTGGCGGGCGGCGATATAGCGCGTGACGGCCGATTGCCGGTCAACCCCGGCGGCGGATTGATCGGTGGTGGTCATCCTGTTGGTGCGACTGGTGTACGAATGGTACTCGATGCCTACAAACAGGTCACCGGGAAAGCAGGAGCGTACCAAGTGCCGGACGCGCACCGGTTCGCCACCCTCAACATCGGCGGGAGCGCCACGACCGCAGCGAGTTTCATCGTGCAGAGTCCGGCGAAACGGGCATAGTGAAGTCGTGCCGTTCCTGACCTCGCCGTATTCGCCGACGGTGCAAGGACACTCGGCGTCGAGTGACCGGCGCCGCACAGCGTCCGTCCAGCGTCCTCGGCTATCGATGGTGGGCAACTCCGCGGTTGCGGATCGTCGTGCCTGTTCTATGATCATCCAGGAAACGCGGTCGCGGCACGCCGCATTCTCCCGGCAAATCGACGGTTTTCGCTGGCAACGGTGCGTCGACGGCGAATGCGATGTAGCCTTCCCACGCGTGATCACTTGTCTGCCATCGAATCTCCTCTTGGAGCCGAAATGACCATCCAGCATCCCATTGAGGACGAGGTCACACAGCTGGCGCGGCGGGTCGAGAAGGCCCGTGGCCGGCTGGCATACCAATTCGATCCCGCGTTGACCGAAGCGCTCTCCGAGGATGAGCTGCTGGCCGAACGTGAGCTCGCCGAGAAGATTCGCGGGCAAGACCGTGGTCAACGCTGGAAAGAGGCTCAAGCCGCCGCGGGAGCGGCCGACCGCGCCAGGCAGACCACCGAAGCGATCGAGAAGGCCGACATGCGAGATCTCCTGGTGGCCCGCAAGGCAATTGCCGCACAGCGCCGCGAGTCGAGCCCGCATGCCAAACTGGCCTCCCTATATCGGCACCGCGCCTGGTCACTGCGCGCGCTGGCCGGTGTCGTCGCGGCGGGCATGCTGTGGTCCGCGGTCAACGTCCAGCACAACATCGCGCCCGGCGGGCCTGGTGACCCGCTGTATTGGTTCAGCTACCTGCTGGAAGGGATGATCAGCGTCTGCCTGATCATCATCATGATCGGCACCAACAAGGTGGCCGAGTGGGGTGTCGTAGACAACCGCAAGCAGGTGGTCGCCGCGGAGGTCGCCCTGCTCGGACTGACCGTCACCCTGAACACGTATCCGTACCTGCGCGCCGAGCACTGGTACGACGCCGCCGTGCACGCCGTCGCGCCGGTGATGATCGGCGTCTCGCTGCTCATCCACGACGCCGCCAGCGCGCGCTACGGCCTCGCTATCCACCGTGCCACCGACCAGGTCCGGGATCTGCCCGACCCGGCCGAGCAGATCCGCCGCACGCTGCCCACGCTCGCCAGCTACCGGATGCGACGTCCGGCCGCCGCGGAGATGATGGCGTCCAACTCGTTCGCCGAACTGACCGTCGAGGCCGAACCGGACCCGCTCGCGGAATTGAACGCGGCACCGGTCGTTGATCCGGAGATCGAAGACGCGCCGGCCGTGCTGCTCGCCGACGAGGACGACACGGCACCCGAGACCCCCGCGCCGACCCGGTCCGCCTTCCGCTCGGCGGCCCCGGCACCGTCGGCGAAAGTCGTGGCCGCGGCGACCCTCGGCAGCGATCTCACCGACAGCGCGGCCGAGACCAGGTCCGTGCCGAAGTCCGAAAATGGCACCGCCTTCGGTACTTCCAAGCCGGTCCAGGCCGACGAGCCGGTCGTGCAGAGCAAGTCGACCGCTCCGGTGAACGGCGAAAAGCGCAACGGGGTCGACAGTAAGCCGATCACCCCGGCGAACGGCGCCAGCGAGCCGACCAAGTCCGCCACCCCGGCGGCCACCAAGCCGGTCACCTCGGCGCCCTCGAAGTCGGCCACGCCGACCAAGATCGCCGCGCAGCAGGCGGACCCGGCCACGCCGACCAAGATCGCCGCGCGGGTGGCCGCCCCGGCCACGCCGACCAAGCCCACCGCGACAGCGACGGACCGCCCGTCCGCGACCGCCGCGGCGAGCGCCACCACCGCCGCCATCAAGCGGCAGCCCGCCCCGGCCGACGAAAAGGCAGGCACCGCAGCCGATGCCAAGTCCGGCAAGGAAACTCCGGCCACCCCGGAGATCCACGACACCGGCCAGTTCCGCATCGCCGAGATCCTCGAACAGGAACTCGCCGAACTGCAGGCCGCTCGCCGCCGCGCTCGGACCAGCCGGAAGACGTCAACTCCTGCCGCAGGCCGCGACCGCTAACCAGCCGGTACAAACTCCATAAAGTCTTCAGCCGCTTCGTGTTTGCCCGGATCATCGGGCCGGGAGCGGCTTCAGACTGTCTGCCGCAGCGCCTCGAGCAGCCAATAGTGGACGGCCCCCACGGTGGTCTCCGTGCCGGTGATATCGGCGGTGAGCCGCCAGAAGCGTTGCAGCCGCGGATCGGTATCTGTCGTACCGGTGCTGAGTAGCGCCCGCCGGAATCCGGGCGTATCGCGTTCCCGCCTGGCCGCCGCGTGCGCATGCACGTACTGGTCGAGTTCGGGGCCTGGGTGCGGGATTTCGTGGGCGGCGACGAGCGGGGCCGCGATCTCGAACGCGTCGGCGACCGACGTCACGAACTGCAGGCGATCGCGGATTCGGTCCCCATCCGATCGCCAAATCTGCTGTGTCATCGCCTTTTTGACGCGCGGATCGGTGGTGAGGGTGGTGAGCTCGGCGTAGGCGACGACCTGAGCGGGGGCCGGCTCGCTCGGCAGTGGCGGCACGTTCATGTCGATGAACGAATCGAACTCCTCCCGCGGCAGCGGAACCAGGATGGGCCGCCAGAACGCGACGACGCTGTCGATCACCGCGCCCCGGTCGTGCACGGCGGCAAGCAGTTTCAGGCGTCCGGCCCGCTCGTCGGGCGGTGCGCTCTCGATGGCGTACAGCGCCGCGCGCCGCCAGCGCAGCGCCTCGAGCTCGGCGTCGAGCGCGACGCGTTCGGCCGCGGCCGCCTCGCTGATCGTCTCGCTACCATCCAGCACCCGCACGATCGCGGAAAGCGGCACACCCATGGCCCGCAATCGGCGCACCAGCAGCAGCCGATCGGTCGCGGCGGCGTCGAACACCCGATGGCCGCCACCGGTTCGGTGGTACTGCAGAATCCCGCTGTCGCAGTAGAACCGAATGGTCCGAACGGGCACGCCGGTGCGCCGGGCCAACTCGCCGATGCTCACCACATCGTGAAGTGTGTCCTCGGTCACAGTAGCTTGCACCTCCACTCGGGTGGAGTTCTTACGGTAATGGAACTTCGAGAGAGAGGGTCGAGCTATGAAAGACATCGAATCCATGACGACCGAGCAGACTTGGCGCGCGGTCGCCGCCGAGCGACAGCGCATGGCCGACCTGCTCGCCGACCGCACCGAGTCCGACTGGGATCACGAATCCCTGTGCGCGGACTGGCGAGTCCGTGATGTGGTCGCGCATGTGGTGCTGTGCACGCGCGCGAATCTCGGCTGGATACTGGTCAACCTGCTCCGCGCCCGCGGCAGCGTGCACGGGGCGTTGCGGGACACCGCCATTCGGCACGCCGACAGCGTCAGCACGCGGCAGCTGCACTCGGAGCTGCGCGCCAGCGTGCCCTCGCGATTCTTCCCGATCGGCACGGTCCCTACGGACCGGCTGCTCGACATGCTCGTGCACGTTCAAGACATCGCTCTGCCGCTCGGCATCACCCGCGAGATGCCGTCCGTACCAGCACGATCGGCGCTGGATCGGGTGTGGGCGACCGGCGACCGGTTCGGCATCGACGAGCGGTTGTCGGGCTATCGCCTGGTGGCCACCGACATCGAGTGGTCGGCCGGTGACGGTCTGCTCGTCGAGGGAACCGCTGGCGCGTTGCTCTTGCTCGCGACCGGCCGCACGGCGGCGGCGTCGCAGCTGACCGGCCCCGGCGCCATCACGCTCGCCGCCACCCTGATCGCGAACCAGGCGTGACAATGGGGCCGCCATAGACGGCGGCCCCATCGGAGTGGGCGATCAGGAGGGCTTGACGGCGCTCAAATACTTGATGCTGTTGAACATCTCGGCGAACGGCTCGAGGACGGCGGAGAGCGGCCGGTCGTAACGCTCGGCCAGTTCCTCGGGCGCCACGGTGGTGGTGGCCCAGCCTTGATTCGTCAGCCACTCGGCCGGATCCGAGCGATCGTCGGTGTAGAACAGGCTGGTGATGTCGATCTTCCCGAACGGGGTGTCGCGCAGTTGCTCGGCCTGGAACTCGGCGAGCCGCGTGAGGTCGACGTCGGGGTCGAAGGCGTCGCTGGCCAGCCTGCTGCCGGGCGCGGAGAGCTGAGCGATCCGGGCGAACAGCGCGTCTTGCGCCGCGCCTGGCAGATACGGGAGCAGACCCTCGGCAGACCACACCGTGGGCACGGTGGGATCGAAGCCCTCCTCGATGAGCGCGGCGGGCCAGTTCTCCCGCAGGTCGACGGCCACCTCTCGGCGTTCGGCTCTGGGTGTGGCGCCCGCGTCGGCGAGTACCTGCCGCTTGAATTCCAGCACCTTGGGCTGGTCGATCTCGTAGACGACCATGCCCTGCGGCCAGTTAAGGCGGTAGGCGCGGGCATCGAGCCCGGCGGCCAGAATCACCGCTTGCCGCACGCCGTCCTCGGCCGCGGTAAGAAAGAGATTGTCGAAGAACTTGCTGCGCAATCCCATGAATTCGGTGCCGAGCGGGCTCTGCTCCCGTAGCTCTGGATCGCCTGCGGCCGCGACGAACAACTCGGCGAATTGGTCGTGGACCAGGGCGTCGGGTCGTTTCGACTCGACCGCTCGCGCGGCCGCGACGAACAGCGCGGTCATCCCGACGCTGCTGACGATGTCCCAGGTATCACCTTCGGTACGCATGCTGCTCTCCTCGAAGTCTTCGAATGGCCTGTGCGCCAAGCGGTCCCGGAAGAGAAGCACGCGAACCGCTTGCCTCATGGCAATAACGCTGCTGTCGATAAGGTGGTAGAGCGGTAACCAGAATTGATCCTACGACTGCGCGGTCTGCTTTGCAGAACGCGTGGTCACGGGCGCGGTTCGGCGGCGAGAGCCTGCTCGGCCGTGGTGCGCAGCTCCGCAAGCCTGGCTCGTTGCTCAGGGGTGTAGTCGCGCGCCTGGTCGTCGAGTACGCAGACGGTGCCGTAGACGCTGCCGTCCGGATTGTGCACCGCCAACCCGAGGTAGTTGACCAGTCCGAACTCCACCTCGTCCGCGTTGCCCGCGAAGGCCGGGTCGGCGCGCGAATCACGCACGAACAGTTCGGTGTCGTTGTCGACGACCCGCTCGCAGTAAAGCTCCTGCGCCTCCGCGAAGGCCGCACCCTTCTTGCCCTCCGCGCCCACCGGGTAGTGCGCCTCGGCCGCACCGGCTGTCGCCTCGACCGCCATGTGAGTCGGGGTTGATCGCATGACCAAGACCGACCGCACGCCGAGCTCGGCCGCGGTCTGTTCGAGCAACGATTCGATCGGCTGGAACCGCGCACTGCTGTCGGACATGACGACCTCTCCTGGCACGACACGGGGCAAGTCGTCCCACTCTCCTCGGCGGACCGTTCAGTGGCCAGGATTGCGCTCACACTGCGGCAAACGGCGGAGTCAGGCGACGATGTGGGCGTACGCGCCGCGGATGTGCGACTCGGCGTCGGTGAGGTAGTCGGCCAGCATTTGCTCCGCCGCCGCGGCTTGCCCGCCGATCATCGCCTCGTAGATCTCGTGATTACGGGCGAGGTAGGGCTCGTGGAACGTCAGCGGATCGGCCATCACGTGGAAGACCAGCCGCAACTCGTTCCACACGCTCGCCATCATCTGATCCAGCCGCCTGCTGCGGTTGAGCGCGGCGATCGCCTTGTGGAAGTCGATGTCGGCCGTCCCGACGCCGGTCCAATCCTGTTCCGCCGCACAGGCATCCGCGCGCGCCAGGGCGGCGGCGAGCTCGGTCGGCTCCTGATCGCTGTCGAACCCGTGCACCGCGGCGCCCTCGACGACCCGTCGGCACTGATAGAGCTCCGCGACATCGTCGGAGGTGGGGATGCGCACGAACGCGCCACGGTTGAGCTCGTGGGTGACCAGGCGTTCCTCGATCAATGAGCGGAACGCTTCCCGCAGTGTGTTACGCGAAACCCCCAGCGCCGCACAGATATCCGGCTCGGACAAGCGCTGGCCCGGCCGCAGTGCCCCGTCCAGGATGCTCGCGCGCACGATGTCGGCGATCTGCGAACTCCGGCTGGACCTGGCAAGCAGTCCTTTGTGTTCGGAAAGCGCCGCGTAAACGGGATCGGGCCGATCTGCCGGTGTCGTCAACCAAACCTCCGTGGACCAGTGGCTTTGCCGTTCGAGCATAACTCAGGAATCGAACGGCCAGCCGACGATCCAACTTTAGGATTGCAGAATCGTTCAACGATCCGTACGCTACTGTGACGTACGTCGCTCTCCTGAGCTCGAGCATTGCGAGGCATCCATGAGCCTTTCCACAGACCTCCCGGTGGATCCCGCCGAGAAGTCGCAACCCTTCGACTGGTTCCGCACCCTCAGCGCCAAAGGCAAGAAGGCCTTCCTCGGCGCGTTCGGCGGATATGGCTTGGATGCCTACGATTTCCAGGTTCTACCGCTGGCGCTCGGCGCCATTTCGTCCTACTTCGTGATCAGCTCGGGCAAGGCCGGCCTGCTCACCACGGTGACGCTGCTGGTGTCCGCGCTCGGCGGCGCGCTGGCGGGCGTGCTCGCCGACAAGATCGGGCGGGTACGCACCCTCCAGCTCACCGTCGCCACCTACACCCTGTTCACGGTGCTGTGCGGCTTCGCGCCCAACTTCGAGACGCTGCTGATCTTCCGGGCCTTCCAGGGCCTCGGCTTCGGCGGTGAATGGGCGGCGGGCGCGATCCTGGTCGCCGAATACGCGCAGACCAAATATCGCGGCCGGACGGTGGCCTATGTGCAGAGCGCGTGGGCGGTCGGCTGGGGCTTGGCGGTCTTGGTCTACACGTTGGTTTTCCAGTTCGTCAGTGAAGACCTGGCCTGGCGGGTGCTGTTCTGGACCGGTGCGCTGCCCGCGTTGCTGATCATCTGGGTGCGCCGCAACCTGACCGACTCCGAAACCGTCACCCAGCGCCGTGAATCGGCGGGCAAGCGAGCGGGATCGTTCGCGTCGATCTTCCGACGGGACCTGGTTCGGACGACGCTGTTCGCCTCGGTACTCGCGACGGGCGTGCAGGGCGGCTACTACACCCTCGCCACGTGGCTGCCGACCTATCTGAAGAAGAGCCGCCACCTGAATGTCGTTGGTACCGGCGGTTATCTGTTCATGCTGATCGGCGGCGCGTTCCTCGGATACGTCACCGGCGGCATCCTCGCCGACCGGATCGGACGCAAACGCACCATCCAGCTCTTCGCCGTGCTGTCGGTCGCCTTCATGGTCGCCTACATCCAGGTTCCGGAGGGCGCGAACACCATGGTGCTGATCCTCGGCTTCCCGCTCGGCTTCTGTACCGCGGCCATCTTTTCCAGCTTCGGCTCGTTCCTTTCCGAGCTGTACCCGACCGCGTCCCGCGGCACCGGGCAGGGCTTCACCTATAACTTCGGTCGCGGCGTCGGCGCGATATTCCCCACCGTGGTCGGGTTTTTGGCCTCGACCACGCTGGGTCTGGCCGGTGCCATGATGTTCGGCGCCTTCGGCTATGTCCTCGCCGTGCTCGCGCTGTTCGGCCTGCCGGAGACCCGCGGCCGCGAATTAGCCTGAAGGAGTGTCGATGTCCGCGATCACCGTGCCGAAGGCACCGCTTCGGATACTGCCCGCGGGGGACCGGTCGGTGCTCGTCGCACCCGACGAGCACGCCGACCTGGTCGCGTTCATCGACCTGCTGCGGCGCGAATTGCCGGTAGGCGTGCACGATGTGCTGCCCGCCGCGCAGACGGTCTTGGTCACCATGACCGACAGCGCGGACGCTCGTGCCGTCGAAGAGCAACTGCGGCAACTGTTTCGGCGTACACAGGGCGCCGCACCAGCCGAGCCGGAACCGGACGCGGTGCGCACCATCCCGGTCCGCTACGACGGACCGGACCTGGAAAGTGTTGCCGCACAATTGGGTATCTCGGTGCGTGACCTGATCGCCGCGCACACCCGGGCGGTGTGGCGGTGCTCGTTCATAGGATTCGCGCCGGGCTTCGGCTATCTGGAGTCCACCGGCTCCGGGTTGGCCGTGCCGCGCCGAACGCAGTCGCGGACCTCGGTGCCCGCGGGCTCGGTGGCCTTGGCCGACGGGTACAGCGCCGTCTATCCTCGGCGTTCGCCCGGCGGTTGGCAGCTCATCGGCACCACCGACGTCCGGATGTGGGATCTCGACCGAGCCGAGCCGTCCCTGCTGCGCCCGGGCACCATGGTCCGGTTCACCGAGGAGGCGAGGCAGTGAGTTCGACCAGTCGTGCTGTGTTGCGGGTCCTCGACGCGGGTCCGTTGAGCACCATCCAGGACCTCGGCAGGCCCGGCTGGTTCTCGGTCGGCGTCGGCGTTTCCGGTGCGGCCGATCGGGGTTCGCTGAAGCTGGCGAATCGACTGGTCGGCAATCCCGAGGACGCCGCAGGCATCGAAACCTTGCTCGGCGGACTGGAACTCGTGGCCGAGGCGCCGGTGCTGCTCGCGGTGACCGGTGCCGACGCACCCCTCACCGTGGACGGTGTCGCCGAAGCCAACGCGTCGGTGCTCGCCTTGCGCACCGGGCAGCGGCTGCGGCTCGGCATGGCCGCCGCCGGGCTGCGCGCGTATGTCGGCGTGCGCGGCGGCATCGCCGTCGACGAGGTCCTCGGCTCCCGCAGCCGGGACACCCTCGCCGGACTCGGCCCCGAGCCGCTGACCGAGGGGATGACGCTCAACGCGGGTGCCGCGGACGGCTATCCGTGGCCGAATGTCGCTGTGGCGCCGGTGCCTTCGGCGAATTCGGGTGTCGTCACCGTCCGGGTGTTGCTCGGACCTCGGGAAGACTGGTTCACCGATCCGCGATCGCTGTTCACCGGCACCTGGGAGATGACCGATCGGGCCGATCGGGTCGGTGTGCGGCTGGCCCGCATCGGCGACGAGGCGCCGCTGAGCCGGATCAACGACAAGGAGCTGCCGACCGAAGGGATGCCGCTCGGCGCGATCCAGGTGCAACCGAGCGGCGAACCGGTGGTGTTCCTTGCCGATCACCCCATTACCGGTGGTTACCCGGTGATCGGGACCGTGGTCACCGCCGACGTCGACCTGCTCGCGCAGCTGCGGCCAGGCCAGCACCTGCGGTTTCGCCCGGCATCGAGCTGAAAGCACCGGCGGTGATCGGTTCCGGCACCGACCCGAGGTTCGCCTGCCCGCCGACATTTATGCAGTTTGCACAGTGGTAGCGGGTAAACCCTGGCCGGTTGCGTAGTGACACACCTGCGAACCGTCGTGTGGACTGAGACGTCTTTCGGTCCGTCGGGCGCTCGATGGTGTCCCGGCTGGCGGTCGCCGGTCGCGGCGACCTCTGGCTTCGATGTCGTCTTCGCCTGAGAGGTGCCCGGTAGTGATCCGTGTTTGTCGTGCCACATTCGCAGTAGGTTTCACGCTCGCTGTTTCCCTCGCGGTCGCCGCACCGGCCACCGCCGGATCGGACGTGCCAGACACCGGCCAGGGCGGAACTCGGCCTACCTGGCCGGTGCGGCCCGATGAGAATCAGCTCCCGCCACTGCCCAGCGAAACCGATATCTACTCGGTCATTCCGGTGCCGATGCCCAAGGACGACCGATGGTACGACGACCCGGCCGACCTGGACCGCTACGCCAACGGCGACGTGATCCGCAAGCGCGTGGTGACCAGCTATCTGCTTGGGGTGCCGTGGCCGCCGGTGCACACCGAACAAATCCTGTACCGCAGCACCGACAGTCACGACCGACCGATCGTCACCGCGACGACCGTGCTGATCCCCGGTATTCCCTGGCTCGGTCCGACTCCGCGCCCGGTCATCTCCTATCAGGAGGCGATCGACGGCCTGGATCCGGCGTGCAACCCCTCGCACACCCTGCGGGCGGGGACGATGAAGGAAACCCAGCTGTTGTTGCAGTTCCTCGGCGAGGGCATGGCGGTGTCGGTGCCCGACTTCAACGGCAAGACCGTCACGACGCTCGCGCCGAGCGAGGGCCGGATGGTGCTCGACGGTGTTCGCGCGGCTCGGCGCGCCGATCTGGGCTTGGCCGATTCGCCCGTCGGGCTGTGGGGATACTCCGGCGGCGGCAGCGCCACCGGCTGGGCGGCCGAACTGCACCGCGGCTACGCGCCCGAACTACCGATCAAGGGCAGCGCCCAGGGCGGTGTGCCCGGCGACAAGCACGCGATGACGATGTTCGCCATGGACGCGGGCCCCGGTATCGCCGGCCAGTCCGATTTCATCGGCTGGATCTGGCTGATCGGATTGTCCAGGGAATACCCGGATCTGCTGCCCCTCGACAAATTCCTCACCGCGGACGGCATGACCATGGTCGGCGACATCGAACACCGCTGCCTCTACACCGCGGCCGCCACCGGCGCATGGCGGCCACTGAAGAACTACCTCAAGGACAAGCAGGCGTTCCTCGACCCCGACATCCAAACCGTCTTGCACCGAGACAGTCTCGGCTACGGCGACACTCCGGACATCCCCGTCGCGATGTGGCACTCCACCACCGACCCGATCATCCCGATCGCCGCCATCGAGCCCGTCGTGCAGCGCTACTGCGCCGCGGGCGCGAATCTCAGGTTCTTCAGAGCCCCTGCGTCAGAACATATTTCGGCCGAGCTGGTTGGTTACGAGCCATCGCTGCTCTGGCTGACCGCCGTCGTCGCCGGTGCCGACCCCGGACCGACCACCTGCTGAGCATCCGCCGCCGGGCGCAGCACCGCGCCGGGAGTGGTGCCGGACGGCAGGAAACCGGCGGTGATGAATTCCCTGACGTAGGCGTCGAGTGCGGCCTCGGTGATCGGCGGGCAGTCGATGCCGGTGCCTGCGAGGGCGATTCGGGTGTGCGTGTCGCTCCAATCGAGATCGGCGAGCCCGAGATAGTTCGTGCTCAGCAGGGCGGCGCGGACAAGGGAATCGTCGCCGATGGCGTTGCGCCGGTGCGATTCTTCAGCGAGGGCGGCGCGCACGGTGTCCAGTGGGGCGACGGTCACGGGGAGGCCGTGGTAGCGCAGGCGCGTGAAGATGTCGCCTACCGTCACCGGGGTCTTGTTGACCAGGTGGTATACGGATTGGTCCCGGGGCCGGGTGGTGAGTTCGACGATGGCGCGGGCCACGTAGGTCACCGGGACGAGGGAGACGGTCGCGTCGCCGACGTCCGGTGCCAGGCCGAGGATCGCGGCGGCGCGGATCATGTTCCAGAACGAATCGTCGGCACTGTTCACGCCGGCATTCGGGTCGCCGCAGATGGTTCCGGGCCGGTAGATGCCGACCGGGATGCCGCGTTCGCCCGCCTGCCGGACCAGTTCCTCGGCGGCCCATTTCGACGTGACGTAGCCGTTCTCGGACAGCTGGTCGGCACGCAGCCGCACGTCCTCGTCGATGACGCCCGGTGCCGACGACGTGGCGACGGTGGTGCCGAGGGTGGAGACGAAATGCACCGGCTTGAGCCTGCGGGTCGTCGCGAGCCGCAGCACGTCTCGGGTGCCCTCCACGTTGGCCGTGCGTAGCCGTGCGTACGGGTCGATGTGATTGACGCGGGCACCGTTGTGCAGGATGACGTCGACATTCTCGGCGAGGCGCTCGTAGTCGGCAGCACCGAGGCCTAGCCGTGGTGCGGCGAGATCGCCTGGGACAGCGACGATTCGAGCCGCGGCGCTGTCGTTCCACAGTTTGTAGCGGTGCAGCGCCCGCCGAATCCGGTCGGCACCCTGCTCGGCGGTGTCGGCGCGAACCAGGCACACGACCTGTGCGTCGGTGCGGTCCAGCAGTTCCCGGAGCAGGTGGGCGCCGAGGAAGCCGGTCGCACCGGTCAGCAGCACTTCCTGTGGTAGCCCGCGGAATACGGGCAGGCAGCGGTGGCCATCGATGTCGCGGTCGAGCACGGCGTCCGCCGCGGGGGCCACCGCTCGGGCCTGTTCCGCCGATCCGGTGAGATGCGCGGCGAGACCACGCACGGTCGGGGTGGTCAGCAACGCCGCCATCGGTACGTCGAGGTCGAGGGTGGCCGAAAGCCGTTGATGCAGTGTGAAAGCCATCAGTGACGAGCCGCCGAGCTCGAAGAAGTCGTCGGTCACCCCGATCGGCGACACGTCGAGTACCTCGGCGAATACTTCGGCGATGGCTATCTCGAGCGCGGACGACGGGGCGATGCCGTTCCGCGAGGCGAACACCGGCTGGGGGAGTGCCGCCCGGTCGAGTTTGCCGCTGGTATTGACCGGCAGCGCGTCGAGAAACAACACCGCCGACGGCACCATGTAGGCGGGCAGCACGCGAGATATGGACTGTCGCAAGGCGTTCGGGTCGGCTGCCGCGCCGGGCGCCGTGACGACATAGCCGACGAGGCGGTCACCGGCATCGGACGGTTTCACCGCGACCGCAGCCTGCGCGACAGCGGGATCGGCGAGCAGCGCGGTTTCGATATCACCGAGTTCGATGCGGTGTCCGCGCACCTTGACCTGGAAGTCGCTGCGCCCCAGGTACTCCAGGGCGCCGCGCGCGTTCCAGCGCACTAGGTCCCCGGTGCGATACATCCGCGCACCGCGGTCGGCGGGATTCGCGACGAAACGTCCAGCGGTCAGCCCGGCGGCGCCGTGGTATCCGCGCGCAAGTTGGACGCCGCCCAAATACAGTTCACCGACCGCGCCCACCGGCACCGGCCGTAGCCGGGCGTCGAGGACGAAAGTCCGCGAATTCCATTCCGGCACACCGATCGGCACCGTGGCCGCCGGATCGTTGGATTCGACGCGGTGCTCGGTGATGCTGACCGCGGCCTCCGTCGGGCCGTACAGGTTGTGCACCTCGGCGGGGCTGATCGCGGCCATGGCCCGCGCCGTCTCCGGCGCGAGTGCTTCGCCGATGAC
Source organism: Nocardia sp. NPDC051321 (assembly GCF_044455225.1). NCBI lineage: Bacteria > Bacillati > Actinomycetota > Actinomycetes > Mycobacteriales > Nocardiaceae > Nocardia > Nocardia sp. NPDC051321. The sequence continues at coordinate 168,229 of NZ_JBITEM010000016.1, read as the reverse complement.
GAAAACGGCGCGCAGCGAGGAGATTTCGGCGGCGGTCGCGTGGCCCGCGAAGGTCGTCAGCATGGTCGGCACGAAATCGGTGAGCGTGACCCGGTGCGTGGCGATCAGTCCGCACAGTGCCGCAGGATCCCGGTGGTCGTCCGGACCGGCGAGCACCATGCGCGCACCCGCCCGCAGCGGCAGGAAGTATCCCCACAGCGACACATCGAAGGTCGCGGGCGTCTTCTGCAGATAGCTGTCGGCGGCCTCGACGCCGTACCGGTGCTGCATCCAAGCGAGCTGGTTGACGATGGCCTCATGGCTGACCACAACACCTTTCGGGCGGCCGGTCGAGCCCGAGGTGTAGATAACGTAGGCGGGATGGTCGCCGCGCAGCGGCAGAAGCCGCTCGTCCTGGAGCACGGGCGTGGCGTCCAGTCGCGTCAGATCGAGGGTGTCGACGGCATGCGCGGCGGTCACCGTGAAATCGTCTGCGCTGGTGGTCAACACACACCGCGGCGCTGCGGAATCCAGCACGTAGCCGATGCGTTCGGCCGGATGGTCCGGATCGATGGGCACCCAGGCGCCGCCCGCTTCGGCGATCGCGCACAACGCGACGACCTGATCGATGGACCGGCGCATAGCCACCGCCACCACCGTCTCCGGGCCGACACCCTGCCCGATCAGCCACCGCGCCAACCGATTACACCTGTCCCGCAACTGCGCATAGGTCAGTGTCGCCACGCCGCAGACCAAGGCCACGGCATCCGGCGCGGCCGCCGCGTTGCGTTGCAGTGCCGCGCCGAGGGTTTCGGGCGCGACCGCGTGCTCGGCTCCGGCCGCCCAGGATTCGATCCGTCGCCGCTCATCGGGGTGCACCATATCGATGTCGCCCACCGCGCCGACCGGATCGGCGGCGACCTGGTGCAGCACGCGGATATAGGCGTCGAGGAACCGCAGCACCGTGGGCTCGTCGAAAAGGTCAGTAGCATAACTGAATCGGATGATGATCTGGCCCGGCGCGCCGTCGGCGCCGTGCTCGTCCACCACCGCGATGTGCAGATCCGTCTTCGCCGTCCGTGTGTCGATGTCCAGCCCGGAGAACGTCAGCCCGGGCAGCTCGAGGCTCGCCTTACCGAAGTTCTGGAACGCGAAACCGACCTGATACAGCGGATGCCGACCGGGTGACCGCACCGGGTTGACCGCGTCGACGACATGCTCGAACGGCACCTCGGAATGGGCGAAGTTCACCAGATCCCGCTCCCGGGTCCGGTCGAGCAGCGCGGCGAAACTCTCGCCGAGGTCGACCCGGGTCCGCGACACCGTCGTATTGACGAACATGCCGACCAGGTCATCGAGGGCGGCCTCGGCACGGTTGGTCATCGGCACACCGATGGCGACATCGGTACAGCCCGACAACCGGGCAAGCAGAACCGCCAAGGCCGACCGCATCACCATGAACAGCGTGGCCTTGTGCTCGCGTGCGACGGCGAGCAACGCGCGGTGCAGCGTGGCGGGCACCGGGCGCTGGGTGGCCGCGCCGCGCAACGACGCGATGCCAGGTCGCGGCCGATCGGTCGGCAGGTCGAGCTCGTCCGGCAGCCCGGCCAGTTCCGTGGTCCAGTACGAAAGCTGCTGGGAAAGAATCGATTCCGGATCTTCGCGCGAGCCGAGCAACTCCTGCTGCCACAGGGCGTAGTCGGCGTACTGGATGTCGAGCGGCCGCCACGCCGGAGCCGTGCCCGCGGACCGTGCGGTATAGGCGGCGGCGATATCGCGCGCCAGCGGCGCCAGCGAGGAACCGTCGGCGCAGATGTGGTGTACCGCGCACACCACTACGTATTCGCCAGGTGTCCGCAGCAGCCGAACCCGCAGCGGCACCTCGGTCGAGACATCGAAACCACGCCACAGGATGGCGCGGATGCGCTCGGCCACCGCGTCGGGAGCGGCCGTCATCATCTCTTCGACGGCGAAATCGGCGACGACACTCGCTGTTTCGATGGCCTGCTGCCACGGACCGTCGGCGTCGGCGGGATACCTCGTGCGCAGAATCTCGTGCCGCGCAACGGTGTCGGTGAATGCCGCGCGCAAGACATCGACATCGAGGTCCCCGGCCATGTTCAAGGCGAAGCCGATATTGTCCACCGACGATTCCGGGTCGAACTGATTGCGCAGCCAGAACCGCAGCTGCGACGGTGACAGCGGCACCCGTTCCGGCCGCGGCCGGGCCAGCAGCGCCGGTCGGCTCTTGTCGAACCGTTGCGCCTGAACAGCTTTCGCCAGCGCGGCGACCGTCGGGTAATCGAACAGCAGCCGAGTCGGGATCTGTGCCTGCCACGTCTCGCTCAGCCGCGCGGCCACCTGGGTGGCGAGCAGCGAATTACCGCCCGAGGCAAAGAAATCGGAGTCCGCGCCAAGCTGCTGCTGACCGAGCACCCGCGCGAACACCTCGGCGATCAATTCCTCGCCGGGGCCGGACAGTGACCGGCAGGCGAGCTGATCGACAGCGCGGACCCGCAAGGCAGCCCGATCGGCCTTTCCGTTGGGAGTCAGGGGAATTCGATCGAGCACGGTGATCGTCGCGGGCAGCATGTACTGCGGCAGCTGCCGGGCCATCGCGTTCGCCAGCTCGGCGGCATCGAGGGTGCCGCCGGGCTCGGGCTGGACGTAAGCCGCCAACGCGGTCTCGCCCGCCGGGGTCTTACGGTCGACGGCGACCGCCGAGCGCACCCCCGGTTGCCGCGCCAGCACCGATTCGATCTCACCGAGCTCAATCCGGAAGCCCCGGACCTTGACCTGATCGTCGGTGCGGCCAAGGTATTCGAGGTCGCCGTCGGTGCCGCGGCGCACGATGTCACCGGTGCGATACATCCGAGTGCCGGGCGCGCCGTGCGGGTCGGCCAGAAAACGCTGCGCGGTAAGGCCGCATCGCGCGTGGTAGCCGCGGGCCAGACCGGGGCCGGAGACGTACAGCTCACCCGCGGTGCCGATGCCGACCGGGCGTAGCCGCTTGTCGAGCACCCGGCAGTGCATGCCCGACAGCGCCGATCCGATCGTCACCGGCCGGCTCGGCGACAACGGCGAACTGATCGCCACCATGATGGTGGTCTCGGTCGGGCCGTAGCCGTTGAAGAATCGGCGACCGGGCACCGCCCAGCGGTGCATCAGTGGCGCAGGGCAGGTTTCGCCGCCGACGATGACCACGCGCAGCAGGTCGAGACCGGTCGGCTCGAGCGAGGCCAGCGCCGACGGCGTCAGAAAGGCATGGCTGATCTCGTGCCGCGCGAGCACGTCGGCCAGCTCGGCACCGCCGTAGACCGTCGGCGGCGCGATCACCATGGTGGCGGCCGAACCGATGGCGAGCAACAGCTCGAGCACCGAGGCGTCGAAGCTCGGCGACGCGAAATGCAGTGTGCGCGCGGCCGGAGTGAGCGTGTATCTGGCGATCTGTTCGGCGCAGAACGCGGCGAGACCGGCGTGGGTCACCGCGACACCCTTGGGCCGGCCCGTCGACCCGGAGGTGTAGATCAAATACGCAGCGTTCGAAATGCGCAGCAGCGCAGGACGATCGAGATAGGAGATGGGCGTCGCCGACTCCGTCGACATCGTTGCGATGAACGCCGGGTCATCGATGGCCAGCCAGCGAACGTCGCCGGGCAGTGTCGGTACGTATTCGCTGTTGGTCAGTCCGATGGCGGCGGCACAGTCCGTGACCTGGAAGTGGATGCGGTTGCCCGGCAGGCCCGGATCGATCGGCACGAACGCGGCGCCCGTCTTCACGACCGCCCATACCGCGAGCACGGAGTCGATCGACCGCGGCAGCGCAACCACGACCATGGTCTCCGGCCCGACCCCCATCGTGAGCAAGGTGCGCGCCAATTGCGACGAGCGCGCATCGAGTTGGCGGTAGGTGATCGAGTTGTCGCCGCAGATCGCGGCGACCCCGTCGGGATTGCGCTCCACCGCCGAGGCGAGTAGCGCGGCGAGCGTGGGTGAGTGCGACGCCGAAGTTCGGCGAGAACGCGCACGACGAGCGGACGAGGGGGTCCGCTGAATACCACTGGTCAAGCTCTGGTCCCGCCATCCGAAGTGATAAAGGGGCGTGATGATACAACGCCGCCGTTGGGTGCACCACCGCTGTGCAGACAGCACTGCGCGCACGTGCTCAGCCCGGTCGCTCGGCGCGGAGGCACACATTACGGCAGTGGGTGCCAAGAGATTTCGAATTCAGCGGAATGTCATTTTACGTTTATCGATGTCTCGCCGACGCTCGACCGCACCCAACGGCGGCTCGGTTCCAGGCAACGTCGTTGCGCGTCGGCGAACAGCCGCAAGCTGTCGAGCCCAGGCCAGTCGGCGGGCAGCATCTCCTCGGGGAGGCCGGGGTCGAGATAGGGGATGATGCGCCACTCGTCGAGCAGCGGCACGAAACGGTCGAATGCCTGTCGGTCGGTTAGTTTTTCGCGGGCGAGGATATCGCGGTGGTGTTCGAGGAACGCGCGGTGCCGATCGGCGAGCGCGGCCAGGTCCCACCATTGCGCCGCGGCCGCGCGCAGGGTGCCGGGAACCGTGAGTGCCGTTGCGCGAAAAGACGTCACGTACTCGTCGAGTTCCAGTGCCGAAACGATCGCCGACGCCTCCGCCGCCAGATATTCCGGGCAGATCCACAGACCCGCGGAGACCGTGCCGCAGCCGATCGAGGACAGCCTGCGCCGCAGCTGATGTCGTGCGGCGCGCTGGGATTCGGGAATACCGAACGAAATCAGCTGCCAGGCATCGCCGTCGGCCATCTGCCGGAAGCCGAAGATGCGCGGATCGCCACGCGAGTACATCGCCTCCGCGGCATCGGTGACGCGGTATCCGCTGCGCCCGCCCCGGGATTCGGCGCGGAGTACACCCTTGCTCTTCAGCCGCGCGACCGCCGTCCGTGTGCTCTGCTCTGGCACGCCGAGCCCGGCCAGCAATCCGCTGAAGTCGGCGATGGCGATCCAGCCGCCCAGGTCGCGGACGTAGGCGCCGAGCACGGTCCGGGCGAGCGAGGTCGCGCTGCCCGGCCGTGAATCGATATCGTCGAGGACGGCCCCCGCGAGATCAGCGCGCGATGAGCTCATCGCGTAGTGAGCTCATCACGAATCGCCGCCACCCCGGCGAGCACCTCGGCATAGGTGGTGCTGAGCGGGCTCAGGCCGATCCGAATCCCTTGCGGCGGACGGAAATCGGGGATGACGCCGCGTTGCCAGAGTCGCGCGGTGATCTCCTTGAACCGGGGGTGGTCGATCGTCACGTGGCCACCACGGCGAGCCGAGTCGGTGGGCGACGATATCGCGACATCGAGCGGCAGCAGCCAGCTCCGCACCAGTTCGAGCGCGAATTCGGTGAGCGCGACCGACTTCGCGCGCACGGCCGCCATGCCTGCCTCCTCGATCAGGTCGAGGGTGTCCTGGATCGGGAGCATGCCGATGATCGCGGGCGTCCCGCTGATCACCCGCCGGATGCCCTGGGCTGGAAGGTATCCCTGTGCCATGTCGAACGGACTTTCGTGCCCCATCCAGCCCCAGATCGGCTGCGTGAAATCGGCGAGGTGTTCGGCGCGCACGTAGCCGAACGCGGGTGCGCCGGGACCGCCGTTGAGATACTTGTAGGTGCAGCCGACCGCGAAATCGACTGCCCAGGAATCGAGTTCGATCTGCACCGCGCCCGCCGAGTGGCACAGGTCGAGCAACAGCATGGCGCCGGCGTCGTGCGTGGCGGCGCAGATGGCCTGCGCGTCGAGAAGGTATCCGGACCGGTAGGCGACGTGGCTCAACACCACCAGCGCGGTGCGTTCGGAGACGGCGTCGGCGACGTCCCGCGCGGTGACGCCGCCGGTGAACTCCGGTTCGATCCAGCGCAGCGTCATGCCGTGCTCGTCGGCGATCGCTTCCAGTAGGTAGCGGTCGGTGGGGAAGTTGTCGCGGTCGAGCACGATCTCGGTGCGCCCCGGCCGCAGCGCGAGGGCGCCGCGGGCGATCTTGTACAGCAGCACCGTGGTCGAGTCGCCGATCGTGGTCTGGCCGGCGGCGGCGCCGAGTATCGCCGCGCCGATCCGGTCGCCGATGGTCAGCGGCAGGTCGAACCACTGTTCGTCCCAGCCACGGATGAGCCGGCCGCCCCAGGTGTCGGTGACGAAGGCGGCGAGACGCTCGGCCGTCGCCCGGGTGGGACGGCCGAGTGAGTTGCCGTCGAGGTAGGCGACGATCTGCGGGTCGTCGCTGCCGAGGAAGCGGCTCGGGTAGTCGCGCAACGGATCGGATTCGTCGAGAGCCTTTGCGCGGGTGGCGAAGTCGAGCGATTCGGTAGTCATGTCGTCAGCGTCCGATCTCCGTGCGTACGGCGAACAGTTCGGGGAAGAAGGTGAGGTCGAGCGCGCGCTGCAGGAAGCCGACCCCGCTGGAGCCGCCGGTGCCGCGCTTCATGCCGATGGTGCGCAGCACCGTGCGCAGATGCCGGAACCGCCACAGCTGGAAGTTCTCCTCGAGGTCGACCAGCTCTTCGAACGTCTCGTAGATCGACCAATGCTCTTGCGGTGCTTCGTAAATGGACTTCACCAGGGGGAGTAGCTCCGGTTCGAAGACGTAGGCCTTGGTCACGTCCCGATCCAGCGTCGAGCGCGGCACGTCGAGTCCGGTGCGCGCGACGTAGTGCCAGAACGCGTCGTAGAGGCTCGGTTCGTGCAGCAGCGTACGCAATTCCTTGTGCGCGACGGGATCGGCTTCGAACACCCGCAGCATCGAGGCGTTCTTGTTGCCGAGAATGAACTCCACGGCACGGTACTGGTACGACTGAAAGCCCGACGAGTTGCCGAGGTCCGCGCGGAACTGGGCGTACTCGGTGGGTGTCAGCGTCGCGAGCACCGACCACTGCTCGGTGAGCGTTTTCTGGATATGTTTCACCCGCGCAATGCCTTTGAGCGCGACGCCGACGTCGTCGGCCTCGAATGCCGCCCGCGCCGCCCGCGTTTCGTGCAGCACAAGTTTGAGCCAGAGCTCGGTGGTCTGGTGCTGGATGATGAACAGCAGCTCGTCGTGATGCTCCGGCTTGCTGACCGGATGCTGCGCGCTGAGCAGGGTGTTCAGGTCGAGATAGCCGCCGTAGCTCAGGCGCGAGCTGAAGTCGGTGACGATGTCGTGTTCGAGTGCGCGGGTGTTGTGCTCGACGGTCATGCCAATTCCCCATCAGTAGGGTGCTACCTTCACCCCACGGTATGACACAAACGTGACGAACGCCAGGCAAGTGTCATAGATGAGCAACTGGCGCACCCCGGCGGGAGTCTGGTCACCGAGATCCGCGGCACCGCGATCCGCCCTGGCGCGTCATCGACCCAGGTCGGCGCGACCATGCCGACCCGGGTGTGCGGGCTCAGCGGGCGGTGAGCGCGAAAATGGGGATGGTCCGGTCGGTCTTGGCCCGGTAATCGGCGTACGCGGCATACATGGCGTCCAGCTCGGCCCATGCGGCGTCCCGCTCGGCGAGGGGGAGCTCGGTGGCCGTGACCGGGATCGTCTTCTTGCCGATCTCGACTTCGGCATCGGGATTGGCGCGCAGGTTCAGCACCCACGCGGGATGGGTCGCCGCACCGCGATGCGACCCGGCGACCAAATAGCGATCGCCGTCCTGCCGGTACAGCAGCGGTGAGGTGCGCCGCTGGCCCGATTTGCGGCCGACCGTATTGAGCAACAGGATCGGCGCCTGCCCCAGCTTGCCGCCGAGCTTCCCGCCACTGACGCGATAGAGGGATGCGTTGAGACCCGCAAAGATTCGTTCGAGCTGACTCTGAATCGACATGGCACCAGCTTATGTCGATCTCGGACGCGCGGCGTTCGGCCGGATTGCGACAGTAACTGCCAACCTTGGCCCGCCCTGGCCGGTTTCATGACTTTGACCGTCGCTGATCCTTCCCGAACACGCGGTAGACGCGGCACTCGGCATTACGGCGCTGAATAGCGGGCAATATCGGCTGGTGACTGCCGCCGGGCGCGAGAATGCTTTTACGAGGCATATTCGCCTACATAATCGACGCCGCGCCGTTCCGGACATTTCGGGAATGTTTTTGTAGGGTGTGGTGAATGACCGTGCGACTGGCTCGGGGGCAAGTAAATGTGCTCGAAGCCGAGCACATCATTGTTTCGGTCCGGCACAACGCCGCCGTCGACCTGTCCGCATTGCTGCTCACCGCCGACGGCATGGTGCGAGTCGACGCGGATCTCGTGTTCTACAACCAGCCACTCGGCGAAGGCGTCCGGCTGATGCCGGGGGAGCCCGGTCGACCAAGTGCCTTGGCAATCGACCTGCGCGCGATTCCCGCCGAGATCGAACATGTCCGAGTCGTCGTCGCACTCGACGACCAGCAGGACAGCCTGAGCGAATACCCCGCCCCTGAGCTGCTGATCGATGACGCGGCCGGAAACCGATTGTGCGAGTACGTCATCGACGATCTGGGACCCGAGTCGACGGTTGTCGCACTGGACGTGGATCGCGGCCCCGACTGGCACCTGCGCCCACTCGGCCACGGCTACCACAGCGGTTTCGCCGCCCTGCTCACCGCACACGGCGTCGCGGTGGGGCGCACCCCGAAACCGCCGGTGCCGCTGCCCGCGCCGGCCGATCCCAGCCTGCTCGGTGCCAGTCAAGAATTGGCACTGCGTAAACCGGGCGGCGCCGAATTGTCGCACGTGAAAATGGCATTGGGGTGGGACCCGGTCCGGGAACCTGGTCGATTCGGGCTCCGCGAAGCCGATATCGATCTCGACGCCTCCGCCTTGGTCTTTTCCGGCCGCGAACTCATGGACGCCGCTTTCTATGGTCAATTATCGTCCAAAGACGGCTCGGTCCGTCACCAAGGCGACAATCTCACCGGCGCGGGCAAAGGCGACAACGAGATGATCGATGTCGACCTCACCCTGCTGTCCGCCGAAGCGTCCACGGTAGTTTTCGTCGTCACCTCCTACGCCGGACATACCTTCGAACGCGTCCGCAACGCATTCTGGCGCCTGGTCGACGCCAACACCGACATCGAACTCGTCGGCGGCAACCTCCGCGTCGGCGGCAGGCACACCGGCATGGTGGTCGCCAAGGTGCAACGCGAGGCGGACGTCTGGAAGTTCCACGCCGTCGGCGCGCCCATCCAAGCCGGCCACCCGGTCGAAGCCGCCGAACAGGTCACCCCTTACCTCTGAGCACTGCGGTCGCTCGGAAAGACCACCGCACGCAGGCTCGGTCGGTAGCGTCAAGGGCGGGTCCGTCGGCGCATTGATCGTGGCGGATTTGCCGAGGAGGATGGAAGGCGTGGCCGGCGGTGCGGATATTCGGGCGAATCCCTGGGTAGCGCTGCGTCCGGGCGAGGATGCCGAGCAGGTGGGCACCGATGTGTCGGCGGCGCACGAATCGTTTGTCGAGTGCGGTGCGGCCCCGGCGTCGGTGCGCCGGGTGGTCGAGGCGTCCTGGGTGCGCAGCCGCGGCAACGGCATCGATCCGGATCGGCAGGTCGGCCGGACTGCCATGACCGGAACGGAATTGGAGCGCTATCGGCGCGCGCATCCGATGGCCTCGGTGCGCCCGGTCGTGCAGACCCTGCTGGTCGAGGATGCCAGAGACAGCGGGCTGCTGATCGCGATGAGCGACGCGCACGGCCGATTGCTATGGGTGGAGGGCGATTCGGCGGCCAAGGATCGGGCCGCGGGCATGAACTTCGTCGACGGCGCGGACTGGAGCGAAGCCGCGGTCGGCACCAACGCGCCGGGAACCGCACTGGCACTTGATCATTGCGTGCAGATCTTCGGTGCCGAGCACTACAGCAGGCTGGTGCATCCGTGGAGCTGTGCGGCCGGGCCGGTGCACGATCCGGCGACCGGCCGGATACTCGGCGCGATCGATATCACCGGCGGCCCGCGCGTCGCGGCACCGGAAGTGCTGTCCCTGATCAGGGCGACCGTCGCCGTCGCGGAGTCCGAACTCCGGGCACATCCGGTTTCCGTTCGCACGGCACCGCGGGTTGAGCTGCTGGGAGCACAGCCCGCGCTGCTGTTCGGCAATGAACGAATCACCTTGTCGCGCAGGCATTCGGAGATACTGCTGCTGCTGATGGAACACCCGGAGGGGCTCGCGACCGAGCACATCGCGGTACTGCTGGACGAACGAGACCTCGACGCGGTCACCGTGCGCGCCGAAATCTCGCGCCTGCGCAGGATTCTCGGCGGCAACGCACTTGGCTCGCGCCCCTATCGGTTAATGACGGAACTGGATTCGGATGTGGGCGAGCTGCGGCGCAGCCTGCGCCGTGGCGACATCGGCGCGGCCGTTGCGCGCTACCGCGGCCAATTGCTGCCTGCCTCACGGGCGCCCGGCGTCGGCCGGGCCCGCGAATCGCTCCGGGCCCGGATGCGGGCCGCCGTCCTGACTTCCAGAGACCCGGCGATCCTCGGCTGGTGGATCTCCTCGGTCGACGGGCGCGAGGACCGCGGCGCGTGGTCGGCCTATCTGGCCTCACTCGACCGTGATTCATCCCTGTATGCCCAAGTAGCGGCGCAGATCGGCATGCTGGATCGCGAACTCGGCGGCCGGTGACCTGTTTCCAACGATGATGCAACGTTGGCGTCATAGTGTCGTGGATCACAGTGCAAACCGCCGTGACCGCTAGGAGTTTCGATGACCGTATACGCCCGTCCCGGTTCGCCGGAGTCCCCGACGAGCTTCCAGCCCCGCTACGACAACTGGATCGGCGGCCAGTGGGTTGCGCCGGTCAAGGGTCAGTACTTCGAGAACCCGACCCCCGTTACCGGTGAAACATTCTGCGAGGTAGCGCGTTCCACCGCCGAGGACATCGAGCTCGCGCTCGACGCCGCGCACGCCGCGGCACCGGCCTGGGGCAAGACCTCGCCCGCCGAGCGCGCGGTGATCCTGAACAAGATCGCGGATCGGATCGAGGAGAACCTCGAGGCCATCGCGATAGCCGAAACGTGGGACAACGGCAAGCCGATCAGGGAGGCGCTGGCCGCCGACATCCCGCTCGCCGTCGACCACTTCCGCTACTTCGCCGGAGCCATTCGCGCGCAAGAGGGTTCGCTGTCGGAGATCGACGACGACACCGTGGCCTACCACTTCCACGAGCCGCTCGGCGTTGTCGGGCAGATCATTCCGTGGAACTTCCCGATCCTGATGGCGACCTGGAAGCTGGCCCCCGCGCTGGCCGCGGGCAACGCCGTGGTGTTGAAGCCCGCCGAGCAGACGCCCGCCTCGATCCTGTTCCTGTGGAGCATCATCGGCGACCTGCTGCCGCCCGGCGTGGTCAATATCGTCAACGGCTTCGGCGTCGAGGCGGGCAAGCCGCTGGCGTCGAGCAACCGGATCGCCAAGATCGCGTTCACCGGTGAGACGACCACCGGCAGGCTGATCATGCAGTACGCGTCGCAGAACCTGATCCCGGTGACCCTGGAACTGGGCGGCAAGAGCCCGAACATCTTCTTCTCCGACGTGCTGAGCGCCGACGACGACTTCCTGGACAAGGCCCTGGAAGGCTTCACCATGTTCGCGCTCAACCAGGGTGAGGTGTGCACCTGCCCGTCGCGTTCGCTCATCCAGGCCGACATCTTCGACCGCTTCCTCGACCTGGCCGCACTGCGGACAAAGGCGGTGCGCCAAGGCGATCCGCTCGACTCCGAGACCATGATCGGCGCGCAGGCGTCCAACGATCAGCTCGAAAAGGTGTTGTCCTACATCGAGATCGGCAAGGGCGAGGGTGCGCAGCTGGTGACCGGCGGCGAGCGCGCGATGCTCGGCGGCGACCTGAACGGCGGCTACTACGTGCAGCCGACCATCTTCACCGGCCGCAACGCGATGCGGATCTTCCAGGAGGAGATTTTCGGCCCAGTGGTCTCGGTGACCTCGTTCACCGACTACGACGACGCCATCTCGATCGCCAACGACACCCTGTACGGCCTCGGCGCAGGCGTGTGGTCGCGCGACGGCGGCAGGGCTTACCGCGCGGGTCGCGATATTCAGGCCGGGCGGGTGTGGACCAACACCTACCACCAGTACCCGGCGCACGCGGCGTTCGGCGGCTACAAGCAGTCCGGCATCGGCAGGGAGAACCACAAGATGATGCTGGACCACTACCAGCAGACCAAGAACCTGCTGGTCAGCTACGCACCGAAGGCCATGGGATTCTTCTGATGCCGAGCAACACGGCGAAGCGGGAACGGGCATCACGATGAGTGCCGCCCCGCCCCGTTTGGTCGCGACCGTGGGGGCGGCGGCACTGTTGCGCCGCCTCCGCGACGCGCACGGTGCGCTGATGATGCACCAGTCCGGCGGCTGCTGCGACGGGTCGTCGCCGATGTGTTATCCGTTGGGGGAGTTCATCGTCGGCGATCGGGACGTCCTGCTCGGCATCCTCGATCTGCGCCTCGCGGTGGGGGAGGTACCGGCGAGCCTGCCGTCCGCCGACCTCGACGCCGTGCCGGTGTGGATCTCCGGATCCCAGTTCCAAGCCTGGAAACACACCCAACTCGTCCTCGATGTGGTGCCGGGGCGCGGCGGTGGTTTCAGCCTGGAAGCTCCCGAAGGATGGCGATTCCTCAGCCGCGCAAGAGCTTTCACCGACGAGGAGAACGAGGTGCTCGCCCTGGCGCCGCCGGTGGTCGGGACCGACTACGCCGAGGGGGTCCGTCCCCCGGTGCCGGACGCTGGTCAGGTGGTGGCGGAGGCAGTGGACGCCTGCCCGGTGCCCGCGCCACCGCCCGCGCGGTAAGTCCGGGAGAACGCCGCCGTAGGCGTTGATTCCGCCAATCGTGGTCCACCGTGAACCGGGGTGACCACGACTCGCCGCGTTGCTTGCGTGAATTAATTCTTGCTCACGTAAGCAAGACGCGCTACTGTTTTGCTCATGCAAGCAAAAGGTGGCTCGGACAAGCAATCGGGGCGTACGTTCACCGAGGCGGCTCGGCGTGCGCAGATCGTGGAAGCCGCGATCGAGGTCATCGCCGAGCACGGCTTGCCGAACGCCTCGTTCGCGAAGATCGCGCAGCAGGCCGGGCTCAGCAGCACGGGCATGATCTCGTACCACTTTCGCGGCAAGAACGATCTGATTCGCGAGGTGGCCGACGAAATCGTGCGCGTGAACACGGAATTCGTGGTGTCCAAGCTTCGGCGCGAGGGCGGCTTCACGGCCACGCTGCGCGCGTACTTCGCCGCCAACCTCGCATTGCCCGATGAGTACCCAACGCACCAGCGGGCGCTCGCCAGCATCGTTGCCAATGCCCGCCCCGACGACCCGCAGACGTGGGGTCTGATCGAGACGGTCACCGAAATCTCCCGCAACCAGGAGGAGTGGCTCCGAGACGGGCAGCGGGCCGGGGAGTTTCGTGCCTTCGACCCCGCGATCATGGGGCTTGCCATTCGGTCCGCCAGAGATGCGGCCGTCGCCCGCGCCGGGGACGATCCGGACTTCGACGCCGCTGCCTGTGCCCGTGAACTGGCCGATCTCTTCGAACGCGCTACCCGTAAATAATTGTGATCACACCGGAGTCGACATGAACGCACCGCAGGCCAGCACCACCGAACGCACGCCGGAGCAGAAACGCGCCGCGCTCCGCCGCCACCTCATCCGCCAGCTGATCATCGAGTTGGTGATCCCGCTCGGCGGCTACTACGCCTTGCGCGCGGCGGGGGTGAACCCATGGCTGGCGCTGATCGCGCCGTCGCTGCTCATCGCGGGAATCGTTGCCTACCACGCGATCCGCGAGCGTCGCGTCGAGGCGTTCGCGCTGTTCACCCTGACGCTCATCGTGGCAGGCACGGTGATGACGCTGGTCACCGGCGATCCGCGGACCATCCTGGTGCGCGACAGCTGGATCTTCGGCGTGCTCGGCCTGTGGATGCTGGGCTCCCTGCTGACTCAGCGTCCGTTCATGCGCACGGCTTCCCGCGCCATTGTCACGGCGAAGATCGGCGAAGAGGGTTATCGCGAATGGGATGCGCGCTGGGACAACGACTCCCGGTTCCGCAGCCACCTACGGATATTGACCGGCGTCTGGGGGACCGCCTTCACGTTGGATGCCGTGGTGCGGGTCGTCCTCGCCTACACCCTGCCGATCGACTCGATACCGCTGGTGAGCACACTGCAATGGCTGGCTGTTCTCGCCGTCGTGATCGTCTTCCACAACTGCTACATCACCAGGCATGGACTGAAGGTCTGAGGGCATTCTCCGGGACTTCCCCCACTGTGGCATCACTCCAGCGGGGGAGGGGAGATCAACTCAGGAGGTGATGAACTCATGGGATCACTTCCTTACGATGGCGGTCGTGCCTGTCTCCCGCGCTGCTCGCTGTCGCGTCCTGCTCGTCGCGGGGCTGTGGATTGTGCTAGCGACGGTCGGCATGGCACCGGCATCGGCGGACTCCGCCGCGGGCGCGGATATTTCGGTCGCGCAGTCGCTGGGCGATCGGGAACTCACGATTGTGCTGCGGCGGGTGACCAGTGTGCCCGGACCGTTGCGCGTGGACGTGGTCACGCACGCGGGTACCGCGGCTGGGCGGCTCACGCTGGCGGTGACGCCGACGGGAGCAGGTTCGGGTCGGCCAGCGCCGGGAGTGCCGACCGCTGAGGCGGTAGTCGAACTCGGTGGCACGCCGGGGATGTACTCGGCCACCGTCGACGTGGATCGGCCAGGCCCGTGGGAACTCTCGATCGGTGACGGCGCGCGGGTGGCGCGGATTCCGTTCGTGGTGCCCGCGCAGGTCACCTCGCCGCCGGAGCGGCTGGTTTACCTCGGTTTCCTGGTTGCCGGTGTGCTGCTGCCGGTTTCGGTGTTGATCGCGATGCGGGCTCGGCACAGCGCGTGGGCATTGATTCCGGCCGGTGGGATGGTGGCCGGGGTTGCCGTGTCGGTGACCGCCGCGCTGCTGTCGGCGTCGCTGCCGCTGCCGCCACAGCCGGGCAGTCAGTTGGACCCGACGGTGGACAACGTCACCGATCCGTATTCGTTGAGCCAGCCGTTGATTTCGGACTTCTCCAGGCCCCCTGTGCTGCTCACTGTCGCGGGTTCGGTGACTGCTGGACGGCCGGGCGATCTGGATCTCGTGCTGATCGATGCCGCTACCGGGACCGCGGTCGATGATCTGCTCGTGCACGACAGTGCACTCATGCATCTGTTGGTGGTCGGCCCGAGCGGGGGACTGTCGCACCTGCATCCGATCCGAATCGCGCCGGGCCGGTTCCAGGTTCATCTGACCGCTCCTGAGCCCGGTCGTTATGCGCTGTCGGCCGAGTTGGCTCGTCGCGGCGGGGGCGTCCAAATGGTTCGTGCGGCAACAGGGTTCACCGTAATGCCGAATGATGCGAACGTCACACCTCAGACATCCAGCGCTCCACTGCATCTCGGTGGGGCCGACAAATCTGCGTCGATGGTTCTCGATGGCAACTCCATTACGGTGCGGACAACCGAAGCGGTGGAGGGAAAACCGACGACCATCACCGCCCAGATCGGCGACACTTCCGATCTGCAACCGTGGCTCGGCATGGTCGGCCACCTGATCATGGCGGGGCCGGTGCCGGACGGAAACGCGGATATCGCCGCGGCCGTGCAGAACTCGCCCGTCTGGGGTCATGCGCACTCGATGGGGCCGACGTCGATGCCGGACATGAACGGCATGCACGACATGTCGGGAATGAGCGGCATGCATGACATGCAGGCGATGGGCGAGGCCGGCTCGGGACGCGGAGTCATGCTCATGCCGCCCGTGAATGGGGAGAGTCCACCCGACGAAACCGTGGCCGCGTTCGGACCCGACGTTCCGTTCACCTTTACCTTCCCGGTCGCGGGCCGGTACCGGCTCTGGATCCAGGTCGAACGCAACTACACAGTGCTCACCGTCCCCGTGGTGCTCGACGTCGCGGCGGCGCGGCGATGAGCGTATTCACCGGTCGGCGTTCGCTTCGTATTGTCGCCGCAGTAAGCGTCGTGGTCGTAGTCGCTGTCCTCGGATGGCTGTGCTGGCCGAGCCCGCACGCGCCGGTTGTACTGAAAACCGGTACGCCCCAACACCTTGTCACCGTCAGCATCGACAGCTTGCGGCTCGGCGATACCGCCGTGGACGTGACGGTCACCGATCGCGCCGGTGCTCCGGTAGATCATGCGGCAGTGCGGGTGCAAGCGATCCAGCCGCTGATGGGCCATGCCGGAGCACCGATCTCGGCCGCCGCCAACGGATCCGGCCGCTTCCATGCCCCGGCGGTGTCGCTGATGATGACCGGCCCCTGGGAACTGCACCTGTCCATCGACGCGCACGACGGCATCGACCAAGTCACCCTGCCGGTGTGGGTCGGCGGCTGAGGCCGGACCGCACGCACCCATCAGCACGAGTACTACAGAGGAGGAACCGCTCGTCATGAATATCTCAGCACCGTCCGGCACGCTCGACGGCAGCGGCGTACACATCGCCGAAGCCGTGTCCGACAACAGCACCGCCGCCCGCGTCGGGGCCTGGGGCGTGCTGCTCGGCACCGCCGTCACGTTGATCGGCCTCAGCTGGGATATCCAGTGGCACAACGACGTCGGCCCGGACACCTTCTTCACGCTGCCGCATCTGTTCCTGTATTCCGGCAGCGCCCTGTCCGGATTCGCCAGCCTCGGCATGGTGCTGATCGCGACCTTCGCCCAGCGCGCCGGGCGGCCGGTGCCCGCGACGGGCGGCACACCCATCCGCGTATTCGGCAGCAACCTCACCGCCCCGCTCGGCTATATGGTCGCCGGGGCGGGCGCCGCGCTGTTCCTGCTCTACGGCCTGCTCGATATGCAGTGGCATTCGATCTACGGCTTCGACGCGGTGCTGAACACCCCGTCGCACGTGGCGCTGTTCCTGTCGATCACGCTCACCATGATCGGCAGCATCATGGTCTTCGCGTCCCATCGCGACCACCGCTGGGGCCAGGTCGGCATCGTGCTGGCCGTCCCGATCCTGATCACCTTCGCCCCGATCCTCGCCGAGGCGTTGAACAACCTCGAGCTGCCCATCAATTCGATGATCCTCGGGACCGTGTTCTTCGGGCCGATGCTGCTCGTGCTCGGCGCCGCCGTGCTGGCCCGCCCGGGTGCCGCCATCGCCATCGCGCTTGCCCTCGGCGTGCTGCAGGCGATCCTGTGGTGGTTCTCGCCGTGGGCCGCGGAGACCTACGCCTCGTCCATCGGGCTGCCGCTGCGGGACGGGCTCGGATCGCGTCCACCGTCGCTGCCGGCCATGATGCCGATGTTCCTGCTCCTCGCCGCCGTCGCGGTGGAGGGCCTGTTCTGGCTGGCGCGCACCCGCGGCTTCGACGCCAACAAGATCGTGCTTGCGGCCGGCCTGGTCACCGGTCTCGTTGTGGGAGTGACCTTTCCGCTGCAGTTGTTGTTCATTCACGCCTTCTCGCACCTCGCCTTCCGTGACGTAGCGATGTCCACCATCGTCGCGATACCGCTCGGCCTGCTCGCCGGTTTCCTCGGCGGCCGCTTCACCCGCATGTTGCCCAAGCCCGCGACGGAGACCGCCCGATGACCACCCTGCGCAAACTCGCCCTCACCGCGCTGGCGATGATCACCCTGTCGCTGGTCGCCATCGCGCCGGCCTCCGCCTACGCTCCCGTCGACATCGTGCACACCGAACGAGTCCAGGTCGGCCCGTACGCCATGACCGTCGGCTTCTCCACCTGGCCTATTCGTGCGATGAAGTCGCTGGACTTCACCTTCATGCCGGAAGGTGGCATCGCCGACAAGACGGGGACCATACGCATCGCGGGGCCCGCCTACCGGTCCTGGAAACGCAACGCGCCCCTGGTTCGCCATCCTCGTAAGCGCGACTCCTGGGGCCTCGACATCCTGGCCATCAATGACCCAGGCAACTACAGCTTCCTTTTCACCCTCGACGGTCCGCTCGGCCACGGCGAAGGCACCCTGGAGGGCATTCACGTCCTCGACCAACCCGGCCCGCCACTGCCCCTGAGCTGGACAATCGCCTCCCTGCCGCTGCTCGGCCTCATCGCCTTCCTCGCCGTCGCCTGGCGCCGCACCCGCCCCGCCCGCCTGCCGCTACCGCTCTGATCCGGCAACTCTGCGGCTACTCTTCATACATGATCCTGTTCCTCCTGCCGGACCACGATTACGACCCCACCGAATCGGCGGTGCCGTGGGCGGCGCTGCGGGACGCCGGGATCCCCGTCCGCTTCGCCACCCCCGAAGGCCGGGTCGCCCTCGCCGACGACCGCCTCGTCGAACGGGGCTTCTCGGTTCTTTCCCCGCTCCTGATGACCCGCTCGGACGCGTTACGCGACTACGACCGGATGCGCGAGGACCCCGACTTCCAATCACCCCTCGCCTATTCCGACGTGGTCGACGCGGAGGTCTCGGGCGTCCTCGTGCCGGGCGGGCACGCCCCCGGCATGAAGTCGATGCTCGAATCGACCACCGCCCAAAATATTTTCGGCCGCGCCCTACTATCCGGAAAACCGGTCGCCGCCGTGTGTCACGGAGTCCTCCTGGCCGCCAGGGCGCAAGATCCGGCGACCGGCCGCTCAGTCCTCTACGACCGCCGAACCACCGCCGTCACAGCCACTTTGGAGCTCTCGGCCTGGAACCTGACCCGCCTCCGCCTCGGCACCTACTACCGAACCTATCCGCAAACCGTGCAAGCGGAAGTCACTGCCGCCCTGCGCGATCCCCGCCAATTCGAACGCGGCCCGCTGATCCCACGCCGCGATACCGCAACTCGCCGAAACCGCGGCTTCACCGTCCGCGACCGCAACTACCTCTCCGCACGATGGCCCGGCGACTGCCACCGCCTCGCCGCCGAATACCGAGACCTGGTCCTCGCCGACCCAGCCCCGCACTGATCGTAAAGTTGGTCTTGTTCCGCGTTGTTGCGTCCCTGCCTCTGTCGAAGATTGGACTTCACAATGCGTTGTCTCCCAAGTGGACCTCGTCAACAAGCGCCTCGGCTACGACGACATCCAGAAGGGGTACCCCGCCAAGGACGGCACCTTCGCGTTGACCTTGACCATCAGCAGCACCTCCGCGATGACTCCCGTGATTTACATCCACACCAGCTGCAATGTGGCGCCTCCGCAGCAATGCCGACTGATCGAACTCTCCGTGCCCGCCAAATACGTCAACAGCGGCAAGCCCTACGACACGGGCATCATCAACCTGGAGACCAGACTGTCCGATGAATCCTCCTGCTGAGCTATGCGCCGTCGGCGCCGTCGCGCAGGGAATGGATCATGCTCCGCAGGATCCGGAACGCGCCTGACTGATCGGTCTCGGTCAGGCCGGACAGCATTCTGACCTCGACGGACCGGACCGCCGCGCTAGCCTTCTCCAGCCTGCGTCGGCCGAGCGGTGTGAGCCGTGCCGGCAGCACCTTTCCGACGGGTGCCTGCTCGGGCCTGGTCACGTGACCCTCGCGTTCCAGGGTTTGCAGCAGCACGTTCATCGACTGGCGGGTCACGAACGCGCCGCGCGCGAGCTCGGAGTTCGACAAGCCCGGTCGTTGCGCGAGCAGCTCGAGGCAGGAGTAGTGCGTCACGGTCATGCCGAGCGGGCGCAGCACTTCCTCCATGGCTAGGCGCAGGGCGCTCGACGCCTCTTTCAGCAGGTAGCCCAGTGAGGTCTGCAGGTCGACACCGTCTTGACTCATGTCAGTATTCTGACATACATTGGTGCATGTCAGAAGGCTGACACGAAAGAAGGAGCATCATCATGCCCGTCACCGGCCCCGACTTCATCTCGCTACAAGCGCGCGACCTCGCCGCTTCGCAGGCGTTTTACGAGCAGTACCTCGGCCTGGTCCGCTCGCCCGCCGGACCTCCGCACGCCGTCGTCTTCGAGACCGAGCCGATCGCGTTCGCCCTCCGCG
Source organism: Nocardia sp. NPDC051321 (assembly GCF_044455225.1). Lineage (NCBI taxonomy): Bacteria > Bacillati > Actinomycetota > Actinomycetes > Mycobacteriales > Nocardiaceae > Nocardia > Nocardia sp. NPDC051321. Next base: position 148,330 of record NZ_JBITEM010000016.1, on the reverse strand, counting down.
ACGTCGTACCCGGCACCGATCTCGCATCCGTCGCGCAGCCCGGCATCGGCGCCGCGATCTGGCTGCACGCCGTCGACGTCCAAGCCATTCACGACGCCCTCGTCGCCGACGGCCACCCCATCGTCACCGCCCCGATCGACGGCCCCTTCGGCCGAACATTCACCTTCGCCGACCCCGACGGCTACCAGATCACGCTCCACGACCACCCCTGACCTCAACCCCGGGTCCACCACAAATCCGCACTCGGAATAGGGCCTTAAAGTCGCTGCGGGACCCTAGTGTGGGTGCGGATTCTGTTGTCCGCGTGGCAGGTTGGGGGCGCGTACCGTTTTGTGAGCCTTGGGGGCCGAGGATTGCGCGTCCGGGGATCGTACGGGGGGTAGGTCGGTCAGGATGGCGTGTGGTGGGGCGATGTCGTCGGATCGGTTGGTGGCGATTCGGTCGAGGGTGACGGTTACTGTTCCGGTGCAATCGATTTCGGTGCGACGGTTGCCGGTTTCCGCGTTGACCAGGACGGTGGCGAGGTAGCGGCGGCCAGGGGGGAGGACGCGGACGGTGATCTGGCCGTCGCGGACGTTGTTCAGTTCGAGGGTGGCTACGTTTCGTACTCGGGTGGAGAGCAAAGCACTGGCGGATTCCAGGCCGCCGTCGTCGAGGAGCATGACCTCTATGCCGCGCTGGCGGGCGGCGCGGGCCGCGGCGAGGAGTTCGGGAGTGGAGAGGTCGGGGGCGCGGAGTTCGTCGCGGAGTTCGGCTTCGAGGAGGCGGCATTCCTCGCGTTCCTCGAGTTCGAAGGGCACGGCGGCGGCGATGCGTTCGAGCATGGGGCGGGCGCGGCGGTCGAGGCGGTTGAGCTGGCGTTTGCGTTCGGCGTCTTGGCCGTCGATTCTGGCTTGCTTGACGGCGCGGGCGGTCGACTCGACCTCGAGGTGATGCAGCGAGCGCAGGGTCGGGCGCATGATGGCGGCGAAGACGGCGGCGATGGCGACATTGACCAGCGGCACCACCGCCTGCACATACGCGGTGGGTTCGCCGTTCGCGGCGAGCACGACGGCGATCCAGGTCGCGGCGGTTCCCGTCCAGGCCAACGTGTTCCGGCCACGCAGCACGAGCATCGCCAGGGCGCTACCCGCGGTGTACGCGGTCCATACGCTGGTGTGCGCGTGCAGTTCCGCGGTGACCTGTTCGTTGGCGATCAAGGTGGCGAGGGGACCGGCGGCGGCCACGAAGGCGGCGGCCCGCTGGTTGATCGGTTTCCCGGTGTGCAGCACGACGACGACGGTGGCGACCGCGACGAGTACGGCGGCGGCGACCAGCGACCCCGACAGTGGCAGGTCGGCTCGGCGGACGGAGCGGATCACCACGGCGGCGTCGGTGGCGAGCACCACGGCGATGATCGTCACCATGGTGGAGCGGTGTTCGCTGAGCAGTCGGCTCAGGTCGCCGTCGTCAGGTGTCATCGGGTGCGTTCCATTCCAAGGTGATCCGAGTACCCGCGTCGGGACTCGACTCGATGGTGGCGCGCCCGCCCGCCTCCCGCATTCGCTGCACGATGCTCACGGTGACGCCGAGCCGATTGGCCGCGATCAGCATCGGATCGAAGCCGGCACCGTCGTCGGCGATGACGACGGTGATGCCGGTCGCGCGCGCCATGATCGTCAATTGTCTTGCGACACACCGCCCTGGCACGTCGGCATGCCGCACGCTGTTGCGGACGGCCTCGGCGGCGGCCTGAGCCAGCGCGGTGACTGCCACGGCTTCGATGCGCAGGTCGGCCGAGCTGTAGTCGTGCCGAACCTGCACGCGCAGTTCGGCATCGGTGCTGCCGACCACTTCGCGCGCGATCGTCTCGATCGCCTCGAGATCGGTGCACATATCGTTGACGCGGCCGATGGCGGCGAACTGTCCGAGGGCTTGATTCGCTTGCCGCGCAAGCATGCTCGGGCAGCCACCGCGGGAGGTGTCGAGCAGGGTGGCGAGCACCTTGTCGTGGATCACGCCGGCGAATCGCGCCCGCTCGCTGGCCCGCGCCTCGTCCGCCGCGGCGCGCGAGGCCAGGCGATGTGCGCGCGCTCGTTCCTTGTCGAGCAGACGGGCCGCGCGGCGCGCTGTTTCGGTGATATAGACGAAGGTCACCGTGATGCCGATAATGCGGATCGTGGTGAGCCCGAATTCGGTCCAGCCGAGATCGCCGGTGGCCTCCCCGGTGGACGAGGCGGCAAGCACCCCGACACCGACGACGTAGATCGTGGTCGCGGGCGTCCGCCAGGCCAGCGTTGCCGCGACCCCGCCAAGCGGAACCAGCCGATAGATCCATTCGACGTCGTCGGTGACCTGCCCCGGCAGCACCGCGAACCCGGACAGCCCGACGGCCATCGCGAAAACCGTTGCGTGCGTTGCCGCGATGAACCGCACCGTGGGCAGGGCGACCTGCAGTGCGGTGGCGGCAAGCAGCAGCGCGGTGCCGAACACGCCGAACATGGCGAGGGCGGTCCACCAGCCGGGGAAGTGCCGTGACTGCTCGGCGATCTCGGCGGCATCGCCCGCGCCGAAGATCCACACGCCGACGCCGAGCGCGAACAGCAGGATGCGATCGATCTGTTCGGCGGCGGCTCGGCTGATCGACGTCCGCTGGCTGCAACGACCCGACAACGCGGCCACGGTGCGGCCGAACAGCGACGGCGACATCGAGGTCATCGCGGTTCGCTGACCTCGATCCTGGACCGGCCGCGGCTCGACACCTGCCTCGGCAGGTAGATGGCCCTGGCCTCGCGTTTCGGCCGCAGGTTGATCGTCAACTTCATCGCGGCGTCCCGGTCGACCCGCAGCGTGCCACCCGCGAGCAGCAGCGCGGTGAAGATCTGCCCCTCCAGCAGGGCGAGCGCGGAACCGATGCACACATGCTCGCCCGCCCCGAACGGCAAGTAGGACAGTCGTTCCCACGACCGGTCCGCCTCCTGCGCGAAACGATCGGGGTCGAAGGTTTCCGGATCGGGGAACTGCCGAGCCGACCGGTGCATGACATACGGCGCGATGAACACGATCGTGCCCTCGGCGATGGCGTACCCGCCGATTCGCGTCTCGCTCGCGGCCTCGCGCAGGAACGCGGGCGACGGCGGATACAACCGCATCGACTCCTTGAACACCTGCAGGCAGTAGGGGAGTTGGCCCAGATCCTCGGCCGTCGGCGTCGCATCGCCGAGGACTCGGATGGCCTCGGCGGCGGCGCTTTCGGCGATGGCGGGATGGCGCGACAACGCGTACGCCGTCCAGAACATCGCGTCGGCGCTGGTCTCGTGCGCGGCCGCCCACAGGTTGATCACCTCGTCGACCAGCCGGTCCTCGCTCATCGGCGCGCCGTCGCGGTCGCGCTGGGCGAGCATGGCCGAGACGATGTCGTCGTGCCGTCCGGGGTTCCGGCGCCGCGCATCGATCGCCCGGGCGGCCCAGTCCCGAACCAGCGCGAGATCCTGAATGAAGTCGCGGTTGCGTTTCGTCGGAATGTTCAACGGCGCGACGATCGGCCGCGACATCGCCCGCATCTCCCAGTCGAAGATCCGGGTCGCCGCCTCGACCACGTCGCGGTGTGCGTCGAGCGGTTCGTCGATCAGCAGTCCGGCGACGACGTCGTGCATCATCTCCTGCACCCCGGCGAGCAGGTCCACCTCGCCCGCCGCCTGCCATTTCCGCAGATGCGTGTGCATGCGGGTCGCCATCACGTCCACGTATTTCGGCACTCGCCGCGCGGTGAACAGCGGCGCGACCATCGCGCGCTGGGTGCGATGCACCTCGCCCTCGGAGATGATCAATCCCTCGCGCAGTGCGGGCCATAGCGTCCCGGTGACCGCCCGCGCCCGCCGGAATTCGGCGGCGCGCGAGACGAGTACCTCGTTGATCTCCGCAGGCCCGGTCACCAGCACGGCCGGGAACATCCCGATCCGAAACCCGGCGACCGGTCCCTGTTCGTCGGCCAGCCGTCCCATCACGGCCAGCGGATCACGGAACCAGCGCAGCGTTGTGCCCAAGCCGAGCACGCCACTACGTCCGTGGTCCAGTCGCTCGATTTCCCCCGCCCGATCATCGTTCACTGACGATTCCTCCCATGGTTCGTCATCGAAGTCAGAGCGATTCGTCAGCCCCGCCGCCCGGTGATCAGGACGTCTGACGAGCAGTCTGTCTGTGCCGGATCGTATGTGCGCGGCAGCCCGCAGTCATGCCCGCAGAACTGGGGTTAGGGGACCGGATCCGCATTGTTTTCGCAGGTCGGTGCGGTTCGTGAGATGCGTTCCACAGCAGCGTGTTCAGGCCGCGCGACACCCGCGAGTTAAGTGATAGGATGACTGATCTTAGTTTAGCTAAACAGTTGCTGGTCTGCGTGTGTTGCCTCACCTGATGAAGGAAAAACAACTCCATGGCTGTCATGCTGCAAACAGGAGAGCAGCGCGGGACCGGTGCGATCGAGAAGCATCGCGGCTCGCGTGAGTTCGCGGTATTCGGTGCCGCGATCGTGTTCGCCTGCGTCTCCGTCGGCGCCTGGCTGGCATTCATCCGGCCGAATTGGGATATGTACTGGCACCAGGTCGACCTGCAGGTTTATATGTGGGGCGGCTCGATGGCCGCGCTCCATCCCGAGCTGCTCTACGACGGACGCGGCCCGCTGGGTCTGCCCTTTCTCTATCCGGTCTTCGCCGCGTGGATCTGCGCGGAATTGGCCCAGTTCCCGATCAATTACGTCGGGACCGGCATTGTCGTCATGACGGTTGCGTCGCTCGGAATTAGCGTATGGAGCGCCGGAGTGCTGCAGCGGCGACGGCGCGGACTCACCCTGATCGCGATAACCATCGCCGTCAGCGCCGCCGGGCTCTGGCTCGAGCCGGTCCAGCAGACACTGCAATTCGGGCAGCTCAGCGTGATTCTCATGGCGATGGTGCTGGCCGACCTGGCCATCCCCAAGAACCGTTGGTACCGAGGCATTCTCCTCGGCATCGCGACCGGCCTGAAACTCACGCCCGCCGTCTTCGTCGTTTATCTGCTGATCACCCGTCAGTTCAAGGCCGCCGCGACGGCGGCTGCCGCGTTTGCCGCCACCGTCGCGATCGGGTTCTGGTATCGGCCGACGCAGGCGCTGGAGTTCTGGACCACCACCATGACGTCGCAGAATCGAATCGGCTTCGCCTACGTGCAGAATCAATCGATCAATGGGCTGTTCGGTCGCCTGCAATGGTCGACCTGGGCGGACAGCACTTCCTCGCTGGTGTGCGGCGGTCTGCTCGGCCTCGTCGGAATCGCGGCGGCCCGGATCGCCTACCTGCGCGGCGACGAACTGCTCGGCGCGCTGCTCGCGGCGACAGTGATGCTGCTCGCCTCGCCAATCTCCTGGACGCACTACTGGGTGTGGATTGTTCCGGCGCTGATGTGGGTGTTCCACGCGCTGCGCGATCGCTCGCTCGGTGTCCGGATCGCGGTGCCCGCTGTCCTCTATCTGTTCGTGTTCGCGTGGCCGATGCGCATCGATCGGGTCGGCTGGTGGGACCCAGATCTGCCCCTGCTGCCGCAAGGGCTAATCTGGGCGGTGCCGCAGACCAACGGGCGGGAATACCGTTGGACGCTATGGCAATTCCTGCTCGGCGACTCGTACACCTTGCTCGCCGTCGGTGCGCTGATAGCCGCGAGCGCTTGGCTGCTCGGTGCCGCCGTCATCCGACTTACCTTGCCGCACCAGGAAAGTGGCGAGCACGGTCGCGATCGCGATGACGAAGCAGCCGATCGTGTACCAGAGGTTGCCGACGGGGTCGCCGTGGGGCGTGCGCCCAGCCGCGGCGTCGAAGTAGTCGGGTAGGGCGGTGATCCAGAGCAGTGCGAACACGGTGAGGTAGACCAGCGCGTACCACTGCACCAGCCGGTTGCGGTACACCTCGGCCGACCCGGAACGCGGCGCCGACCACTGCCGGTACAACACCACCACCGCGATCACCGAGAGCACGAGAAGCTCTGCCGCGTAGAGGAATCCGCGGACGCTGTCGCTGCCCATGCCGAAGACTGTCGCGGGCAGCGGCAGCACGAACGTGCCGGCCGATGCCAACAGGCCGATCACTACCGTGCGCGATACCAGCTGCGGCCCGGTGAATTTCGTGCCCGCGTCGACGTGCCGACCGACGAAGTACCGCACGCACAGCGCCAGCGACATCGGCCACAGCGCGGCGAAGACGACGACGCTCGGCAGCGGCACCGAATCGAACATCGGCTGGTTGATCGGATTGTGCAGCGACCATTCCCACCAGCGCAGCTGCGGGCCGAGCTGATCGAAGATTTCGTAGAAAGCGTGGTGCACGAAGCCGACACACGCCGCGCCGACCAGTAGCCCGTGCCGCTGGAAGATGCCGAGCATCCGCACGAGTTCGTAGGCCAGCGTCGCCATCAGCGGGTAGATCGCGATGATGTAGAGCGGGAGCCTGCCCCAGAGGAAGTCCACGGTGAACACGTTGTGCGCGAACATCGTGTCGACGTGGTCGGCGATCCCGAACGCCGACGGGAAGTACAGCGGCGGTTCGATCACGAAGAGGTAGGCGGTGGCGCCGAACCACAGCACCAGATTGGTCGGGTCGCCGTGCCTGCGCAGTCGCAGGATCGCATAGATCAGGGCGAGCACCGAGCCGAGCACGATGGTCACCTCGAGTACCGGCAGCGTCCAGTTCTCCAGCGCGGCCGGATTGCGGAACTCGATAAGCCCGCCGGCCTCTCCGCAGGAAAAGCCCAGTCGCGCAGCGAGATCGGCGAACGTGGCGGTGCACAACTCGCTCATCGGCCCGCCGCCATCGGCGCGCTCTTGCTTTGATTCGCCGTGTACCAGCGGGTACAGTCGTAGCCCGCGTCGTAGCGCTCGAACCACCGATCCGCCAGCTCGGGCAGCTTCTCCTGCGTCGGATCGTGCTTGGGCAGCTGGCTGCGAATGACCCCGGCGAGGGCGGTGAGTTGCTCGCGGCGCGAGAGTCCGTCGAACGCGCGCGGCATAGGCCCCTTGGTCAAATACGGCGCGACGGATTGCAGCATCTTCTGTTTGGCGCGATGGGTTGCGAACATCGACAGCGAGTCGACCTGCCGATCGGCGAGCGGGACGTGCAGGTTGAAGCCGGTGCACGCGATCCGGATCACCTTCAGCACGTGCGCGAAGATCGACGGCGCCATGCGCATCCGGTAGAGCTCGTCTCCGACAACGGAATTGAAGATGATCAGCGCGGAACTGCGGTGCTCGACCTCCTCGACGAAATGCCAGATGAACAGCGAGGCGACCCGGTCGTCGCCCGGACGGAACAGCGTCGCCTCGTTGTCGAGCATCAGTTTGAACACCGGCGTGAAGGTGGCCTCCAGGTCGGCGGTGTAGGCGAGGCGGTACTCGCGCGTAGTGGCCTCGGTGAGCAGGTCGAACTCGCCGATCACGGCATCGAGCGTGTTCTGCAGTCCCGGATACTGTTTGATCAGCGCCTTGACGTGCTGGCGGTGCGCGGTGGAGTGGTGTCCTTCCTGCCGCATGAACGCGATGGCTTCCTGGGCGACCTCCGGATCGGTGAGCACCGGCTTGAGCTGCATGATCAGCTTCACGATCATCTTCTCGAAGCCGACCGCCAGAAAAGACACCGCGTTGGACATGCTCGACCACGCGGGGTTTTGCGGGTTCCACAGGAACGGGACGTCGGCGTCGTCGAATCCGAAATCCATCTTTCGGGGCTGCAAATTGGTCACGGTGCGTTACCTCGCGTTGGGGAGAGTCGTCCATGTGCTGTGCGGGAGAAGCACACTCAAGGTCACCATACACATAGGTGACGATGTGTATGATTACTTTCGTGGAGGTCGCTGGCGTCCGTCCTGGACACCGTCGGCGCAGTGGTAACGTCCGGCCGGTGGCGCGCAGACGCGGGTGGGGCGGCAGTCCGCCGAAGGACGACGACGAAGCGCATCGGCGCATCGTCGCCACCGCCGTCGACTTGATCGCGCAGACCGGCAAGGCGATCAGCATCGCCGACGTGGCGGACGCGCTCGGCGTCATCCGCCAGACCGTGTACCGCTACTTTCCCAGCGCCGAGGCCCTGCTGGCGGCGACTGCGATCGCCTCGGTCGACGGGTTTCTCGATCGCTTGACCGCGCACGTCGCGGGCCTCGAGGATCCGGCCGAGGCGATGACCGAGGGCGTGATCTACACCCTCGCCGAGGTGCGCCGCACCCCGCACCTCGGCATCCTACTGTCGAGCTCGTACTCGAACCTCGCCCCGGACAGCCTCACCTCGGCGCAGGCCAAGGCCTTCGGCATGACGATGATCCATCGCTTCGACGTCGAGTGGGACCGGCACGGTTACGACGAAGCGGCCCTTAACGACTTGGTCGAATACGTACTGCGCACGATGCACTCATTTTTCGTCTCCCCCGGCAACCCCCCGCGCACCGAGCCCGAACTACGCACCTACCTGCGTCGCTGGATGGGCTCCGCGATCGCCGCTCAGGGTGGCAAGATCTAGCCCGGCGGGCAGGACGCGCTCTCGTTCAACACCTACGGTCAGCTGCGGGATCGCATGACCGACGCGATGTCCGCGCTCATCGAACAGCACAAGCGTGTGCTGCGGTTGGTCATCGATGCCTTGAACGCCGACCCGTCCGTTGTCTCGGCCGCCTAGGGGTTCGGTGCAGGAAGCTCAACCAAGCTGTATTGCGGCGTAACGGCCCTGAACGAAATGGTGTAGTACGCCAAGAAGAGACGGCTCACCTGGTTGCGAATCATCGCCGATCCGCGACCAGGTGAGACTCGCCGTCACTATGGAGATTGCCGTTCACTTCTGGTAGTACATCGTCCTGGGTTGCCCGTCGAAGCCGGGCGGAGGCGACTGTGGCAGGCTCGCGGGGCGCCGTGCGAGTTTCGTGTATTGCTTCGCAGGCATCAATTCGATATGAACCCGTTCCTCTGAACTCCACGTCATCGCGCCGATATCCTTGAATGCCTGAAAGACCTCGACCAGTTGGTTCGGATTTTCCAGCTCGAGTATTCCGCATGCCTCGTCGACCGAAGACGTCATGACCTCGCCCCCGTGCATACGGATTCTGTACCGCGCGGCGTACAACTGCGCCCGCATAGAGTCTCGTTCGGCTTCACTCGCTTCGGCGATCGCGGAAGCGTACTGCCAAATAGGAATCTCCGAAAATGTCAAGAGAACTCCTCCGATGGTTCCGTGGGTTCCCGCCGATAGTACTGCCCGACTAGATGTGCCGTCTCATGACGTTGGTTCCACGATGTCGATCTCGAAGGCAGGGCGGGGACGGTGATTCCGGTGCCGGTGAGTCGATAGGTGCAGAGTGGGACCCGGCTGATCGGTGGCTTGTGTCCGGTCCCCGCGCGCGGGCGGGTCGTGGTTGCCGAGCAAGCACCTGAACCGCGCCTGGATCTAGGCCATAGATGCCATCTATGTAGATACGCGAAAACATCTATTGGATTTCTGATTTGGGCGCTCGTAGCGTGATGGGCATCACGATTGCTCTCCAGAAACGAACTCCATATGAAGATGTTGTTGTCCTGGCCGGCCGCGCTCTGCTGGCTGACCGTCCTGCTGGAGGGCTACGACCTCGTCGTTCTCGGCGCCGTCATCCCCACGCTCATCGATCAGCGGCACGTCGGATTCACCGCCGCCAGTGCGACTTTCGCCGCGACCATCTCGCTGGTCGGCGTCGCCATCGGCGCGACGGCCTCGGGACCGATCGCCGATCGCTTCGGCCGCCGCCGCATGCTGCTCTGCTCCGTCGCCCTCTTCTCGCTGTGCACCGCCGCCGTGCCGCTGGCCGGATCGGTGAGTGTGTTCGCCGCGTTCCGGCTGATCGCCGGGTTGGGGCTCGGCGCGTGCTTGCCGACCGCCTTGACCCTGATGGCCGAGTTCATGCCGCCCGCGCGCCGGGCCTTCGCGAGCACGATCACCATGACCGGTTATCACACCGGCGCGGTGCTCACCGCGTTGGTGGCGCTGCGCGTCATCCCGCATTGGCAGCCGCTGTTCTATGCCGGTGGGTTGGCCGGGCTCCTGCTGCTGCCGGTGATCTGGGCCAAGCTGCCCGAGTCCGCGGCGTATCTCGCGGCGAAGGACGCGCCGACCCGAGTGCGGCCCGCCGTGTTGCTGCAGCCGGTGTATCTGCGTGCGACGCTGGGGGTTTGGGTCGGGTCGTTCATGGGTCTGCTGCTTGTCTACGGCTTGAACACCTGGTTGCCGAAGCTGATGCGCGACGCCGGATACAACATGTCCACCTCGCTGACCGTGCTGCTGATGTTGAACATCGGCGCGGTCATCGGCCTGCTCACGGCCGGGACGCTCGCCGACCGACGCGGTATCAAGCCGACGGTGCTGATGTGGTTCGGCGCGGCGGCGGTGTTCCTCGCGCTGCTCAGCGTCAAGATCTCGAGCACCGTGCTGCTCAACGCGCTGGTATTGGTCACGGGTGTCTTCGTCTTCTCCGCCCAGGTGCTCATCTACGCCTACGTCACTCAGGCGTACCCCGCTGAAATTCGCGCCACCGCATTGGGGTTCGCGTCGGGCGTCGGGCGGCTAGGCGCGATCTTCGGCCCGACGATCACCGGCTGGCTCATCGTCGTCGGCTCCGCAAACCCTTGGGGTTTCTATCTTTTCGCCGCGGTCGCGGGGATCGGGTTGCTCGCCATGGCCGCTGTACCGCGGACCACCGTCGATGGACTCGCGCCGATACCGCCCACTGCGTCAGACGACCGGGGAGCGCGCGCGGCATGAAAACCACCCGCACGCAGGTAGCGATCGTCGGCGCAGGCCCGGCCGGTCTCCTGCTCTCACATCTGTTGCACCGCGCGGGCATACACAGTGTCGTCATCGACCATCGCGGGTATGAGCAGATCGCGGGCACGATCCGGGCGGGGATTCTGGAGGCGGGTTCGGTTCGGCTGCTGGTGGATTCGGGGGTATCCGGTCGCGTGCTCACCGAGGGGCAGCGGCACGACGGTGTGGTGTTGCGGTTCGACGGGGAGAACCATCGGATCGACTTCCAGGAGTTGGTCGGCGAATCCGTGTGGCTGTACCCGCAAACCGAGGTGTTCATGGACCTGTCGGTGCGGCGCACGGTCGACGGGGGCGACGTGCGCTACGGCATCGCCGATACCGTCGTCGACGTCTCCGGTCGCCGTCCGGCGATGACGTTCGCCGAACCGGACGGCAGCAGGATGCGCGTCGAGGCCGACCTGCTCGTGGGTGCGGACGGCTCCCGTTCGATCTGCCGCCACGCCTTTCCCGACGGCACTCGCGACGAATGGTTCCGCGAATACCCGTTCGCCTGGTTCGGATTCCTGACCGAGGCACCGCCCTCGCACCACGAATTGATCTACACCCGTTCGGATTACGGATTCGCGCTGATCAGTCAGCGCACACCGACGGTGCAGCGGATGTACTTCCAGTGTGATCCCGGGGAGCGCCCGCAGGAGTGGGACGACGACCGGATCTGGACCGAGATGCGAAAACGGGTCAATGGCAACGGCTTCGCGTTGAACGAAGGTCCGATCAGTGCGAAGACGGTGCTGCCGTTCCGCTCCTACGTCACCGCGCCGATGCGGCACGGCAGGCTATTGCTCGCGGGCGACGCCGCGCACACGGTCCCGCCGACCGGCGCGAAGGGCCTGAACCTCGCGCTCGCCGACGTCGCGGTGCTCGCGGAGGTGATCGCCGACTTCTACCGCACCGGCGAAGCCGACGTACTCGACCGATACACCGAGCGAGCCCTGGATCGCGTCTGGCGGGCCCAGCACTTCTCGTATTGGGCGACCACGATGCTGCACGCGGTCGGCGACGCGTCGCCTTTCGATGTGCGGCGGCAGCACGGCGAATTGTCGATGGTCACCGGTTCACGGTATGGCGCAGCGTATTTCGCCGAGGCATACACCGGCTGGCAGCAGAAATAGACCCCTACGAAGGTAAGGAGTGATTGTGGCCCGGATTTCGTCCCTGGCGGACGCGGTGGCTGAGCTGGTGCACGACGGCGACATCGTCGCACTCGAGGGTTTCACGCACCTGATCCCGGTCGCGGCCGGGCAGGAGATCATCCGGCAGCGCAGGCGCGAGCTGACCCTGGTCCGGATGACTCCGGACATCGTGTACGACCAGCTGATCGGTGCCGGGTGCGCGGCCGGACTGGTGTTCTCCTGGGGCGGCAACCCCGGTGTCGGTTCGCTGCACCGGTTCCGGGACGCGGTCGAGCACGCTTGGCCGAGGGAGCTGGCGATCGAAGAGCACAGCCACGCGGGCATGGCCAACCGGTATGTCGCGGGTGCCTCCGGGCTGCCGTTCGCGGTGCTGCGCGGTTACGTCGGCACGGACCTGCCGACGGTGACCGAGACGATCAAGCCGATCACCTGCCCGTTCACCGGTGAGCGGTTGACCGCGGTGCCCGCGCTCAATCCGGACGTGACGGTGATTCACGCGCAGCGGGCGGACCGAGCCGGGAATGTGCAGCTGTGGGGACTGCTCGGGGTGCAGAAGGAGGCCGTGCTCGCCGCGCGGCGCAGCCTGGTCACCGTCGAGGAGGTCGTCGCCGAGCTCACGCCGGTGCCCGGCGCGATCGTCCTACCCGCCTGGGCGGTGACCGTGGTCGCCGAGGTGCCAGGCGGCGCGAATCCTTCGTACGCCCATGGGTATTCCGAACGTGACAACGCCTATTACGCGGCCTGGGACGCGATCAGTCGTGATCGAGCACGCTTCACCAACTGGCTCCAGGAGTACGTGTTCGCAAGGAGCGTGGCATGACCGAGTCGACCTCCGACCAGACGATGACCGTCGCGGCGGCGCGGGCGTTGCACGGCGGCAAGCGGTGCTTCGTCGGCATCGGATTACCCTCCACCGCAGCGAATCTGGCGCGCACCACGCACTCGCCGGACCTGGTGCTGATCTATGAGTCCGGCACGCTGGGGTCCAAGCCGGGCAGGCTGCCCGCCTCGATCGGTGACGGAATTCTCGCGGAGACCGCCGATACCGTGATCAGCGTGCCGGAGGTGTTCAACTACTGGCTGCAGCCGGGACGCATCGATATCGGGTTTCTCGGTGCCGCGCAGTTGGATCGGTTCGGCAATATCAACACCACGGTCATCGGCGACTATCGCCACCCCAAGGTGCGGTTGCCCGGGGCGGGCGGTGCGCCGGAGATCGCCGCGTCCTGCGGTGAGGTGTTCGTCGTCGTCCGTCAGTCTCGCCAATCCTTTGTCGAGCGAGTCGATTTCGTCACCTCGTTCGGACACGGGCGTGGTGGTGGCGAGCGTGCGCGGCTCGGGTTGCGCGGGGCGGGACCGACCCAGGTGATCACCGACCTCGGCATCATGCGGCCGGACGAGAACGGCGAGTTGGTGCTGGCCGCCGTGCATCCGGGGGTGACGGTCGAGCAGGTGCGCGCGGCCACGGGCTGGGAACTGAAGGTCGCCGACGACCTGGCGGTCACTGAGCCGCCGACCGCCGCGGAACTCGCGGCCCTGCATACCTTGCAGGCGGCGTTATGAAGACTCGACCAGACTTGGCAGGCGTGCGCCGCGACCCCGACGACAGTCATCCGCCGCTCGACTTTCCCGATTACGCCTCCACCGTGCTGCGCCATCCGCGCGAATCGCTGATCGTGTTGCCGCAGCGGCTGACCGAACTCACCGGTCCGGTGTTCGGTTCGGATCGGTTGCGCCCCAAGGACAATGATCTGACCGCTCAGCACGCGGGCGAACCGATCGGTCAGCGCGTCATCGTGCACGGACGGTTGCTCGACGGCGACGCCAAGCCGATCCCGCACTCGCTCATCGAGATCTGGCAGGCCAACGCGGGTGGTCGTTATCGACACGACCGCGACCGCTGGAACTCCGCGCTGGACCCCAACTTCGACGGCGCGGGGCGCACCCGCACCGACAGCGCCGGGCGCTATGAATTCACCACCATCAAGCCCGGCGCCTACCCCTGGCGTAACCACCACAACGCGTGGCGGCCGGCGCACATCCACTTCTCGCTGTTCGGGCAGGCGTTTGCGCAGCGGCTGGTGACGCAGATGTACTTCCCGGACGATCCGCTGTTCTTCCAGGACCCGGTCTTCAACTCGGTACCCGAGCACGCCCGCGAATTATTGGTCAGCCGTTTCGATTACGCGCGCAGCGAGCCGGAACGTGCGCTGGCCTTCGAGTTCGACATCGTGCTCCGTGGCCGCGACGCAACGCCTTTCGAACACGAGGAGGACGACGATGACTAGGCTGCGCAGCACCCCGTCCCAGACCGTCGGCCCCTTTCTGCAGATCGGGCTGATACAAGAGGACAGCGCGTTCGCCGTGCCGTTGGCGACGCCGGGCGCGGTGTGGATCACGGGGCGGGTGTTCGACGGCGCGGGCACGGCTATCGACGACGCCATGGTCGAGACCTGGCAGGCCGACCTCGCCGGACTTGCGGACGACGAGATCCATAGCGATCGGCGAGGCTTCGCGCGCAGCGATACCCGGATCGGTCGGTTCGCGGTCTATACCGTCGTCCCGAGTCCGGTGTGTGACGGCGCGGGCGGACAGCAGGCTCCGCACCTCGATATGTCGGTGTTCTCCCGTGGACTGCTGCATCGGGTGGTCACCCGGGTTTACTTTCCGGAGCATGCCGACCAGCACTCGGTCGATCCGGTGCTGGCGACGGTGCCGCCGGAGCGTCGCGGCACACTGATCGCCGTACGCGACGGTGACGGATACGTTTTCGACGTGCACCTGCAAGGCGACGGCGAGACGGTGTTCTTCGATGTCTGACGGTCTGTTCGACGGTGTGCTCGCGGCGGGGCCCGTTGCCGAGCTGGTCGGCGATCGGGCCTGGGTCCAGGCGATGCTCGATTTCGAGGCGGCCCTCGCCTTGGCTTCTGCTGCGGCCGGGGTGCTTCCGGACGAGGCGGCGGCGGCCATCGAACGATGCTGCCGTGCTGAGGAATACGACATCGCGGCGCTGGGCGCGGACGCGGTGGGGATCGGCAATCCAGCTGGTCCGCTCGTCCGCGCATTGACCGCGCGGGTCGTGCCTGCGGCTGCCGGTTATGTTCATCTGGGCGCGACCAGCCAAGACGTCATCGACACCGCCGCGATGCTGGTGACCGCGCGGGCGCTGGCCGCGCTGCGCGCCGATCTGCACGCGTGCGCGACGCGCCTCGCCCAGTTGGCCGAGGAGCACGCGGGCACGGTGATGGCCGGGCGGAGCCTGCTCCAGCAGGCACCACCGGTGACATTCGGGCTCACCGCGGCCGGGTGGCTCGGCGGCATCATCGCGGCGCTGGACCGCGTCGACCTGATGCGCCGCGAACGCTTGGCCGTGCAGTTCGGCGGCGCGGTAGGAACACTGGCCGCTTTGCGCGACAACGGTATTCCCGTGTTGAGCGAGCTGGCCCGTCATCTCGGACTTGCCGAGCCGGTGCTGCCATGGCACACCGAGCGCAGCCGGATCGCCGAGGTCGCCGGGTCGCTCGGACAGACGTGCGGCGCGGTCGCGAAGATCGCCCGAGATATCACCCTGCTCGCGCAGACCGAGATCGCCGAGGTGTCCGAGCAAGGCCCGCCGGGCAGCGGTGGCTCATCGACGATGCCGCACAAGCGGAATCCCGTCGCCGCGGTCCTCGCCGCCGGGTCGGCGGCCCAGGCGCCCGGGCTGGTCGCCACCTTGCTGAGCGCCGCGGCGCACGAACATCAGCGGGCCGCCGGATCATGGCATGCCGAGTGGCGGCCGCTGGTCGAATTGCTGCGCAGCACCGGGTCTGCGGTGCACTGGCTCCGCTTATGCCTGGATCGCCTGCAAGCCGACCCGCAGCGCATGCGCGCCAACCTCGACAGCACCGGCGGTCACTTGCTGGCCGAGCACGTCTCGACCGAGTTGATGTCGGTCTCGCACGGCGCGGTGGGCAGACAAGAAGCAGGCGACCTGGTGGCAGCCTGCTGCCGACAGGCCGACGCGGCAGGAAACGACCTCGCCGCAGTGCTCGCCGCCGATGCCGTGATCGGAAAGTTCCTGGACCGCAAGCGAATCGACGAACTACTGGAGCCGCCCAGCTATCTGGGCTCCGCGAACGAATTCATCCGCCGCGCGCTGCGCGATTGGCAGTCGCGCTCGTGACCGCCGTTGCGGTCGACTACGCCGTGGACGGGCCACCCGATGGTCCACCCGTTGTGCTCAGCGGCTCGCTCGGCAGCGACCTGCGTATGTGGGAGCCGCAGATCGCCGCGCTCACCGGGGCGGGCTATCGGGTCGTGCGCTATGACCATCGCGGACACGGTCGTTCGCCCGTGCCGACCGGGCCGTACTCATTAGCCGATCTCGGCGCCGACGTGCTCGCGCTGCTCGACCGGCTGGACATCCGCCGACCCCATTTCGTCGGTCTGTCCCTCGGCGGCATGGTCGGCATGTGGGTCGCTCAGTACGCGCCGCACCGACTGCACACCCTCACACTGGCCTGCACCTCAGCCGAACTCGGCCCGCCGAGCGGCTGGGCCGACCGCGCCGCCCTCGTCCGAGCCGAGGGAACTCAGGCGATCGCGGTCGCGGCCGTGCAACGCTGGTTCACCCCGCAGTGGCGCGCCGCCCATCCCGAACGGACCCGCGACTACGAGAGCATGGTCGCCGCAACCCCCGCCGAGGGCTACGCATCCTGTTGCGCGGCAATCGAAACGATGGACATTGCCGCCCGCCTATCGACAATCAGCGCACCAACACTGGTCATCTCGGGCGCGGACGACCCGGCGACCCCACCGCCGCACGGACAGCGAATAGCCGACGCTATCCGACCGGCACGGTTCGAAACCATCAGCCCAGCAGCACATCTCGCCAACGCCGAACTACCCGGCACCATCAACGACCTGATCCTCGGCCACCTGAAGGAGAATCCGTGAACGAGCGCGCACAGCAGGGCGCCAAGGTCCGCCGCGAGGTCCTCGGCGACGCCCACGTCGACCGCGCCGAAGCCGGCACCACCGACTTCACCCGCCCCTTTCAGGACTACATCACCGAATCGGTCTGGGGCTCGATCTGGACCCGGCCCGGCCTGGACCGCCGCACCCGAAGCTGCATAACCCTTGCGGTGCTCACCGCCCTCGGTCGGCACGAAGAGATCGCCATGCATGTCCGCGCCGCCATCGGCAACGGCGTCACCCAAGCCGAGATCGCCGAAATCCTGCTGCACACCGGCGTTTACGCCGGAGTGCCCGCCGCGAACGCCGCATTCGCGATCGGCCAGCGGGTGCTCGACGACCTGGCGGACCCAGCCTGACCGCGGTTCGGCGCTAGCGGGGGAGTGCCCCGGGAAAGTTTCGTGGTGGCGGCGTCCCTCGATCAATAGGCTCGGTGATGTGAACCGACGAGTTCTGTTGCTGATCACCGCCGGCGGCGCGGTCGTGTTGGTGCCGTGGATCCTGTTCGTCATCCGGGCCCTCCCGGATGGCTACACCACAGACCAGTGGCGACTTGCCTGGGTTGGCTTCGACGTACTGCTGCTGGCGGGTCTGGGTGCCAGCGCCTGGTTGGGGTTCCGGCGGCGGCGCGCCGCGGTGCCGGTATTGATCGCCACCGCGGCGCTACTCTGCTGCGACGCTTGGTTCGACGTTGTCCTCGACTGGTCGAGCGATGACCGATGGGGCAGCCTGCTGCTGGCCGTCGGCGCGGAGATTCCGCTCGGGCTATTCCTCATACTGCGCGCCCGCCATATACTCGCCGCGGATCAGCCGCCGCGTGTCGTCACCGCGCAGGAACTCCGCGATATCTTCACCAATCCCGTTCGGCAAGAGATCATGCACGCGCTCACCCCGGAACCGACGACAGTGCGGGCACTCGCGGCGCGGCTGGACGCCGATCCGGCCGAGGTCGCCGCCGAACTGCGCACATTGGAGGTCGCGGGCTTCGTCCGCGGCGACGAGGACCAGTGGCGCAAGCGTTCGCTCGATCTGCGCTGGCCGGAACCAGACCAGATCAGCACGGAGGACTCGGCCAACTTCGTGGCGTGGCAGGACCAGAAGTTGGCGCAGGACCTGGAAATACTCGCGAATGTCGCTCGGCACGCCGAGCGCTACGGACCGTGGACGAAGTGTTCCCGCGGCGGACTCCTGCTCACCCCCGAAGAACTCGGCCGATTCTTCGACGAGTACCTGGAACTGCTCATCCGCTACGGCGCACTACGTGACCAGGCCGGCGGCGGGCGACCCGGTCGATTCCGGGAACCCAAGGACCTCGAGCGGATCACCGTCCGGTTCTACACCTTCCCGCAAACCACCGGCGAGCCTCTCACCGCTCCCTCGGCCGAGCACGGATCATGAGAACGACAGGGGGAGAGTTCATACCGGTTCTGGCGACCGTGACCCTTCGTCTGAGCCACGAACAAGGTAGCGGGGGTCACCGCGGCGAACGAGTGTATAAATAAGTCGCCCAACGTAATTCGATCTCCGACGTTGTGTGGGTGACAGTCAGCCGTTCGCCATGGAGGTGGCCTTCGACTGCCCGGAAACAACCGGCAGCCTCGGTCATGAAGCGGGTGTCAGTGTTGTCCGGATCGGCGGCAAGGTGGGCATGCAGGCCATCGTGGCGCCAGGTGAATACGGCTTCCTCGGCATCGCACCACCACCGGCCCAGGATCGCACGGATCTCCTCGGGACACGGCGGTGCCGGTTTCCATGCGGGTACGACCGGCGGGTGCGCGGCGGCCGCTTGGTCGGCGATGTCGGCGGCGAGATCGGCCAAGTTGCTGCCACGCGTGGCGTTGATGCACGCGGCGACCACGGTCCCGGACTCTCGGTGGGTAGTCAGTGCCGCGAGGAAGCCGGGCATGGCCCCAAGGTGGCCTGCGAGTATGTGATCGGCGCGGCGGTCGAGGATCAACCCAAGTCCCCATCCTCTGGACCACGCTCGGGTGTCGACCATGACCTGCATGGTGTGCATCGCGTCGACGACCGATATGGGCACGACATCCGGTTCGGCACCGATGAGGGCATTGCCCCAGCACAACAGATCGGTTGGGGTGGACCACAATTGGCCGGCAACAGCCGTGGCCGCCATGTCCGTGACCGGTTCGCGGTGGAAGGCATCCATGTACGGATCTATCCGATAGCCGACCACCGCATCCGGCGGTGGCGTCCAGGTTGTCCGGCTCATTTCCAGTGGTGTCAGCAATTTCTCGTCGATCAGATCGGCACAGCGACGGCCGGTGACGTGTTCGATGATCGCGCCGATCGCGGCGTAGCCCAGGTTGGAGTACTGCCATCGTTGCCCAGGTTCGGCCACCATCTCCACCCGGGTAAAAGCCTCGCGGAGTTCGGGTTCGGACGGTCCCCGCATCGACTCCCACATGTCGACGGGGACCTCACGTTGAACGCCGCCGCAGTGGGCCAGCAGCATGCGCAGAGGTATCTGTCCGAACGAGGTGGCGGGAAGATACTGCCCGACCAGAGCGTCCAGGTCGAGGCGCTGCTGATCGACGAGCAGAAGGGCTAGGGCCGCGGTGAAGGTCTTGGTGATCGAGCCTATTCGATACACACTGTCTGAGCTGGCGGGAACACGGTTCTCGAAGTCGGCGAAACCTGTTGAGACTGCGGCGAGGACAACGTCGTCCTGTGCGGCGGCTACCGTCAGGCTGGGCAGCCGATCAGCACTGCACAGTCGGGTGACTCGATCGGTGAGTGTCTTTTCGAAATCAGCGTCCATGTCCAGCATCCCACACCGCGCGCCGACGATCATCGGCCTGAATGGCTCAGATCCGTTGGCAATGGGTCAGTTTCAGTGATACCGGGCGCCTCGGCAGCCGAGTGCTGCTCATGGCAGGGCGATGTATTTGGTTTCGAGGTATTCCTCGATGCCTTCGGTGCCTGCTTCGCGGCCGAGGCCGGATTCCTTGATGCCGCCGAACGGGGCGGCGACGTCGGAGATGACGCCTCGGTTGATGCCGACCATGCCGGATTCGATGGCCTCGGCGACGCGCAGGGCGCGGTCGAGGTCGGTGGTGTAAATGTAGGCGGCTAGGCCGAATTCGGTGTTGTTGGCGGCGATGATCCCCTCCGTCTCGCCGTCGAAGCCGGTGATCGCGGCCACCGGGCCGAAAACTTCCTCGCGCAGGATGCGGGCGTCGGCGGGGACGTCCGCCAAGACAGTCGGCTCGTAGAAATAGCCCTCGCCCGCGACGCTCGCGCCGCCGGTGCTGACGCTCGCGCCCTTTTCTGTTGCGTCCCTGACTAATTCGGCGACCGTGCGGCGCTGTTTCGCGCTGATCAGCGGCCCTATCTGCACCCCGTCGAGGTGGCCGGGACCGATCTTCAGTGCGCGCATCCGGTCGGTCAGCCTGGTGGTGAATTCCGCGCGGACGGCGTTGTCGACGTGGAAGCGATTGGCCGCGGTGCAGGCCTCGCCGGTGTTGCGCATCTTGGCGGCCATGGCGCCGTCGACCGCGGCATCGAGGTCGGCGTCGGCGAAGACGACGAACGGGGCGTTGCCGCCGAGTTCCATCGAGGCGCGCAGCACGCGGGTAGCCGATTGCGCGAGCAGGGTTTTGCCGACGGCGGTCGAACCGGTGAAGGTGACTTTGCGCAGCCGATCGTCGGTGAACATCGGGTCGGTGAGCTGTGCGGCGTCGGAGGTCGGCAGGATCGACAGCACGCCGGGCGGCAGTCCCGCGTCGGCGAAGACTTGGCCGAGCAGCAGCATGGTCAGCGGCGTCTCGGCGGCGGGTTTGACCACCATGGTGCAACCGGCCGCCAGGGCGGGGGCGATCTTGCGGGTGCCCATGGCGAGCGGGAAGTTCCATGGCGTGATGGCCAGCGTCGGCCCAACGGGCTGTTTGGTGACGAGGATGCGGCCGGTGCCCGACGGTGCGTGCGTGTAGCGGCCGTGCACGCGGACCGCCTCCTCGGCGAACCAGCGCAGGAACTCCGCGCCGTAGGTGACCTCGCCGTAGCTCTCGGCCAGCGGCTTGCCCATCTCGAGAGTCATCAGTAACGCGAAGTCGTCGCGTCGCGCGATCACCAGTTCCCAAGTGCGGCGGAGGATTTCCGCGCGTTCGCGGGACGCTGTCGCGGCCCAGGCGGCTTGCGCCCCGGCGGCGGCGTCGAGCGCGCGGGCGCCATCGTCGGCCGATGCGTCGGCGACCTCGATCAGGACGTCGCCCGTCGCGGGGTTGTCCACGGGGAAGGCTCGTTGCGCGGGCACCTGCTTGCCGCCGATCCACAGATCCGTGGGCAGGGTGGCGAGCAGCTCGGCCGCCTCACGCATGGTCGGCTCCGATTTCGGAGACTGCGGCCAGGGTTCGGTCGAGCCGTTCGGCGAGCTCATCGATGAGCTCCGGTGTGCTGTTCAGCGGCGGTGCCACGAGCACCGAATTGGTCGCCTTGTTGATACCCGCCGGGCATAACACGAGTCCATTCTCCTTCGCAGCGGCGATGATTCGCTTGTTGGTGTCCGCGGCCTGGTCGGCGTTGATGTGCAATGCCCGCATCAAGCCGATACCCGACTGATCCGACAGCAGCGCCGGATAGCGGTTGCACAGCGTCGTCAGCGCTTCCGCGAGCAGCCCGCCTGTCGTGGCCGCATTGCTCAGCAGCCCTTCGTCTTCGAGGACGCTGAGTACCGCATTCGCGGCGGCGCAGGCGAGCGGATTCGCGGACATGGTGTGCCCCAGCGCAATCGGGCCGAGCGGCTCCGCAATCGCGGCGGTGATGGTCTCGGCGACGAAAGTTACCGCGAGGCTGGTATAGCCACCCGTGACACCCTTGCCCGATGTCAGGATGTCGGGTGCGATGCTGGAATGGTCGCAGGCCCACCACTTTCCGGTGCGCCCGAAGCCGGACATGACCTCGTCGGCGATGAGAACGATCCCGTTGTTCCTCGTCTCCCGGCGCAACCAGTGCATCGTGTCGATATCGATCGGCGCGGCACCGGAGGACGCACCGCCGAGCGGCTCGATGACGATCGCCGCCACCTTGGACGGACCGACGCCGAGTAGCGCCTGCCCCCACTCTTCGTGGGTGGCGCGCCGCCGACCGGGCTTGGGCCGCACCAGCACTCGATTCCCGCTCGGCTGACCGAGCAGCGGTTCCACCGACGGATCCCGCTTGCTGGGGCTGCCGGTGATGGACAACGCCCCGGCCGTCATCCCGTGGTAGCTGGGCTCTTCGGACAGAATGACGGTGCGCTGGGCCTTGCCGCGCCGGTGCTGGTAGGCGAAAGCCAGTCGCAATGCGCATTCGTTGGCCTCGGACCCGGAGTTGCTGTATTCGATCGCCGCTGTCTTGGCGGGTGCGATCGCCAGCAGTCGTTCGGTGAGCCGCGCCGCCGGATCGTTTCGGAATTGTGTGCGATGCACGAAAGTCAGCTGTCCGAGCTGAGCTTCGATGGCCTGCAAGACCTTCGGATGCGCGTGTCCGACGTTCACATTGAGCACGCCGGAAGACCCGTCGAGATAGTCGTTTCCGTCGGCGTCGTAGATGTAGGGGCCCTTGGCCCACGCGGCGACCGGAAGGGCGGTGCGGCTTGGCGCCGTGGCCGGAGCGGGAATCATGCTGGCTGACGGTCCTTTCGAAGGAGGACGAGCAGCGCGGCCGCGACCAGGGCCGCCGCGATGCCGAGGACGCCGGTCAGGCCGGCGAAGGCCGCGCCGCCGACGGTGAGCGTGCCGAGCAGCGTGGTGCCGATCGCGATGCCCGCGTTCATCATCGAGTTGTTCCAGGCGACGACGGACGCGCGCTGGGTGGGATCGGCCGACGACAGGTAGGCCTGCTGACTGGAGTAGAACGCTCCGCCGAAGACACACCACAGGGTCAGCGCCACCAGCGCGAGGACCATGTTCTGCGTGCTCAAAGCCACTGCGGCACAGGGCGCGAACGCCGCCGCGGCGACGACCGAGACCCATACGCCGCTCACCTTGCGCCGGTGCAGATGGTCGAGGATGGTGCCGGTGCTCAGCGAGCCGATCAGCGAGCCCGCGCCGACGAGCAGCCCGACGAGACCAAGGGAGTTGAGGCTGAACCCGAATCGCTGCGCGAAGATCACCCCGACGAAGGTGTAGGCGCCGAGACGGCCCGCCTGCAGGAACAGTGTCGCGATGAGGCCCAAGCTGATTCGTGGTTGCGCCCACGGTGCCAGCAGCGCTTTGAAGCCACGTGACGTGCTGGTGGCCGGTATGTGATCGAGTCGCAGATACAGGACCGCCGACGTCGCGATCATCAGCACGCCGACGGCGAGGAACGGCCATCGCCAACTGGTCAGCGAGGCGAGGCCCGCGCCGAGCGGCACGCCGAGCACCTGGCCGAGCGAATAGACGCTGGCGCCGAGCGAGATCACCCGTCCGCGCTTGTGCTGCGGTGTGCGTTCGGCGAGATAGGCCCAGATCGCGGGTGCCGCGATCGCCGCGCCGAGGCCGGTGATGCCGCGGCCCACCACCAGCATCGCCAGCGAGCTCGAGGCCGCGCAGCCCAGGTTCCCGAGCATGAAGACGAGCGAGCCGAGCAGGATCGACCACCGTCGCGGATACCGGTCGGCGAGGATGCCGAACGGCGGCCCGGCGACCGCGTAGACGAGCACGTAGGCGGTGACGATGGTGGCCGAGGCGGCCACCGACGCGTGCAGCGACTGGGCGATACCCGGCAGCATCGGTGCCACCAAGTACATTTCGGCGCCCATGAGGAAGAACGCGGCGTAGAGAAGTATGTGCTGAGCCCACGGCGTTGGGGGCTCAGCCTCCGCCACCGGATGCAGGCTCCGGGGTGGCTTGGGCCGCGTCTCGATACTCATACCGAAACCTTCTCCAGCGCTTCGTGACTGGCGATCGGAAGGACCGGACGGCGCGGCAGGTTCAGGCGTGACCAGACCGTGTCGATGATCTCGGCGAATCGGTGCACGGCCGCGGGACTGTGCACCGGCGACGGATTGATCCGGAGGCGCTCGGTGCCCCGCGCGACGGACGGGAAATTGATCGGCTGGGCGTATTGGCGGTATTCCTCGAGCAGGATGTCGGCCAGTTCTTTGCATTTGTACGGGTCACCTACGAGAACGGGAACAATGTGACTTTCGGTGGACACCAACGGGATTCCGGCGTCGGTGAGCAGGTCCTGGAGTAGCCGCGCCCGGTGGTGCAGCAGGATGCGCTCGTTGTCCGATTCGCGCAGGTGCCGCACGCTGGCCAGCGCGGCGGCCGCGAGTGCCGGCGGCATCGCGAGGGTGAAGATGAACGCGGGCGCGAAACTGCGCACGGCGTCGAGGATCGGCGCGGGTCCGGTCAGGTAGCCGCCGAGGGTGCCGTAACCCTTGGCGAAGGTGCCCATCAGCAAGTCGACCTGATCCGCGCACCCCAGGTGCGCGGCCATGCCGGACCCTTCCGGGCCGTACATGCCGACCGAGTGCGCCTCGTCGACGTAGACGAGTGCGCCGTGTTTCTTTGCCACGGCGCACAATTCGGGCATCGGCGCGACATCGCCGTCCATCGAGTAGATCGATTCGAAGGCAACGATTTTCGGCCGGTCGGGATCGGTGGCCGCGAGCAGCTCGTCGAGATGGGCCGGATCGTTGTGCCGGAAGATGCGCCGCTCGGCGCGCGAGGCGCGCATGCCGAGGATCATCGACGCGTGGTTCTGTTCGTCGGAGAAGAAGATGGCGCCGGGCAATTCCTTGCCGAGCACGCCGAGCACCGCGTCGTTCACCGCGTAACCGGTGATGAACGTCAGGCCCGCTTCCTTCCGATGTAGTTGCGCCACTTCGCGTTCGAGCAGGATATGGGTGTGGTTGTTGCCGGAGATGTTGCGTGACCCGCCCGCCGCGACACCCGAGCGATTCACCGACCGGTGCATCGCCTCCACGACGGTGGGGAACTGGCCCATGCCGAGGTGATCGTTG
Organism: Nocardia sp. NPDC051321; assembly: GCF_044455225.1. Classification (NCBI taxonomy): domain Bacteria; kingdom Bacillati; phylum Actinomycetota; class Actinomycetes; order Mycobacteriales; family Nocardiaceae; genus Nocardia; species Nocardia sp. NPDC051321. Next base: position 123,455 of record NZ_JBITEM010000016.1, on the reverse strand, counting down.
CTGCACCACACCGTGATCTCGCGCAGCCCCTCCCGGTGGTGATGTATCGCGTGCGGGAATCTGCCTGCCAGGCGCTCGATTTCGACGAATGTCCGGTACTGGCCCGAAGCGCGGATGTCGTCGATTCGTCTTTCGAAGAAGGCCGTGTAGTCGAAGGTCATGGGAGTCTCCGTTTTCTCGAAGGGTGAGCTGTTCGGTCAGTTCAACTTCTGGTCGGCGAGATGATCGGTGAGCGCGCGGTTGGTATCCCAACCGGTGATGGGTGGGTAGGCATCGGAGTCGGTGACGACGTCGAGCACGGTGGTGGCCGGGTCGACGATCGCCTTCGAAAGGGCTTCGCGCAGTTCCATATCGGTGTGGATGGTGTGCCCGTTGGCGCCGCACGCGGTCGCGATCTGCGCGTGATCCACGTGACCGAGTTCGACGGCCGAGGTCGGCCTGCCGAACTGGACGATTTCGGCGTGCTTCTGGTAGCCGAGGATGGCGTTGTTCAGCACGATCACCACGACATCCAGGTTTTCCCGCACGGCGGTTTCGATCTCCGCCCAGCAGTGCGCGAAGCCGCCGTCACCGACGAGACAGATGACCGGCGCGTTAGGTCGCGCCGCCTTCGCCCCGAGCGCCAGCGGGAGCCCCCAGCCGAGCCCGGCCATGCCGCGCGGCAGCAGGAAGCGCTGGCGGTTGGTGGTGGCGCGGATGTAGTTGGCCACCCAGATCGAGGAATAGCTGGCGTCCGCGACGACGATCGCGTCATCGGGCAGCAGGGTGCTGATCTCGTCGGCGACCCGTTCGGGGCGCAGCGGCTGCCGCGTCGAGGTGCGCACGGCGGCCGTTGTCGTCTCGAATTCGGCACGGGATCGGGCGATCTGTGTGGTGATCGCGGCCCGGTCGGCACCGCGGGCGCCCAGGTCGAGTTCGCGCAGCGCGGCCGCGAGGTCGTCTATGCCGGTCCGGACGTCGCCGACCAGTCGAAGCGACGGGTAGTTGCGGCCGATCTCGCTGGGATCGATGTCGAGGTGGATGAAGGTGGCGTCGCGGGGGAACAGGCTCCAGCCGTCGGTGCCGTTCTCGTTGGTGCGGGAACCGGCGAGCAGGACGGTGTCCACCCCGGCGATCCACTCCCGCATACCGTGCGAAACCCCGTGCGGGCCCATGTAATTGCCGATGACCCCGACGCTCAGGTCGGCGGTGTCGGGCACCACGCCCTTGCCCATCGGCGTGGTCGCGACCGGCAGCGAGGCGAGGTCGCTCAATCGGGCCAGCGCGGCACCCGCGTCGGCGGAGACCGCGCCGCCACCGGCGACGACGAGCGGCCGTTTGGCGTTGGCGAGCAGTTGCGCCGCGGTGCGGACGGCGGTCTCGGGCGGGCGGATTCGATCGAGCGGAAACACGGTCGGACCGAGGTGCTCGGGCGGGGGCGGCGCGGCGAGTTCGAGGACATCCTTCGGCAGCATCAAGACCGCGGGGCCCGGCCGTCCGCTGGTCGCCGCCCGGAATGCCGCGTCGATATAGTCGTGCACCCGGTCCGGATCGTCGAGGCGGTCGAACCATTTCGTGCATCCGGAGAACAGACTCTGGTGATCGATCTCCTGAAACGCGTTTTTGTTGCGAATCGGGCTCGGTACGTCCTGAATAAGGGCGACCACCGGAATCGACACCTTCGCCGCCTCGGTGAGCGGCGGCACGAGCAGCGTCGCCGCTGGACCGTTTTGCGCCACCACTACCGAACAGCGTCCGGAAACCCTGGCAAAGCCGTCGGCCATGGTGCCGCCCGCGTTTTCGGTGCGGTAAACGATCTGGCGGATGCCGAGATCCTCGGCCGCCAATACCAGCAGCGACGGCAGGCTCTGGCCGAAGAATTCGGTTATTCGCCTGGCTCGAAGATTCTCGGCTATGGCGGCGGCGACTGTCGGCATCGGAACACCTTCTCGCGGTAGCGGACGTGGACTGGATCGGTAGCTACAGTCTCGGCCCGCGGAGAACCCCAGGTCCAATACGTATTTACTTCCCGTTGATAAGGAACTCTTATCTGGCTAGGCTGACCGCGTGGACGACCTGCGTCGCGTTCGTTACTTCCTAGCGGTAGCCGAGCACCGGCACTTCGGTCGCGCGGCCGAAGCGCTGCACATCACCCAGCCCGCGTTGTCTCAGCAGGTCAAGGCGCTGGAGAAGGAGCTGGGCGTCGAGTTGCTCGCGCGCACCGGCCGCGGCTTCGTCATGACACCGGCGGGTCTGGCGTTGCAGGCGGGTGCCCAGCAACTGCTGTCGGCCGCCGCCGACCTGGAACGCACCGTCCGCGCCAGGGCCTCGGGCACGGCCGGGGAGTTGAAGGTCGCCTTCACTCGATCGGGCTCCGACAGCGATATTTCACAGCGTCTCAGGTCCTTCCGTAAGGAATTTCCGGACATCGATGTGTCGACGATCACGGGGTGGACGTCGTGGAATCTGGACCTGCTGGAATCGGGTGAGGTAGACGTCGCTTTCGTGCGCGGAAATATCGCCCATCCGCGGGTGCAAACGCACCTGATCGGGCTGCAGGAAGCCGCGGTGGTGGTCTCCAAAGGGCATCCGCTGGCCGAAAAGGACAGCGTCGAAATCGGCGACATTGTCGACGAGCCGATCGTGCTCTGGTCACGCCAGACCGGACCGGACTTTTACGACGAATTGGTCAGCCATATCTGGGGCGACGGGGCACCGAACCTGGTTGCCGAGGAATCCGACGCCGAACAGGTACTCGACCTGGTATCCAGCGGTACCGGAATCAGCGTGCTCGACCGGAAGCGCGCGACCCGCATCGCGCACGAGAATATCGTCGTCATTCCGTTCGGCACCAACGCACCGCAAATCGCCATCCAGATCGCCTGGATGCGCGGCTCGGAAGCCCCCGCGCTCGCGCATTTCCTGGAATGGTGGCGACGCTGTAGTTAGCTCGCGTGCTTGCTGCGCCTGACGACGGTTACGCCGCGCACCGTGGTGAGGATCGCGACGACCATGATGGTCAGCAGCTGCATGATGTTCCAGGCGACGCGGTCGGGTGTCGGTTCGGCTTCCGCCAGATACATTGGCGGCGGCCGTCTTTCGACGACCGGCAGGTTCGGCATCGGTGGTGTCGGCTCGGGTGCGGGCGGCGGCGGGGCCTCGACCGGGGGCGGCGCGACGACCGGCAAAGCGGGGGCAGGCGGGAAGAGCAAGAGCGGCGCACCGGGAAAGGGCGGCAAGTCGCGCGGCCACAGCAGACACGCCAGCCCGCTGCCGGTCGCTGCGCTGCCGACCACGACGCTGCCGAGTGCGGAGCCGCTGGAGCCGAGGATGCCGTGCGAGCTGCCGGTGACCAGGCCGAGCAGAATCAGCGCGCCGCCGACGGCCACGCTGCCGGTGCATGCGTTTCGGACGTCGTCGGAGTCGAGATCGGGGATTTCGGCAGAGCCGCCGGGCAGGGGCTGCGCGGCAACGGGCTCTTCGGCCGGGGGTGGTGCGGGGTCGCGGGCCTGCCCGGTGGCGGCGCCGAGACCGAGACCGGTGCCCGCACTGCCGGTCCCGAGCTGACCGTGCCCCGCCGGTGCACTCGGTGCGAGGCCGAGTTCTGCCCCGACGGACGCGCTTCCGGTATCAACAGACCCCGGAGACGCACTGCCACTGATGATTTCGCCGATCGTCGGCCAGTCCGGCGGTAACAGTTCAGCGGCCGCGACCGTGGTCTGCCCGGCCAGCAGCGCCGCGGCCAGCGGCAGTGCCGACGCGATGGCGAGTCCTCTGGTGTGTGCCATGTGCGCACATCCCTATCCGTAAGTGGTGTTCAGGCAACGATTTCCGCTAGGTGATGTGCTGGAACCGGGACAGCGCCGAGGTGAAGGCATCCTTCGACACGATGTTCCCGCCGGAGAACGGCCGATCGAGGCCGTAGATCGCGACGATCGCCGCGCCGACCACGATGCCGAGCAGCGCGGTCATCACAATGCTGCGCTTGGAGACCACGACACCGGAGAGCACGGCGGTGCACAACAGCAGAATCGTGGTGAACCACAAAGCGGTGTACAGGAATCCGGGCATGCCGAGGTCCGCGTCCATCGAGCGGTCGTGGCGCGCCTGCGCGACCGCTTCGAGGGCGGCGACGGCGCTGGCTCGAACGTCGGTGACGTTGGAATCCTGCGACTGGATGGCCATCACGTTGTCGCGCAACGTATCCAGGGTGTCCTGGGTGGACTGGCTCATCCGGCCTTCCTTGTCCATCGTCGGCCACTCCACGTTCACGACCTGCTCGGTGTAGTCGTGCACCAGCTTCTGCACCTGCTGGTGTTCGGGATCGGGCAAGGAGTGCGCGGCCCAGTAGACGTCGACGAGCGCCTTGGACTCGGCGATCGTGTGATTGTGCGCGTTGTCGTACTGCTGCCAGCAGATCACCACCACGAAGGCGGCCACGGCCATGAAAAGCGTGTTGATCAAGTCGATGACCAGGGTGCCCGAGGCCTCTTCGTCGGTCTCGCGCCACGAGGCGGGCCGCAGCCGGTCCCCGACGACGAACACGATGACGGCCACGACGGCGACGGCGACGGGCACGAGCAACTGTTGAACGAGCTCACTATCCATGACGCGGCCTTTCCTAGGTGTTCCTCGAGACGACTACATCGGCGACATGGCGCAGGGCCTGGCCGACCGCGGCGGGGAACGGCGCGTCGTCGAGGGCGCGGTTGGCCTGCGCCCATCGGGTGCGAATCATCGCCTCCACGCGGGGACGTGCGGTGGCGGTGAGGATTTCGCGGCAGGTGTCGGCCTGCCCGCTGTCCAATTCCGGATTGCCGAGCAGGGTGAGCAGCTGTGCGGCTTGCGCCGGCTTCGCGTGTTCGAGGGCGAGCGCGACCAGCGCGGTGTGCTTGCCCTCGCGCAGATCCTCCAGGTCGGACTTGCCGGTGCGCGCCGGATCGCCGTAGACGCCGAGCAGATCGTCCTGCAACTGGAACGCCTCGCCGATCGGCCTGGCGTAGGCGATGAGCGCCTCGCGGACCCCGGGGCGGGCACCGGCCAGCACGGCACCGAGTTCGAGCGGACGCTCGCAGGTGTAGGCCACCGTCTTGTATCTGATGATCTGCATCGCCCGGTCCAGGTCGCGCGACGGTCGTGCGGTGGTGATCAGGTCCAGGTACTGGCCGTACATGACGTCCGCGCGCATGCCGTCGAGCACCGTGAGCGCCTCGGTCAGTTGCGTGGCGGTCAGCCGCGCGGTGTGCAGCAATTCGGCCGACCAGACCATCGCCAGGTCGCCGAGGACGATGGCGGCGTGCGCCCCGAATCGGCCGGGGTCGCGGCGATCCCGATGCCGGGCCGCCAGCGCGCGGTGCACGGTGGGGTGATCGCGGCGGGTGTCGCTGTTGTCGATGATGTCGTCGTGGATCAGCACGGCCGCGTGGAACAGCTCGACCGAGGCCGCGGCGCGCACGATCGGTTGCGGCACGGGCATCCGCCCGCCCGCGGCGTGCCAGCCGAGCACACACAGCAGCGGGCGAATCCGCTTGCCGCCTGCGAAAAGAAAGTCCCGCGCGATGTCGGTGAGCTCGTCGGGCAGCGCCGGTTCGGTGGCGGCGGCCTTGTCGCGCAGGAACTGGTCGAGCTCGCCGTCCACCCTGGTCCGGATCGCGGCCAGATCCACCGGCGCGGGCGCGGCGGGTTCGGCGTGCGCGGTGGTCATGAGATTCCTTCCGCCGGTGCGTCTTCGAGGTGGCCGGTGAGGGCGACGGCCTCGGCCACCAGCGTTTCCACGATGAGGTGTTCGGGCACGGTGCGAATCACCTTGCCCCGGACGAAGATCTGCCCCTTGCCGTTGCCCGAGGAGACACCGAGGTCGGCCTCGCGGGCCTCGCCGGGACCGTTGACGACACAGCCCATCACCGCGACCCGCAGCGGATACGGGAATCCCTCGAACGCCGCCTCCACCTGACCGGCCAGCCGATGGATATCGACTTGCAGCCGGCCGCAGCCGGGACAGGAGACGATCTCGAGCTTGCGCGGGCGCAGGCCGAGTGACTGCAGAATGTGACAGCCCGCCTTGACCTGGTCGACCGGCGGCGCCGAGATGGAGACGCGAATGGTGTCGCCGATGCCCTCGCCGAGCAGGATGGCGAAGGCCACCGCAGATTTGACGGTGCCCTGGAACATCGGCCCCGCCTCGGTGACGCCGAGGTGCAGCGGGTAGTCGCAGCGTTGGGCGAGTAGACGATTGGCCGCGATCATGGTGCGCGGGTCGTGATGCTTGACCGCGATCTTGAGGTCGGTGAAGCCGTGCTCTTCGAACAGCGCGGCCTCCCAGAGCGCCGATTCGACGAGGGCGGCGGCGGTGGCCGAGCCGTGCTTGGCGAGCACCCGTGGATCGAGCGAACCCGCGTTGACCCCGACCCGGATCGGAATGCCCGCTGCCGCCGCCGCTTTCGCGATGTCGCCGACGCGATCGTCGAACTGCTTGATGTTGCCCGGGTTCACCCGCACCGCCGCGCAACCCGCGTCGATCGCGGCGAAAACGTAGCGCGGCTGGAAATGGATGTCGGCGATCACCGGAAGCGGGGATCGGGCCACGATCGCCGGCAACGCGGCCGCGTCCTCGGTGGTCGGCACCGCGACCCGGATGATGTCGCAGCCCGCCGCGGTCACCGCGGCGATCTGCTGCAGCGTGCCGTCGACATCGGCGGTGCGGGTAGTCGTCATGGTCTGTACGGAGATCGGCGCGCCGCCGCCCACCGGGACCCCGCCGATGTTCAGCCTGCGGGTGCGGTGGCGCGGGAGTGCGGTCGGCAGGCCGAGATCACTGGTGGTCATGGAGGTGCCTAACGTCGGGCGGCAGGGCGAACGCGATGTCCTCGACGGTCATGACGTGTTCGCGAACCGTGACCGGACCCCGGGCCCGCAGCGCCTCGACGACCGCGTCCACCAGCGCCGCCGGAGCGGAGGCGCCCGCGGACAGGCCGATGGTGGTCGCGGACGCCAGCCACCCGGGCGAGATCGCCGACGCGTCCTCGATGAGGTAGGCCGGAATACCCTGGCGCCGAGCGACTTCCACCAGTCGCCGGGAGTTGGAGGAATTCTCCGAGCCGATGACGAGCATGACGTCGCTCTGCCGCGCCACCGCCTCGACGGCCTGCTGCCGGTTGGTGCTGGCATAGCAGATATCGGCGCTGCTCGGCCCGTGCAGTAGCGGAAAGCGTTGGCGCAGTGCCTGAATGGTCTCCTCGGCCTCGTCGACCGACAGGGTGGTCTGGGTCAGATAGGCGACCCGGTTTTCGTCGGGGACCTGGAGCGTTGCGGCCTCGGCCGGACTGTCGATCACCAGGGTCACCTCGGGTGCCTCGCCCGCGGTGCCTTCGACTTCCTCGTGCTCGGCGTGCCCCACGAGCACGATGGTGTCGCCGCGTGCCGCGAAACGCCGTGCCTCGGCATGCACTTTGGTGACCAGCGGGCAGGTGGCGTCGATCACCGTCAGCCCGCGCTCTTCGGCCTGTTGGTGCACGGCGGGGGAGACGCCGTGCGCGGAGAAGACGACCGTCGCGCCCGCCGGAACCTCGTCGAGCTCCTCCACGAATACCGCGCCACGCGCGGCCAGATCGGCGACCACGTGGGTGTTGTGCACGATCTGCTTGCGCACGTAGACCGGCTCCTGACGATCCGGCGCGGCCAGTAACCGTTCCACGGTGTCGATCGCCCGCTCGACGCCGGCGCAGAACGAGCGAGGGGCGGCGAGTAATACCGTTACCGCGGGATCGGTTGTCATGGCGACACCGATTGCGGGGCAGAAATATTCGCCTTCAGCGAGCGACACAGTCCGTCGATGCGGACCGCTCCGGTGCCGAGGCCGCTCGGCCGGGCGAACGACGGCGTGGGGCCTGCCTCGATCGGCGGCTCGGTGACCAGATCCTCGGGCACGCTTCGATAGCGTTCCTCGAGTTGTGCCTCCTTGTAGCGGCCACACGATATGTGCCAGTTGACGATTCCGGCCATCCAGTCCTGTAGTTCGGTGGCGCGCCGGTCGAGCGAATCGCGCACGTCCTGACCGAGCTCGTATTCCTCGTAAAGGGCGGGCAATTCGCGGCCGACGATGCGTTCGAACTGTTGCATCCGGGCGGTCAGCAGGTCGTTGACAATGGCGACGCCGTCCTCCGGACCGCAGTCGAAGAAGTTCTGCATGACGCGGACCGCGTTGTGGAAGTCCCCTTCGTACTGTGTCTCTTTCTGATACGAGAAGAGGTCGTTCACCATCGTGGCGTAGTCGCTCGCGGTGTGCTCCAAGTCCAAGATCGTCTGGGTTCGATAGACGTCCGGCGGCACCAGATGTCCGTGCGAGAATCGCGACAACGCCATGGTGAGATCCGAACCGAAAGTGCGGCGGCGCATTTCGACATAGTCGACCGGGTCGGGGATGCGATTGGCGATGTCGTTGGCCACCTCCCATTCGCAGCTGCCCAGGAAAGCCACTACGGCGCGATGGAATTCGCGCTTCTGTTCGTCGTCGAGGACGGCGGTGGTCCGATGCCAGAGGTCGGCGAGGGCGCGCTCCATCGCGTTGGTCGCGGGCGGGACCACCTCGGACTCCAGCGGCATGAACGCCGAGAAGCGTTTACCCTGCAGCTTGGCCGCGACGATGTCCTTGTGCAGTCCGAATACCTGGGGGTAGTAGTCGTCGACGTAGGTGCCCCAGGCCAGCCAATTGGCCGAGAGATCCAATTCGGCGAGGGTGGCGTCGGGATCCAAACCCGCTGAGCACAGCGCCAAGTCGAACTCGACGAGATCAACCGGCCGCCACAGCGGGCGGCCGCCCAGTTCCGGTACCGGGCCGTGGAAGCCCATCTCCTTGGCCCAGGCGAGGAGGTTCTCGCGGGCGGCATCGACGAACGGACTCAATTGAAGCTGGTAGGGCAGATAGAGATCCGGCAACGCGGTCGGCCCGACCTCCTCGAAGCGCGGCCGCAGGAAACTCTTCAGCCTGCTCGGTCCGAGCGCCGCGTTGGGGGCGAACAGGTACACCGCGGAACTGCCGAGGCCGACGGGTTTGAACAAGCGTGGCAACGGATCGCTCGCGGTCGCGCCGCCCTTGTTCATGTATCTGCTGGAGCGCATGTGCCATTCGTGACCGCCGGATTGCCAGTCCTGCAATCCTTTTGCGTAGGCGACCACCGCGGCCTGATCCTGCGGGCTTGCCGCGTATTCGGCGAACAGCATCGGCAGCTCGGTGAGTGCGGTGTGCTCGAACTGCTGCAGGCGTGAGGTGAGCAGGTCGTTGACGACGTCGGCGGCGTGCTGGGTGTCGTAGCCGAAGAACTGTTCCACCACCAGGATTCCGTTGGCGTTCTCACCCTCCTGACGCACCTCGCGCTCGTAAGAAAAGATGTCGTTGCGCAGGTGCACCGCGTCGGCGAAGGTGTCGCGCAGCACCTCCAGCGGCCTGGTCGCGGCGAGGTCGGCCGGTATCACGGCGCCGGCGGCGTGTTCGACCAGGTTGGCCGACCACGGTGCGCCGCCGACCTTGCGCCGCATCTCGATGTACTCGATCGGATTCGCGATCCGGCCCTGGGTGATATTGGCCAGCTCCCACCGCGACTCCTCCAGCAGCGCGGTGGTTGTCGCGACGAAGCGCTGCCGCCAGTCCATCGGCATCGACGGCACGGTCCGGACCCACAGATCGGCGAGACCGCGCTCGACCGGATTCGTCGGCTCCGGCATCGGCCCGCCGGCCAGCGGCATGAAATCGCGCAGCCGCTCCAGATATATTCGCGCGCCCTCGGTGTCCCTGGTTCGCTTGAACAATTCGAGGAAGTGATCATCGAAATAGAACACCCAAACATACCAGTCGGTAATGAGAGACAATTCCGCGCTGTCACAGTCGGGATGGGTGTAAGCGCACAGTAGGCCGTAATCGTGCTTTTCGAGATCGCTCTCGTCCCAAATGTGGTGTCCCTGTTCTGGTTCGAAGAAACCCATCTCGTCGGCCCAGATCCTGGTGTGCGCCCGTGCGCTGTCCACGTGCGGATTGAGCCTGGCCGGGTAGGGCATGTAGAAATCGGGAAGTTCGAAGGGCTGCATGTCATCTCCTTACGGTCGACACTCGCGGCTCAGTGGTTCCGGCGCGACACCATGCCTGCCAGCACCACCAGGTCCGCGGCTGCGGCGGGATCGGCCAGCGCCGCGATGGCCGCACGCACCCGGCGGTCGGCGAGCTGCTGGGTGCACTCGCGCCCGCCCGCCGACTCGACAAGGGCGGTGGCCCGAGCGATATCCATCGAGTCCGGATCGCGGCCGTACATCGTCGCCAGCTCCGCGGCCGCCGCGGTGCCGGAGCCGAGGGCCGACACCACCGGCAGCGACATCGTCTGGCGGGCAAGGTCATTCGTTGGTTTGCCGCTGACCGACGGGTCTCCCCAGATGCCGATCAGATCGTCGACGAACTGGAAGGCCATGCCAAGTTCACGCCCGAACGTGTCCATCGCCGTCACGGTGGGCAGATCCGCCTGCGCGCACACGGCCCCGAGCGCGCAGGCACAGCCCATCAACGCCCCGGTCTTGCCCATGGCCATCCGCGCGTATTCCTCGACATCGACCGGCCCGACCGAGCGGAACCGGCAGTCCTTGTGCTGACCGTGGCACATCTCGATGACCGCCGATTCGAGCCTGGCGATCGCCGCTGTGGCGGTCCGACCCGGTAGACCGGTCACCAGCACCCGGGCCGCCAAGCTGTGCAACGCGTCCCCGAGCAGCATCGCGTCGGGCACGCCCCAGATCGTCCAGACGGCGGGCCTGCCCCGCCTGATCTGATCGACATCCATGATGTCGTCGTGCAGGAGCGTGAAATTGTGCACCAGCTCCACCGCGGCGGCCGCGGCGAGCGCGGCCCGCGGGGTGGCGCCGCACGCGACGGCCGAGCAGACGGTCAGCGCGGGCCGCAGCGCCTTCCCGCCCGGTTGCGGCGTCGCGGTGCCTTCGGCATCCCACCAGCCGAAGTGGTAGCCGCCCATCAGGCACAGCGGCTCGGGTAACGACGAAACCGCCTCGCGCAGCAGCGGATCACACATCGTGCGGGCGCTGGACAGGATCTCTCTTGCTCGGTGGCTGGTCGCCGCCGAGGTGCTCTCGACCATCAGCACATACACCTTCCCTTGCGGTGCCGCCGACGCCGGAATCTGGTCGCCGACGACCTGGGAACGCCGCGGCCGCTTGATGTTTCATGGCCGCCGCGGCGTCGAAGACATCGAGGTCGCTGATCGTCTCGTCAGTCGGTCTGGCGTGCGACAAGGACGTTGTCGAGGATGCCGAGCGCGTCGGGGACGAGGATCGCCGCCGAGTAATAACAACTCACCAGGTAGGAGATGATGGATTGGTCGTCGATGCCCTTGAAGCGGACGTTGAGACTCGGCTCGTATTCGTCGGGGAGCCCGACGGTGTGCAGGCCGATGACGCCCTGATCCTTCTCGCCGAGGCGCATGGCGAGAATGGACGTGGTCTGGGTGCCGCTGACCGCGATCTTGGCGCAGGGGAAGATCGGTACCCCGCGCCAGGCGGGTACCCGGTGGCCGTCGACGTCGACGGGATCCGGATACAGGCCGCGCTTGCTGCATTCGCGACCGAACGCGGCGATCGCTTTCGGGTGCGCGATAAAGAGATTGGTGCTGCGTCGCATGCTGAGCAGCTCATCCATGTCGTCCGGGGTGGGCGGGCCGGACTCGGTGTAGATGCGCTGCTTCAGATCACAGTTGTTCAGCAGTCCGAAGTCGGGGCTGTTGACGAGGTCGTACTCGCGGCGTTCGTAGAGCGCCTCGATGGTCAGCCGCAACTGCTGCTGGGTCTGGTTCATCGGATCGTTGAACAGATCGGCGACGCGGGTGTGCACCCGAAGGACGCTCTGCGCCAGGCTGAGTTCGTATTCGCGTGGGCTGGCGTCGTAGTCGACGAAGGTGCCGTCCAGGAGGGGTTCACCCTCGTGGCCGGAATGGATCTGGATCGCCGCCTCGCCCTGCTTGTTCTGTGGTTGCGCGGCGGCCGCCGCCACCTGCGAGAGTTGTTCCCGCAGCGCGGGAGCGTTGTCGAGTACTTCCTCGAACGCCTGCCGGGTCATCACCAGCATGGTGGTTTTGGTGACCGCCTTGACGGTGACCGGCCAAATGGCGGAGTCGTCGGTGATGCATTCGTCGCCGAAGAAGTTGCCGCCGGCGAGCATGCCGAGCTTGGTCTGCTCGCCGTATTCACCGGAACCTATCTTGGCCAATTTTCCGTGCACGATGAGCATGATCTGGTTCATCGGGTTGCCGAATTCGGCGACGACGGTGCCCGGTTCGAGGTCGCGCTGTTCGAATCGTTGCGCGAGTGCCCGCAGTACTTCCTCGTCGTCGACGTCGTGCAGCGCGCGCAGCTCGCGCAGTTCCTCGGGGATGACCTGGGCGTGTGAGCCGTCGATGACGAACTCGATCTCGCCGTTGCCCAGGGTGTGGGTGAGGCGGCGGTTCACCCGGTAGATACCGCCGTTGACCTGTGTCCATGGCAGCATGCGGGTCAGCCAGCGTGAGCTGATGCCCTGCATCTGGGGTTCGGATTTGGTGGTGGTCGCCAACTGGTGCGCGGCCGCGGTACTGAGACTCTTGCGGCCATTGCCATTGCCGTTGCCATTGCCGTTGCCATTGGTTTCGGTGGAAACTGGCATTTCGATTGTCATATTTGATCCTCACCTCGAAATGGTCGCCTCGGACGATGTGTTACGAATGTCCGAATAGGCGATCGTTCAGATTCGACGGTTGTGCGCGGCAGGTCGGCAGGCGCCGAGTTGCCCGCAGGAGCAGAACGCTAGAGTGAATGTTGGTATATGACAGTGCATTTCAACGATGTAGATCGTAAGCCGCGGAACCTGTTGGGCGCACGCAAACTTCGAATATTAGTCGTTATTATTCGGATGGTTACGACACGTGTTCGATTGGGACACCGGCGGATTACGCTTTGGCGCGAATCGTGAAAGTCCGGACAGATCGCCGATGAGTAGCTATCTTCCGACCGCGGCCGCTGCGGCCCGTTGCTCGCGGACTCGGGCGCTTGTCGTACCGGGGGATTAGCCTCGCAGTATGTGTCGAAACATCACTGCCCTGCGCGGGCTAGAGCCCGCGGCGACGCCGGAAGAGATCCAGGCCGCCGCGTTGCAGTACGTACGTAAGGTCGGCGGGCTGTCCAGCATCTCGGCCGCGACCAAGCCCGCCGTCGATGCCGCCGTCGCGGACATCGCGGCGATCACGACCAGGCTGCTGGACCAACTGCCGGATCGGAAGGTTCCGCCGAAGTCGATTCCGCCGCTGCGCAGGCCCGAGGTGCAGGCGCGGATCCAGGCCAGGGCCCACTCGCACGACTGATCCCGCGCCGCTGTGCGGCTGAAGTCGGCCACCACGTGCCTGCTATCTTGAACGTCGTTCAAGCTGGGTAGTTGGAGGAAGTCGTCGTGGACGGTGTCGAGAACTCTCGGGGGTCGAGAGCCGCCTTTTCCGCGCGGGATATCGCGCAGGTCGCGGTGTTCGCCGCGCTGATCGCGGCGATGGGGCTGCCCGGTGCCATCACGGTCGGTTTCAGCGGTGTGCCGATCACGGTGCAGACGCTCGGCGTCATCCTGGCCGGGGCGGTCCTTGGTGCCCGCAAAGGGACGGCCGCGGTGCTGGTGTTCCTCGCGTTGACGTTGATCGGTCTGCCGCTGCTGTCGGGTGGTCGAACCGGACTGACGGCGATGGCCGGGCCGAGTGCTGGATACCTGGTCGGTTGGGTGCCCGCGGCGCTGGTCATCGGCCTGCTGACCGCCCGGATTCTGCCCAAGTATGCGCTGGTACTCGGTCTGCTGATCAACGCGCTCGGCGGGCTCGTGGTCATCTATCTCTTCGGCACGCTCGGGTTGCTGCTGCGCACCGATCTGGACATCGCGCATGCGATCAGCACCAACTTCGCGTTCATCCCCGGCGACTTGGCGAAGGTTGTCGTCGCGACGGTGGTCGCCAAGGGTGTGCACCGCGCGTACCCCGGTTTGATTCGTGCGTAGTCCGGAGCTGGGCGGCTCCTGGGATCGGCTCGCCATCGAATTCGACGGTCGCGCTTACACTTACGGCCAACTCGACCTGGCGATCGAGCAATGGATCGCACGGGATGCCGCGCCCGTCTACGACGCCTCGACGCTGTCGGTTCCCGACGCGTTGATCTGTGTCTGCGCCGCCGCGCGACGGGGAGTGCCGGTGCTCGTCGAGAATCCCGCGGCGCGTCCGGATCGCCCGAGCATTCCGCCTTCGGCGTTCCTGTTGGTGACGACCTCGGGCTCCACCGGTCGTCCACGACCGCTCGCGCGCACCGCGGCCTCTTGGTTCGACAGCTTCCCGGCCTTCACCGCCATCACCGGGGTCGAGGCCACGGACCGGGTGCTCATCACCGGTCCCTTGCACGCGACGATGCACCTCTTCGGTGCGCTGCACGCACTGTGGCGCGGTGCGTGCGTCACCGACGATCCGGCGCGAGCGACGGTCGTGCACGCGGTGCCCGCCGTGCTGCGCGACGTGGTGCGTAAGGCACCGAAGCTGCGCACAGCGATCGTCGCGGGCATTGCCCTGGACGACGGTGCCCGTGCGGCAGCGGACGATCTCGAGATCGTCGAGTACTACGGGTCCGCGGAGGTCTCGCTCGTCGCGGCACGGCGGGTGCCCGAGCCGCTTCGCCTGCTCGACGAGGTCGAGGCCGATATCCGCGATGGGCTGCTCTTTGTCCGGACCCCGTACAGCGTGCTCGGCGCCCCCGAATGGTTCGGCGTCGGTGACCTCGCCGAGCTCGGGGCGAACGGTGAGCTCACGGTCCGGGGCCGGGGTGAATCCGCGATCAATGTCGGCGGCACGACGGTCGTCGCCGAGGATGTCGAACGCGTCCTCGGCACCCTCGACGGTGTCGCGGCGGTCGCGGTGGTCGGCTCGCCGCACGCGGTGTTCGGTGAGATCGTCACGGCCGCAGTGCAACTCGACGGCGTCGGGATCGGCGCGGTCCGTGCGCAGGCCCGCGGGCTGCTGCGGAAAGAGGCCATGCCGCGTCGCTGGGTCCCGCTGCCGACGCTGCCACGGACCGCCAGCGGGAAGGTGGCCAGAGGTCAGCTGAAAGACTTGCTGGCATGAACTCGGTCCCCGTGCTGGTAGCGCCGCGTCGAACGCCGATCGGCAATGCCGGGCACGGGTTCGCGGAGCTGACGACCACCGACCTGGCCGCGCCGGTGTTGCGCGAGGTGCTGTCGACATTGCGCGGCGCGGGCGTCGCCGCCGAGGTGGACGACGTCGTCCTCGGCAACTGCTTGGGGCCGGGCGGGGATCCGGCGCGGATCGCGGCGTTGCGGGCCGGTTTCGGCGTGCGAGTTCCCGGTGTCACGGTCGATCGGCAATGCGGGTCAGGGCTGGACGCGGTGATGCAGGCGGCGACGCGGGTGCGCAGCGGGGCCGATGAGCTCATTCTGGCGGGCGGTGTCGAGTCGGCGAGTACCGCGCCGTGGCGGTTCTGGCCGCCGGTCGCGGGGGCCGAGCCGACGCGGTACACGCGCGCTCCCTTTGCGCCGCACGGCTTTCCGGACCCCGACATGGGGGTGGCGGCCGACGATCTCGCGCGGGTTAGCGGGATCAGCCGGGAGCGGCAGGACGCCTATGCCGCGCGTTCGCACACCCTGGCCGCCGCGGCCGACTTCGCCGCGGAGATCGTGCCGATCGGGGAGGTGCGTCGCGACGAACGCATCCGTTCCGGCCTGACCGAGGCGCGGCTCGCCCGGCTGCGACCCAGCTTCGGTGCCGACGGTACGGCGACCGCGGGTAATTCGTGTGGCATCTCCGACGGGGCCGCGGTGGTCGCGGTGACGAGCGAGTCGTTGGCCGCGGGACTGCCCGCGTTGCGGATACTCGGTGCGGCGGTGGCCGGTTCGGATCCCGCGTACCCGGGGCTCGGGCCGGTTCCGGCGATACGGAAGCTGCTGTGGCGCACGGGTGTTGAGGTTGCGGAGCTGGGGATCGTGGAGATCACCGAGGCTTTCGCGTCCGTGGTGCTTGCGGTGTCGGATGAGCTCGGCTTGGACGAATCCACGATCTGCCCGCAGGGCGGGGCGATCGCGATGGGTCATCCGTGGGGTGCTTCGGGAGCTATTTTGCTGGTGCGGTTGGCAAGTCAGATGCTGCGCGCGGACGGGCCCGCGCTGGGGCTCGCGGCGTGTGCCATCGGTGGTGGTCAAGGTATTGCCATGCTCGTGGAGCGTATTTCGTGAGTGAGCGTCAGCGAGCGAACCGAAGACACAGTGTGCCCTCGCGCGCGACGGAGCCGAGCGCTAGCGAGGCGGAGTCGTGAGTGAGATCGTTTTTTCTTCGGTCAGTCATCGCTTCGGTGAGCGAAAGGTATTGCGCGGCATCGATCTTCGGATCACCGAGCGGCGCGTCGGCATCATCGGGGCCAACGGCTCCGGGAAGTCGACCCTAGCGCGCATGATCAACGGATTGCTGGCGCCGACCTCGGGCACCGTCACGGTGGACGGCATCGATGCGGCGCGCAAGGGTGGGCAGGTGCGGCGCAAGGTCGGGTTCGTGTTCACCGACCCCGACACCCAGATCGTGATGCCAACGGTCGCAGAGGATCTCGCCTTCTCGCTGCGCCGGACCGGGTTGACCAAGCAAGAGGTCGCGGCGCGGGTCGAGGAGATGCTCGTCCGGTTCCGGCTGCACGAGCACGGCGACCATCCCTCGCATCTGTTGTCCGGCGGGCAGAAACAATTGCTCGCCATCGGCGCGGTCCTCATCCGCAGGCCCGAGGTGATCGTCGCCGACGAGCCGACCACCCTGCTGGATCTGCGCAACGCCCGCGTCGTCGCCGACGCGCTGGACGCGATGGACCAGCAGGTGATCGTCGTGACGCATCAGCTGGCGCTGCTGGACAGTTTCGAGCGGGTCATCGTGATCGATGACGGCCTGGTGGCATTCGACGGAACCCCGGACGACGCCGTACCGGCCTACCGGGAACTGGTCGAATGATCGGGCTGTACCGCCCGGGCGACTCGCTGCTGCACCGGATGCCTGCCGGAGCGAAGCTGTTGCTGCTGATCGTGTCGATCGTCGCGGCAACGGTGTTCGTGCGCAACCCGATCGAGGTCGGGATTGTGGCGGCGGCGGTGGCTGGATTGTTCGCGTTTGCCCGCATTCCCGTCGAAGTCGCTGTGGCGCAACTGCGTCCGATGGTGTGGATGCTGCTGATCATCGCCGTGTTCCAGGTGCTGATCAGCACGCCCGCGCGGGCGGTTGTGGTGTGCGGCGTGCTGCTGATCTCGGTGGCGCTCGCGGCCTTGGTCACGTTGACCACCCGCGTGACCGACCTGCTCGACACGGTGACCCGCGCGCTCGGGCCGTTGCGCAGGTTCGGCGTCGACCCGGATCGCGTCGGTTTGCTACTGGCGCTTGCCATTCGGTGCGTTCCGCTGCTGGCAGGCATCGTGCACGATGTCGCGGAGGCGCGCCGGGCCCGCGGCCTGCAATGGTCGATGACGGCGCTGGCGACACCGGTGCTGGTGCGCGCGTTGCGGACGGCGGACGCGATGGGTGACGCGCTCGCCGCGAGAGGAGTCGATGATGAGTGAGTTGCTGGCCGAGCGCATCGCCCGGTGCGCCGCCGAGTATCCGGACGCGACCGCCGTCCTGTCCCCTCGCGAGCACGTCGGCTATCGCGACTTCTGGTCGCGCGTCACCCGCACCGCGGCCGGACTCGACGGCATGAATCGCGTTGCGGTGTTGCCGACTTCGGACATCGAATCATTGGTCGTCGTCGCGGCGGCCATGTATGCCGGTGTCAGCATCGTGCTGCTGCATCGGCACCTCATGCCGGAGCAACTGACCCGTGTCCTCGAACTCGCGAAACCAAGTGCCGTCGTCGCCTCGCCGCAGCAGCACCGGCGACTGCGGAAGATCGGATACGACGGCGCGATCCACACTGCCGCCGGGCTGGAATCGGAGGGTTCGCCCGCCCGGGCTCTCCCCGAGACCGAGCTGTTGGTCGGCATCACCTCCGGTACCGCCGGCGAACCAAAGCTGTTCGTACGCAACCAGCAATCCTGGGCCGCCACCCTCGACCGTTCCGATGCCACCTTCGATATCGGCGCCCGCGACCGCGTCTCGACCCCCGGCGTCCTCGACCACACCCATTTCCTGTACGGCGCACTGCATGCGCTGACCCGAGGCGCGACCGTGGACCTGCGCCCGGTCGTCGAGTCGCTCGAAGACGGTGCGACACAACTGTATTCGGTGCCGACCATCGCCTGGGACATAGTCCGGTCCGGCACCGGCCCGTTTCCCGCTGTCCGCGAGGTGCTCTCCTCGGCGGCCCGCTGGCCGCGCACGGGAAGGCAAGCGCTGCAAGCGATGCTGCCGAACGCCTCGCTAGTACATTTCTACGGCGCCTCCGAACTGAGCTTCGTCTCCTTCGACCGAGGACTCGGCGACACCGACGAGAACGCGGCAGGCGAACTGTTCGACGGAGTCGAGGTGGACATCCGAGACGGCCTGGTCTTCGTCCGCAGCAATATGCTCTTCGACGGCTACCTCACCGACCACGGCATCGCGGACGGTCCCGTCGACGGCTGGATGTCGGTGGGGGACAGGGGCCGAGCGCTCGGCAACCAACTTCAACTCTTCGGCCGCGCCAGCGAAATGCTCATCCGAGCCGGACTGAACGTAGAGCCCGCTGCCATCGAAGCCGCCCTCACCGCGATCCCCGGCATCGCCGAAGCCGCCTGCATCGCCATCCCCGACCCCCGCATGGGCCAAGCCCCCGCCGCCGCGATCGTGGTCGACGAAACCGCGCCCGCCACCGACGAAATCTGGCGCCACCTGCGCACAACCCTGCCGAGCCCGAGCATCCCGGTCCAGCTCCGCACCCTGCCCACCCTCCCGCGCACCCCCCGCGGAAAACTCGACCGCCAAGCCCTCGCCGCACTCCTCGCCGGTGATCGTGGCACCGGCCAGCGGGCGGATGCCGAGGACCAGCTCGAACGCTAGAACCTTTCGACGGTCCGTGGCCTCTGGTAC
Source organism: Nocardia sp. NPDC051321 (assembly GCF_044455225.1). NCBI lineage: Bacteria > Bacillati > Actinomycetota > Actinomycetes > Mycobacteriales > Nocardiaceae > Nocardia > Nocardia sp. NPDC051321. Next base: position 104,391 of record NZ_JBITEM010000016.1, on the reverse strand, counting down.
TCCAGACCGATGTGCCTGTAGTACCGCAGTCCAATGTGACTGCGGGTCTGGGGTTTTTACCGTCGGATCATGCGTATTTCAGCTTTTGCTCTCTCGATCGGCACGGTGGCCGTGCTGTTGACCGGCTGTGCGACGGACTCGGTCGAGGCGGCCGCGCGGCCGTTGGACGGTGCCCGGGTGGACACGGTCAGTCGCGACCTCGACGCGTTGACCCGTTCCGGTGCTGTCGGCGCCCTTGCCACGCTCACCGACAACGGTGTCACGACGGTCCTGACCGCCGGGCTCGCCGATGTCGCCGCTCGTACCCCGATCACTACCGATCGTGGCGAACACGTCCGGATCGGCAGCATCACCAAGTCCTTCACCGCCGCGATCGTGCTGCAATTGGCGGCGGAGCAGCGGATCGATCTCGACCAGCCGATCGACAGGTATCTGCCGGGTCTGCTCGTCGGTGACGGCATCGATGGGCGCATTATCACCGTCCGCCAGATACTGGGACATCGAAGTGGCCTGCCTGAGGCGGTCGAGCCCACGGGGTTGAACGAGCACGAGGCGGCACGCGTCGGCCGCACCTACACCCCCGCGCAGGAGATCGCCTTAGCCCTACAGCATCCGGCGCAGTTCGCTCCCGGCACCGGCTTCGCGTACTCCAACACCAATTACCTCGTCGCAGGCGTGTTGATCGAGGCGGTGACCGGGCACCGGTACGCCGATGAACTGCGCGACCGAATCCTTACTCCGCTGAGCCTGTCGGACACCTACCTCCCCGCCACCGGCGAAACCGGTCTGCGCGATCCGCACCTGACCGGGTACGCCACGGTCGACGGCGTGGTGGCCGACCAGACGCTGATGGAACCGTCGCAGCCATGGACTTCGGGTGCGCTGGTCAGCACCGGTGCCGACCTGAACCGATTCTTCACCGCGCTGCTGGCCGGGCAGGTGGTGCCGCAGGCCCAGTTGCACCAGATGCTCGACGGTGTCGACATGGGCAGCGGTGACGGCATGTCCTACGGGCTCGGCATCGGATACACCCAACTACCTTGCGGCACAAAGTGGGTCGGTCACGTAGGCGGTGTCCAGGGCTTCTCCGCCATCTCCGGTGCCACCGCGTCCGGACAGGCCGTCACCTTCTCCTACACCGGCACAGTGGCCGACACGGACATCGGTGGCATGCTCACGCACGCACTGTGTGGGTGAGCATTTCACCGAACACATGCTGTTCGTCAGCAGGTGCTGGGGGCGGGCTTTCCAGCGAAGCGGTCGGCGAGGTAGGTCAGGGCGGTGGGCAGGCCCACCGCGGCCTCGCTGCCGTGCTCGCCGCTCGGATTCTCTGTGCGTTGCACCGGAGTTCCAGCGGCACAATACTTCTCGGCGAGTGCTCGCGCGGCGCCGACGGGGGCGAATTCGTCGGCGACCGCGTGGTAGAGCAGCACCGGGGCGCTGGGCGCGCCGTCGCGGAAGAGGGGGCTTGCCATGTCGACGAACCTGCTGAGCGCGGCGTTGTTCGTGATCGAGCCCGGCCACGCCTCGAGTTCCGCCGCACGGAGGAAGGGGTGCGCGAGTGCTGCGTCGTGCAGGCAATCCGTCTGGCCTGCGGCCAGCATCGCGCGGCCGGATTCGTTGAGGTACTGGAGCACGTTGGCCTCGGGATAGGACCGGTTCAAGCCGGCTAGGCCGACAACGACAGCGCCGCCTGCGATCCCGCCGCTGAAGCCCGACAATGTCGCCCCTAGGTCGGCAACCACACCGCCGAGTGCCGCCGCTGTCAAGGGCAGTTCCGGGGCGTAGGCACTGTGCATTTGGGCCGCGACAGCGGTGGCCTGCGCCCCGCCGGAGTAGCCCCACAGGCCGATCGGCGCGGCGGATTCGACAGCCGCAGGGGCGAACGCTCTGGCGGCGCGAATGCCGTCCAGTACACCGTGGGCGTAGCCGTCGGCGCCGGCGAAGTCGGAGTCGGGTCCTTGATAGTCCGGCACCACCAGGGCCCAACCTTGTTGGAGCGCAAGACGAATCACGCCGGTCTCGGAGAACGCGTTACTCGGACCGCCGCCGAGCCCGCCGCGCAACGCGTAGGAGGGCGCGCATTTGGCGCCGACACCGTCTTCGGCGACCTGATATGACACCAGGGGCCGCGGGCCGGTGCCGGTCCATTCTTGCTGCGGCACAAGAATTGTGGCGACGTAGGCGCTGGGCCGACCGTGATTGTCGATCGTCTTGTACTGCATCTGCCACGCGTCCGCGGGCAGGCGCTGCAGGAAGGACTGCGCCTCGATCGGCCGGGACGCGAGCACGGTGCCGTCGGGCAGGCCCGCGATACCGGGAGGTGCGGCGTAGAACGAGTCCTGGTCCGGCAGTGGCACCGCCGTTGCCCAGCAGGCACACGTCGTCACCAGCCCGAAGACCACGGCGATGACCGCGGCCCGCAACAGTACGATCCACGCTGTCCGCATCGCGCAAGCCCCTCCCCATGGAACATGTTCTAGTTCGGCAGCGTAGCGCACTGCGCGGTCGCCCCGATGCCTCTCGCGCAGTCGCTGTTGTACAGATTGACATGAATACAGCAAAATCTGTACCGTCCAAGTATGGCCACGTTGGTGCACAGTGACGCGCTGTCCCGCTTCGGATACGCGCTGTCGGACTCGACGCGATCGCAGATCCTGCTGGCGCTGCGGACAGCGCCGAGTTATCCGTCGGAGCTTGCCGATCGGATCGGTGTTTCGCGGCAGATCCTGTCCAACCACCTTGCCTGCCTGCGCGGCTGCGGACTGGTTGTCGCGGTTCCGGAGGGGCGACGGAGCCGGTACGAGCTGGCGGACGCGCGGATCGGTCGCGCGCTCGATGACCTGGTCGGCCTGGTGCTGGCGGTCGATCCGGCCTGCTGTCCTGACGCCGGCTCGCATGGGTGCTGCTGATGGCCTCGGACCTGGTGCTCGGCGCTCCGGCTTCGGCACGGCGGCAAGTACTTTCGCGGCGGATCCGGTTGTTCGTCGCGGCGACGATCGCCTACAACGTGATCGAAGCGGTGATCGCGTTGACCGAAGGCGCCCGGGTGTCCTCGACTGCGTTGATCGGCTTCGGACTCGACTCGGTGATCGAGGTGTCCTCCGCGGCGGCGGTGGCGTGGCAGTTCTCCGGCAAGGACCCCGAGGCGCGCGAACGGGTAACGCTGCGGATCATCGCGTTCTCGTTCTTCGCGCTGGCCCTCTATGTCACGGTCGACGCGATCAGCTCACTGCTCGGGGTCGCCGAGGCGCGGCAATCGCCGATCGGAATTGCTTTGGCCGCAGTAAGTTTGGCTGTTATGCCGGTGTTGTCGTTGGCGCAACGGCGGGCGGGGCGTGAACTCGGTTCGCTGACGGCGGTCGCCGATTCGAAGCAGACCCTGCTGTGCACGTACCTCTCAGCGGTCCTGCTGGTCGGGCTGTTGCTGAACAGCTTGTTCGGCTTGTCATGGGCCGATCCGATCGCGGCACTGGTCATCGCGATCATCGCGGTCAAGGAGGGCCGCAATGCGTGGCGTGGCGACACGTGCTGCGCCACACCGGCCGCGGCTGGCCGATCCGAAGTCGCTGGATCCGACTGCGAGTGCTGCTGAGGCGGACCTGCGCGCGGCACGGGGCAAGTGCCAAGAGATACGGCATCGACCGGTCGAACCTCCGACAAACGTGGGCACCGCGGCTTTCGGATCCGACAAGAGGATGATGGACAACCGTGCCCACTGATCCGAACGCCACCGATATCAAGCCCCGCAGCCGCGACGTCACCGACGGCCTGGAGAAAACGGCCGCCCGCGGGATGCTGCGCGCGGTCGGCATGGGCGACGACGACTGGGAGAAGCCGCAGATCGGGGTGGCTTCCTCGTGGAACGAGATCACCCCCTGCAACCTCTCCCTCGACCGGCTGGCCAGGGCCTCGAAGGACGGCGTGTTCGCCGGCGGCGGGTTCCCGATGCAGTTCGGCACCATCTCGGTGTCCGACGGCATCTCCATGGGCCACGAGGGCATGCACTTCTCGCTGGTGTCGCGCGAGGTGATCGCCGACAGCGTCGAGACGGTGATGCAGGCCGAGCGGCTTGACGGCTCGGTACTGCTCGCGGGCTGCGACAAGTCGCTGCCCGGGATGCTGATGGCGGCCGCCCGGCTGAACCTGGCAAGTGTCTTCCTCTACGCCGGTTCGATCCTGCCCGGCATCGCGAAGATGTCCGACGGCAGCGAACGCGAGGTGACGATCATCGACGCGTTCGAGGCGGTCGGCGCGTGCTCGCGCGGGCTGATGAGCCGCGCGGACGTGGACGCCATCGAACGGGCCATCTGTCCGGGCGAGGGCGCCTGCGGCGGCATGTACACCGCCAACACCATGGCCAGCGCCGCCGAGGCGATGGGCATGTCGCTGCCAGGCAGCGCGGCACCGCCCGCGACCGACCGCCGCCGCGACGGTTACGCCAGGCACAGCGGCGAAGCGGTGGTGGAACTGCTCCGCCGCGGCATCACCACCTCGGACATCCTGACCAAGGAAGCCTTCGAGAACGCGATCGCCGTGGTGATGGCGTTCGGTGGCTCCACCAACGCCGTGCTGCACCTGCTCGCCATCGCGCACGAGGCGAACGTCGACCTGAAGCTGGCCGATTTCGCGCGCATCGGTCGCACGGTGCCGCACCTCGCCGACGTGAAACCCTTTGGGCAGCATGTGATGACGGACGTCGACCGGGTCGGTGGCGTGCCAGTGATGATGAAGGCATTGCTCGATGCCGGTCTGCTGCACGGGGATTGCCTGACCGTGACGGGCCGGACGGTGGCGCAGAACCTGGCCGAGATCGCGCCGCCGGACCCGGACGGCAAGGTGGTCCGGGCGATGACCTCGCCGATCCATCCGACCGGCGGCATCACCATTCTGGAGGGCACCCTCGCCCCCGGCGGCGCGGTGGTCAAGTCGGCGGGCTTCGACTCCGACGTATTCATTGGCACGGCACGGGTTTTCGATCGCGAGCGGGCGGCGATGGACGCGCTGGAGGACGGCACCATCGCGGCGGGCGACGTGGTGGTCATCCGCTACGAAGGACCCAAGGGCGGACCGGGGATGCGCGAGATGCTCGCGATCACCGCGGCCATCAAGGGCGCCGGACTCGGCAAGGACGTCTTGCTGCTCACCGACGGACGGTTCTCCGGCGGCACCACCGGGCTGTGCGTTGGGCACGTCGCGCCGGAGGCGGTCGACGGCGGCCCGATCGCGTTCGTGCGCGACGGCGACCAGATCCGGCTCGATGTCGGCAAGGGCACTCTCGACCTGCTGATCGATGCGGGGGAGCTCGCCAGCCGTGCCGAGGGCTGGGCGCCGCTGCCGCCCCGCTACACCCGCGGCGTGCTCGCGAAGTATTCGAAGCTGGTTGGGTCGGCGTCCTACGGTGCCGTCTGCGGCTGAGCCCCTACGGCACGGCGGCCCCCTTGCCACCGGCGGTGACTTCCAGCAGAGTCGACGAAATGGATGAGACCACAACCGATTCGACTCCTGTGCGCACGGCGCGCGGCATCGCGGACGCGTATGTCGACGCCTTGGTCGAGCTCGACCCGCTGATCGCGGTCGAACTCGGACGCAACCTCGATGACGACCGACTTCCCGACCTGTCTCCGGCCGGTCTGGAAGCAACGGCCGCACTTGCTCGCGCCACCCTCGCCGAGCTCGATGCCGCCGAGCCCACCGGCGGCTATCCGGACGCGCCCGAGCGGCGCTGTGCCAGACTGCTGCGCGAGCGACTCACGGCCGAACTGGCCGTGCACGACGCGGGCGAGCCTTTCCGCGCGCTCCGCAACCTGAACTCTCCGCTGCATTTCGTCCGCGACGTGTTCACCCTGCTGCCGACCGATACCGAGGCACAGTGGCAGGCGATCGGCCGCCGACTGAACAGGGTGCCCGTCGCGCTCGCCCAGTACCGGTCCACGCTGGCCGAGGGCGTCGATCGCGGTCTGCTGGCCGGACCTCGGCAAGTCAGCGCCGTAGTGCAGCAATTGGACGAGTGGATCGCGGGCGACAATCCCGGAGGCTGGTTCGGCGTTTTCGTCACCCCGGCCCCGGAATCGGTTCGCGCCGAACTGGATTCGGCTGCCATCAGCGCCACGGCGGCCTTGGCGGAATTGCGGGAATGGCTACGAGATATATACGGCCCGAAGACAATCGATACTCCCGACACGGTCGGCCGAGAGCGCTACCTACGATGGGTCCGCTATTGGAGCGGTGCCGACCTCGACCTCGACGAGGCCTACAGCTGGGCGTGGGAGCAGCTCCGTGAGGTCGACACGCAGATGCGCGCCGAAGCCGAAAAGGTGCTGCCGGGTTCGACACCGATCCAGGCCATGGAGTGGTTGGAGCGGCAGGGTCCGGCGCTCGACAGCCCGGCGGATGCTCGCCGCTATCTACAGGACCTGATGGACCGAGCCATCAACGATCTGCAAGGCACCCATTTCGATCTCGCCGAGCCGCTGCGGCAGGTCGAATCGATGATCGCGCCGCCGGGTAGTGCGGCCGCGCCCTACTACACCGCGCCGTCATTGGACTTCGCCCGACCGGGCCGCACCTGGCTGCCGGTGCTCGACCCGGCCCGAATTCCGGTGTGGAGTCTGATTTCCACTTGGTATCACGAGGGCGTCCCCGGCCACCACCTCCAACTCGCCCAGTGGACCTACCTGGCCGACCAGCTGTCCGCCTATCAGGTCAGCATCGGCGCGGTGAGCGCCAACCTGGAGGGCTGGGCGCTGTACGCCGAACGCCTCATGGACGAACTCGGCTATCTCACCGATCCCGGCCACCGGCTCGGCTACCTCAACGCGCAAATGCTGCGGGTGCTCCGGGTGATCCTCGATATCGGCCTGCACGTCGGCCTCGACTATCCGTCCGACTCGCCGTACCGGCCCGGCGAGCGGCTGGAACCGGACAACGCCAGGGAGTTCTTCGCCCGGTATTGCGGACTGCCACCCGAACACCTCGACAGCGAGCTCGTTCGCTATCTCGGCTGGCCCGGGCAGGCGATCGGCTACAAGCTCGGCGAGCGCGCGTGGCTGCGTGGCCGGGCCGCCGCGGCCGCCGCGCACGGCGAAGCCTTCGACCTGAAGGCATGGCACATGGCCGCGCTGTCGCAGGGCTCGCTCGGCCTGGATGACCTCGTCGCCGAGCTGTCCGCGCTCTGAAAGCCCGCCTGCCCCTGGATAATTCGGCAGGCGGGCCTACCGGTCATCGGCCTGCTCGGCGGCGCGGAGCAACTCCGCCAGTTCGGTGACGAGATAGCCTGCGATGACGTCGATATCGGGGACCAGCTCGCGACAGCCGAGCAGCCCGAAGTGCAGCCGCCCGCCGGAACTGCTGACGGTGATGTTCAAGCCCTGGCCGTCCATGACGACCGAAAGTGGGTAGCTGGCAACCATTTTCGCGCCGCCGAGGTACACATCGATGTTCGGGCCCGGCACGTTGGAGATCACCAGGTTGAACGGCGGGATCCGGTGTGGCAGGCCCATCGCGAAGGCGACGCGGGCCGCGCGGGCCACCAGTGCGGGCGGCGCGAAGTCGGTGACGTTCTCGACGAGGCCCGGCGGGATCGCCGCCTGCTGTGCCTTCGCGATCTTCGTGGCTCGGTGCACGGCGATGAGCCGCTCGACGGGATCGTCGAGATGGGTCGGCAGGGAGGCCAGCATCGCCGACACCTTGTTGCCCAGCTTCGACCTGCTGGCCTCGTCGCGCACCGAGACCGGGATCATCGAGACGAGCGGTACCGCGGGCAACGCGTCATGGTCGATCAGCCACTGCCGCAACGCCCCCGCGGACATGGCCATCACGACATCGTTGACCGACATGCCGAAGACGTTCTTGACCGTCTTCGCCTCGCCGAGATCGACGCTGCGGAAGGCGAATCGCCGGTGCGGGGTGATCTCGCGGTTGAACGGCGTCTTCGGCGCGAGCCCGACCGCGCTGGCGATCACCGCGCCGTCGTCGTGGTCGCGGCCGAGTATCGCACCCACATACGGCGTCAGATAGCTGCCGACGAGTGGCAGCGAACGGCCGAGATCGCCGGCGATCCGCGCGGCCTGTAAAGGCCTGCCTGCCAACGACACCGCCGCGCGGGTGAGCATTGTTCGCCTGCTCGGCTTCGGCTCCGGCGGGAAAGCCGAGGGCAGCGTTGATAATCGACCCTCCGGCGTCAGGTCGAGCAGGATCGTCATCAGTTCCGCGCCGGAGACGCCGTCGATCGCCGCGTGATGCATCTTGGTGTACACCGCGAGTCGTCCGTCGGCGATCCCGGAGATGAGGTACGCCTCCCACAGCGGCCTGCGCCGATCGAGCGGCCGCGCGTGCAACCTGCTGACCTGTTCGGTCAGCTGCGCGTCCGAACCCGGTGCGGGCAGCGAGATCTCGCGGACGTGATACTCGATGTCGAAATTCTCGTCATCGATCCAATAGGGCTGATCCAGGCCGAGCGGTACATAGGTCAGCCGCTGGTGCAGCAGCGGGATCAACGGTGCCCGTTCGCTGAGCAGACGGGTCAGCGCGGCGAGGTCGAGGACGGTCGGTGAGTCGCTCGGGTCGAGCACGCACAATCCGCCGACATGCCCGGTGGAGTTGTGGGTTTCGAGCGACAAGAACGCGGCGTCGAGCCCGGAGAGTTGCTTCATCGTTGATCCTCTGTTGCTCCTGAGGATCTGAGCATCGCACCTTCGGTTCGCCCAGTCTCCGAAACGAACTCGTCAGCGAGCAATCCGATCGTCGAGGGGGATGCGTTCGGCTGTCTGCGCCGCGGATTTCCGCGGGCGGGTCGGCGCGAACCAGGTCAGGTAGAACAGGATGGCCAGGGCGGCAAGCAGACCGAGTAGGCCGACGCCGGACACGAAGGGATGGTCGGCCATCGTCGGAGCGAGGTAGCGAACGGACAGCAGCGTGGTCGCGAAAGTGACGACGCCCAAGGCGACTACGCGGATGCGGGAGTGGTCCCAGCCTCGGTCCGGGTCGCGCAGCGCGGATTCGACGGTCAGGCACAGGGCGGCACCGGCGACCAGGTCGACGCCGTAATGCGCGCCGAGGCCAAGCGTCGCGATGAGCGTGCAGACCAACCAGAACGCGCCGCCCGCGCGCAGCCACATCGGTCCGCGCCGGGAGTGGATGAACAGCGACAGCGCCCAGGCGGTGTGCAGCGACGGCATGCAGTTGCGCGGGGTGATGCCGTCGAACGCCATCGGTTCGACGGAGAACGGCAGCGGCGGAACGATATTCGGCCAGACGTCGGCGAGCTCCATGCCGTGTCCCTGCGGTCCGAAGGCGAGGATCGGGCCGACCACCGGGAAGACCACATAGAAGAGCGGGCCGATCAGGCCGAGGGTGAGGAAGGTGCGCACCAGATGGTGGCGGGGCCACCGGCCGGTGGTCACGCCGCGCAGCTGCCAGACGGCGACGACGATGGCCGCGACCGGGAGCTCGAAATACACCCAGCGCACCACGCCGAGCGGCACCGGTCCCGCCACGTCGAGCAGGTGACCGATGAACCAGGAGGGGTTGCCGAGCGCGTGGTCGGCGACTTCCGCGTACGGATCGAGGACGGTCGGGCGGGCCCACGCGGTGACGTCCAGCCAGATCTCGCCGACCTTGGTCGCCAGGATCAGCAGTGCGCCGAAAGTGATGGCGCGCAGCGCGGTTCGGCGTCGCTCGCCGGACCAACGCCAGGCGGCGAAGACCGCGAGCGCGGTGAGCACGATGGTCGGACCGTTGCCGACGGTGAACAGCCTGCCCTCGACCGCCCGGATCACCACGAAGATCAGGTCGATGGCGATCGCCGCGGCCAGTGCGGCCACCCGGACGCGCGTGGTGACGCCGACCAGCGCGAGCAGAAAGCCCGCCCACGAGGTGGTCGCCGACTTCGGCCTGCCGACGTAGTCGCGGAACAGACTCGTCAGCGGACCGAGCGCGTGGATGTGCGCGGCCATGAGTTCGCCGGCCACCAGCACGAGCACCGCGGCGCCGATACCGAACCAGACGGCCAACGGTCGAACGCGACGATCCCGCGGCCGCGCGGCACCCGGGTGCTCGGCGGGTGGGGGCGAGCTTCCCGGCGCGTCCTGAATAAGCATTCGGACATCGTAAACACGATGTGAACATGACCATGCGACGCGGTGAACACGCACCGGTGGCGCGAAGGTGCGAGCCTAGCGGCTCATAGCACGAGGACCAGCGCCGAGATGATGCCGAGGCTCGCCGTCGCGGTGGCCGCGACTGAGTTGATGAGCACAACTCCGGCGGTGGCGAGCGCGCTTCGCGACGACCCGAACGATGCGGTGTCCTGCTCCGAACGCGACTCCTGGGCGCGATGTGTTCTCGCAGTCATGGGCCCGAGCTACCCGGCGATAGCGCGCTCAAACGGGGACAACCGCGGGGCGCGCCTGGCCCCAGTCGCCGTCCTTGCGCAATGTGTATGCGGTGCGGACCATTTCGCCGTAGGTATGCCAGCCGACGACCGGGCCGGAGACCGAGGCGTCGGCGTGCGGACCACCCGGTGGCGTTCAGCGCGTGCTCGCCCCAACTGGGGACGACTGGGGATGGTCGTTCCCTGTGGTCCCCGCCGTCCGCGCATGGCTATCCTGACCTGGTTCAAGGCTTGATGATCAAGGTGGGTAGATATGCGGAGTAGGGACATTGAGCTGGCGGCTCGATGGTGGCAGTGGGCCTCGGCGATTCCCACCGCCAGGAATCCGGTCAGCGACGAGACCGGAAAGTTCGCGGCCGAAGGCCAGGCCGCGGATGTCTGGTTCCTCGCGGGCACGTTCGGTGGCAAGGTCAGCAGAAAATGCTCCGTGCCGCACGGCCGTCCGGTCTTCTTCCCCGCGTTCAATCTCCTCCAGCGAGCGTCGCTGTTCGGCAGGCGCGTTCCGGTGGTGCCCACCGCGAGCGGGCACGCGGAGCTCAACGGCGTGTCCTTGCCGCTGCGCGAAGTCGCCAACCGCAGCCCGTTCCTGATCGATGCGCATCCCGACGGACCATTCGGCCCGCCGGGCCGCTACCGGGCGAATGCCTGGGGCCTGTGGTGCGGCCTTGACGATCTCAGCCGCGGCGACTACATCCTCACCCTCGGCGGCGAGTACGAGCCGGGCGGGTTCTGGACCGAGGTCACCTACGACCTCGAAGTTGTCTGAGGTAGTCGCGGAGTAGAAGCCTATTCACGCGCGTCGCACGGTGACGCCCGCGGCTGCCAGCGCGGCGGTGTCGTCGGGCGCGGCCGACTCGTCGGTGACGACGACGTGTAAGGCGGCGACCGGGGCGACGAAGGCGAGGGCGGTGCGGGAAAGTTTGGCGGCTTCGGTGACGGCGATGACCCGGCGGGACGAGGCGATCGCGGCGCGTTTTATGGCGGCGTCGTCGAGGTCGTAGGCGGTGAGTCCGTCGGTGGCGGTGAGGCCGCAGCAGCCTAGGATCGCGGTGTCGAAACGCAAAGCCGCCAGCGAGGCCAAGGTGAGCGGGCCGGTCAATGCCAGCTCACCTTGGCGCGGGTTGCCGCCGGGCACCAACAGGGTGAGTAGCGGTGCGCCGGTGAGCGCGTTGACCGCGTGCAGTGACAGGGGGAACACGGTCAGGCGGCGGTGTTCGAGCGCGCGGGCGACCTCGAGGCAGGTGGTGCCGCTGTCGAGGATGATCGACTCGCCATCGGCGATCAGTCCGGCGACCTCGGCGGCGAGGCGTCGCTTGATCTCCAGTCCCTCTGTGGCGCGCATGCCGAAAGGTGGTTCGTCGCCGCGCAACAGCAGGGTGCGCGCGCCGCCGCGATAACGCTCCAGCACGCCCTGGCCGGCCAGGGTCTCGAGATCGCGGCGGATGGTCATCTCCGAGGCGCCGGTGCGTTCGGCCAGTTCCGCCACCCCGATCTGGCCTGCCGCACGCACGGCATCGATGATCAATTTCAGCCGGTCTACGCTCGCCACGCCCGCAATGGAACGCCTTTTGTGTTCAAAAGTCAATGTTTCGAACACCAAATATGTCCGATATGTTCGGAGTCATGCAGAGTTCGCTACGGGCCGCGCGACTGGCCACGTTCGTGTTTTTCGCGTTGAACGGCTTTCTGATCGGGATCTGGGTCGTCCACATCCCGGCCGTCGAGCGTCGCGTCGGGGTCGGTCATCCGACGCTCGGCTGGTTGTTGCTGCTGCTCGGCGCGGGGGCCTTCGTCGGCATGCGGCTGGTGGGTCCGCTCGCCGATCGGTTCGGCGCGCGGATTGTCGTTCCGGTCAGCGCGGCGTTGTGCGCGGCTGCCGTCGTACTGCCCGGTTTATCCGTGAATATCTGGACGCTCGGGGTGTCGCTGCTCGCGCTCGGCTTCGGCAACGGTTGTCTGGATGTCGCGATGAACGCGCATGCGGTGCAGGTCGAACACGGGTACCAACGGTCGGTGATGTCCGCGTTCCACGCCACCTATTCCCTCGGTGGTGTGCTCGCGGCACTCGTCGGCGCGCGCACGCTGAGCTGGGGTTGGCGTCCGGCGGCCGCACTCGGCATGGCGGCGCTGCTCGGCCTGGTCGGCGCGGCGCTGGCCGCGCCCGCGTTGCTGCGGCCCGAAAAGCCGCACCCCGCAGCGGTTTCCGAGCCGGGCGTCCGGCGAGCGGCGCCGCGACGTATCTGGTTGCTTGCCGGTCTCGCGCTGCTGCTGATGCTGTGCGAAGGCGTGGCCAACGACTGGAGCGCGCTGCACCTGCGTGATGTGCTCGCGGCCCCCGCCGCTACCGCGGCCTTGGCCTACGGCGTTTTCGCCACCGCCATGACCGCCGGCAGGTTGCTCGCCGACCGCGTCGCCACCCGGTTCGGACCGGTCGCCATCCTCCGCTATGGGGCTGGACTGGCGGCTCTCGGCCTGATGATCGCGGCACTGTCGCCGTGGATCCCGCTGGCTCTGGTCGGCTGGACCGTGTTCGGCGCCGGGCTGTCCGGCTGCGTCCCGCAGCTGTTCAGTGCCGCGGGCCATGCGGACCGAAATGCCGCGGGCGCCAACGTCGCCCGCGTTGCCGGGCTCGGCTACCTCGGCGTGCTCGCCGGGCCCGCCATCATCGGACCGCTGACTCACCTGGCACCACTGAACATCGTCCTGTTGCTGCCCGTGTCGTTCTGTGTCATCGCCGCGGGCGCGGCCAACGTCCTACGCCCGCAGCCTTCTTCGCCTGCCTCGCAATCCGGCACTGCGGACAGTCGTGGTGCGCTACGGTCGTGACCATCGCTGTTATCTGTAACTTGTGGTGACTCCTGCCCGCTTGGCCACAACGACCGTGCCGACCATCCGCGTCGTCGCCACCGGATCACGAAGGGCTGATTTTCCATGGGCAGCAACGACATCGACGTCACCGGCAAGCGGATCGTCATCACCGGCGCCACCAACGGCATCGGCAAGGAGATCGCGCGGGCACTGGCGCGCCGTGGCGCGAACCTGACACTGGTGGCCCGCAACGAAACCAAGGCGGCGGCGACCGCCGACGAACTCCAGCGCGAACCGGGCGCGCGGGGCCGCCCCGACATCGTCAGCGGCGATCTGTCCGACCTGGCCTCGGTCCGCCGCGCGGGCGAGCAGATCCGCACCCGCTACGCAGGCATCGACGTGCTCATCAACAACGCGGGCATCCACGCGCTGTTCGCGCGCACCACCGTGGACGGCTTCGAATCCATGACGGCGACAAACCATCTCGGGCCGTTCTTGCTGACCAACCTGCTGCTTGATCAACTCATCGCCGCGGCACCGTCCCGGATCGTCGTCACCGCCTCCGAGGCCCACCGCAACGGCGGCCGCCCCGACCTCGACCACCTCGGCGAGCCACGCGGCTTCGGGCCGGTCGGCTCCTTCCGCGCCTACGGGCAGTCCAAGCTGATGAACATCCTGTTCACCCAGGAACTCGCCCGGCGACTCGACGGCAGCGGCGTCACCGTGAACTGCTTCTGCCCTGGCGCCAACGCCACCGGCCTCATCGGCGCGGACCGGCTCATCGCGGTCCCGATGAAGGCGCTGGCGCGCACCCGAATCATCCGGCGACCCGAGGTGGGCGCGAAGACCGGCATCGATCTGAGCATAGACCCGGAACTGGAATCCACGACAGGCCAGTTCATTACCTCTACCCCCGGCTTGCGCCTGCTGCCGCCGGTCGCCATTCGCCGCGACGCCGACTACCAACGCAGCCTGTGGCTCCGAAGCGCCGAACTCGTCGGCCTATAGCCCTTCGTCAAGCAGCCAGCAATGCGCGAGCGTTGCGCACCTCCGGTATCCCGATTGCCTTGGCTGCCAGGAGGAATGCCGCGACGCCGATCAGTGCCCCGGCGGCGAGGGTGACGAGGTGCTCGACGCGTGGATCGGGCACCATGTGGCGCGTGACGGCCATGATCGCCAGGCACGCCCAGCCCGCGGTCGCGGTGGCCCAGATGACGCGCGTGAATGTCACCGCGACGCTGGAAAATCCGAGCAGGCCGTGCCGGCGGCGCAGCAGCACGTGTCCCATGATCGCGCCGACCACGTAGGACAGCGAGCTGGAGACGCTGAGCATCACCACGACGACACGGTCGGGAAAGACGTTGACGGAGAGGACGACCACGGCGACCTTCGTGGCCACCATGGCCACGTTGATGAGGGTCGGCGTGCGAGTGTTATTGTTCGCGTAGAAGACTCGCATCTGCAGCATCACCAGCGCGAACGGTGCCAAGCCGAACGCGGACGACGCGATGGCCGTGCCGATCAATCCGGCCGCGTGCGCGTCGACGCGGCCGGTGAAAACAACCGCGGCCAGCACCGGGCCGAGCAGACCCATGGCCATGGTCATCGGGACGAGCGCGACCGTGAGATAGCGCGCGCCGCGCCCGAGATCGGCGATCACGGCGGCCTGATCGCCCGCGGCGGCCGAGCGGGAGATGCGCGGCATCAGCACCGTCAGCAGCGAGGCGGCGAGGATGCCGTACGGAACTTGGAACAGTAGGTCGGCCAAGTTGTAGACGGATACCCCGTTGTGGGAGAACGCCACTCGCATCGTCACGACGACACCGACCTGACTGATCGCGGCGTAGGTGAGAATCCACCCGAGCACGGGCATGCCTGCGCGCACCGGCCGCCAGGTGTACGGGAAGGGGCGAACCCGCCATTTCCACTGGAACCCATTGCGGCGCAACGCGAAAACTACCCACACCGCCTGCCCGACGATCCCAAGGGTGGTGCCGATTCCGATCGTGAGCACCTGCGCCGACGTCATCGAGGTGGGCGTCAACGTGACCGGCCCCGGGAGCAGCACGAAGATCCCGCACGTCAGCAACACGATCACGTTGTTGACCACCGGCGCCCAGGCGGCCGCGGCGAAACTGTCGCGAACGTTCAGCACGGCCGTCAGCAAGACGGTCACACCATAGAAGAAGACCTCTGGCAGCAGTAGATACGCGAACAAGGTGGTGAGCTGCCGCTGGTCGGAATCGCCTACCAGGAAACGCACGATCAGCGGTGCACAGAGCACGGCGACTACGGTGACCGCGCCAAGGCCGAGCAAGGACGCCACCATCACCCGCTGGGTGAATTCGCGAGAGTGCTTGCGCCCGTGCCGCCTTGCCCTCGTCAGCAGCGGCACCACGGCACTGGCGAACACGCTGCCGAGCAACAACTCGTAGACCATGTTCGGCAGACTGTTCGACCCGGTGTAGGCATCGCCGACCGCCGCGGTGCCGAGCAAGGCCGCCAGCAGAATCGTGCGGGTGAACCCGGTCAACCGGCTCACCACACCGGCCAGCGCGACGTGCCCACCGGCTCGCGCGAGCGCGGAACCCCGTTCGCGCGGCCGTACCCCCTTCAGCCGTGGTGCTTCCCGTGCCTGCCAGTTCGTCCCGAGTGGCAAGGGCTGCGTGGGTAAATTGCCGTAGTCGGTCATCGTCCTCGCTCGCGTCAGCGGGAGCCAGCTCGGCCGCTCGGCCCCCTCGGACAGTCTCGATTCATGATGCCAGCGTGCCGTAAAACGTTGGTGTGCACCATGATCGGGCGCGATCCGAGTCGAGTGCCAGCAGCGCTCAGCGCACCGGGCGAGTGTCGGTTAGCTCACATACCGGGATATTTCGTAGTGATTGCCACCGATCCATGACATGGTAGTCCAGTGAGATCAAGCTTATCGACGTGATTCGTTTGGCTCATCTACAGAAAAGAAGAAGTAAAAGTAATGGCTCAAGGCAGTGTGAAGTGGTTCAACAGCGAAAAGGGCTTCGGCTTTATCGCACAAGATGGTGGCGGCGCTGACGTGTTCGTTCACTACTCCGCCGTGTCCGGCTCGGGATTCAAGTCCCTTGAAGAAGGACAGCGCGTGGAGTTCGAGGTCGGACAGGGACAGAAGGGGCCGCAGGCCCAGGACGTCCGCGCTATCTGATAGACATAGCGTGAAAGAGCCCCGCACCCTTTGGGTGCGGGGCTTTTGCGTTGCCGGCTGCGGAACCGTCAATTCCCCTGTGCGGCAGCGGAGATCGGCTGCCACTTGCGCCACAGCTCCAGCCGGGACTCGTAGTCCCTGGTGGCTATCGTCAGCGGGATCTCGCCGAGGAAGATGCGCAACGGCGGCTCGTCCGCGTCGACCACGGCCAGAATCGCGTCGCCGGTAGCGGCCGGATCGCCGCTGCGCATCTCCTTGCGCTGCTGGTTGCGTGCTTCTCTGGCCGGGTCGTACGCCGGGTTCGGGGTGGCGTGCTTCGATGATGGGCCCGCCCAGTCGGTGCCGTACCCGCCGGGCTCGACCAGCGTCACGTGCACACCGAACGTCGCGACTTCCTGCGCGAGCGACTGCGTGAACCCCTCCAGCGCCCACTTCGACGCGTGATAGGCGCCCAGATTCGGGAACGCGGAGATGCCGCCGATGCTGGAGACCTGGACGATGTGACCGCTGCCCTGCTCGCGCAGGATCGGCAGCGCCGCCTGGGTGACCCACAACGCGCCGAAAACATTGGTCTCGAATTGCGCGCGCAATTCGTCCTCGGTGAGTTCCTCGATCATGCCGAACTGCCCGTAGCCCGCGTTGTTGATGACCACGTCGAGCCGCCCGAACCGCTCGGCCGCCTGCTGTACCGCGGCGAAATCGGCCGCCCGATCGGTGACGTCCAGCCGGATCGGCTGAAAAGTGCTGGGGTACTTGGCAACCAGATCGTCGAGCGTGCTCAGGTCGCGTGCCGTGCCTGCGACACTGTCGCCGCGCTCCAGGGCGGCGAGCGCCCATTCGCGCCCGAATCCTCGGGAAACGCCGGTGATGAACCAAATTTTGCTCATGCGACCACGGTAGTCACCTGGAGTGCGCTCCAAGCAAGCATTGTGGCGTGCGATTGTCCCGCTGTGTGAGCCAGTCCACACGATTATCGTCCGCGCCGCGCGACGCGCCGGTATCGTCCGTGACCTGAGGCTATGCCCCCTGCTCAGACCCGCTTTCCCCGCCGAGGAGGTCGCAATGCGGCGACGAGTCTCACTCCATCCGCTGTGGCGCCACGTGCTGCGCGGCCTGATCCTGTGCGGCGCGTGCGTCGGCGGATCGGCCCGCTGCTACGTCGAATGGGAGCGCGAAAACCCGGTCGACCGGCCGCCCGCGGACTGCTGGGACTGGTCCGTGCCACACCAGTGGTACGACTCGGCGCATCGTCACTGACGAACGCCGACCTGCGCCGGGACCGCTGGGATGGAAGAATCCCGTTGTCCCGGTGGCTGTCTCGCTGAGTACGCCAACACACCGTTCGCGAGTGCGCACAGTGCCGTGTCTCGGCGTCCGCGCGCGGGACGGTAGCGCGCGAGAGGAGTCCGCATGACCGACCCCGCCGACCTACCCGCCACCGCACTGCTGGCGGGCTACCGCGATGGGACCCTTTCGCCGGTCGAGGTCATCGATGCGGTGCTGACCCGGATCGAGCAGTGGGAACCGCACCTCAACGCCCTCTACACCAGCTATGCCGAGCAAGCACGCGCCGAGGCGGCGGCGAGCGCCGATCGCTGGCGGCGCGGGGAGCCGGCCGGCGCACTCGACGGCATCCCGCTCACCGTGAAGGAGAACATCGCGACCGCGGGCTGCCCGACACCGCTCGGCACCGCCGCCACGGAGCTCACGCCCGCGGCGGCGAACAGTCCCACCGCCGACCGGATCCGCGAGGCCGCGGGCATCCTGGTCGGCAAGACCACGATGCCCGACTACGGGATGTCGTCGAGCGGCCTGTCGAGTTTCCATGGCATCACCCGCAATCCATGGAATCTCGCGCGTAATCCGGGCGGCTCGAGCTCCGGCGCGGGTGCGGCGGCCGCGGCAGGATATGGGCCGATCCACTACGGCTCCGATATCGGCGGGTCGATCCGGCTGCCCGCGGCCTGGTGCGGCGTGGTCGGTTTCAAGCCGAGTTTCGGGCGTATTCCGGTCGTTCCGCCGTACCTCGGTCGCACCATCGGACCGCTCACCAGGACGGTGGCCGACGCTGCGCTCGCGACATCGGTTGCGGCGGTACCGGATTGGCGCGATCACACCGCCGCACCGGAACTCCGCACCGAGTGGACCGCCGCGGCCAGGCCGCTCGCGCTCGCGGGCGTCCGGATCGGCCTGATGACCGAGGCGGGTGCCGGGTGGCCGGTGGAGCCCGTCGTCAGCGGCGCGGTGCACAGCGTCGCCGAACTGCTGGAATCCCTTGGCGCACAGGTCGACAAGGTCGAGCCGATCATGACCGACGAAATGCTGTCCGGGCTGAACGATTTCTGGCGGGTCCGGTTCTGGTCGGAGGTCCGGGCATTGCCCGCATCGCGCAGCGCGAAAATCCTGCCGTACATCCACGACTGGATCGCCGGGGCCGAAACACTGACCGGCGCCGAGGTTTTCGACGGCTACTCACAGTTCGACGCCATGTCCGTCGCCACCGACCGCAGGCTCGACACGGTCGACTTCCTCATTTCACCGACCTCCCCGATCACCGCCTGGCCGGTGGAACAGACCGCGCCGGACGGTGACCCGACCCTGCCGTTCCGGCACATCGGGTTCACCGTCCCATTCAACGCGGGCGGACATCCGGCCATCTCGATGAACTGCGGCCAGGCCGCCGACGGCACCGCGATCGGCGTCCAATTCATCGGCCGTCGCTTCGACGACGTCCGGCTGCTCCAGCTGGCCGCAGCCTTCGAGCAGGCCCGGCCGGAGCTGGCGCCCTGGCCGGAGCCGCCGGTCAGGCGGTGACGCTCGGCTGGCCGTTCTCGATGTGGCCGCGGAAGTGGCGCTGGTAGACCGGGTCGATGTCGACGGTCAGTGACAGGTCGTACCAGCCTTTGCCGTAGCTGAGGGCGTTCCACGTGTCGGTGGTGGTTTTGCCGGGCGCGATCTTGTAGGTCCACGGTCCGTCGGTGCGGTAACTGTTGGCTTTTACCGTGACGACGGCGGGTGCTGTGCCCTTGTTCGTCATCGACAACTGCAGTTTGTTGTCGGTGGAGTAGGCGGCGGTCACTTCGAGCGGTGAGGTGGAGGTTCCGGTCATCCGCCAGAGGAACCGATTGGCGCCGTGAATGGCGATGCCGTATTTCTTGTCGGGATAGCTCTGCACGTTCCAGGTATCGGTGACCGTTGCCCCCGACTTCACGTCGTAGCGCCACGGTCCGTCGGTACGTCCATCGTTGCGATAGGCGGCCAATTGCAGGTCGGCGGCGCCGGTGTTGCGGAATGTGGTGGTCAGCGCGCCACCGGCGGCCAGGGTCGCGTTCGCCACGGGGGCATAGGGCACCGGACGGGCGGGTCTGGTGCCCGATTCCTGTTCCGGCGGCCGCTGACTACCCGCGGCGGGCGGAGCGGGTTTCGGCAGCGTGCGCTGAGTCGCATCGGCTTCTGCCCGAAGGGCATTGGCGTCCGGCAGCACCGGCACCGAGGTGGTCGTCTTGCCGAAATCGAAGCAGCCGGTCAGGTCGCCGCAGATGGAGCGGCGCCAGGCGGAGATGTTGGGTTCGGCGACGCCGGTCCACTTCTCCAGGAAGCGGATCACCGAAGTGTGATCGTGCACTTGCGAGTTCACCCAGCCGCCGCGACTCCACGGCGAGATCACCAGCATCGGCACGCGGGGGCCGAGACCGATGGGCTGACCGTTCACGTATTCGCCCGGCGTGCCCGGGGGCGCCATCGGCGGCGGCACATGGTCGAAGAAGCCGTCGTTCTCGTCGAAGTTGATCAGCAGGGCGGTCGAGTTCCACAGGTTCTGATTGCCCCACAACGCCTTCAGCACGGCCTGGGTGTAGGCGGCACCGTCGACCGGGCGGGCGGCCGGGTGTTCGGAGTACCCGTAGGGAGCCACCACCCAGGAGACCTGGGGGAGTCGGTTACCGGAGCAGTCGGCGATGAAGTCGGCGAGTACGTGGTCGACCTGCTTGCCATGCCCGGAGTCGGGCTTCCAATTGTTGGCACCGAATACCTTTGCCCGCGAGGCGAGTTCAGTGTTCTTCGGATCGTGATAGGCGTCGAACAGCCACAGCGGATTGTCGCCGTAGTCGCCGACGAACGGGTGGCCGCCGTCGTCACCCACCTCGTCGTTGGCGTAGACCTTCCAGCTGATCCCCTTGTCCTGCAATCGTTCCGGATAGGTGGTCCAGCGGTAAACCGGCTTGTAG
The DNA here is from genome assembly GCF_044455225.1 of Nocardia sp. NPDC051321. Classification (NCBI taxonomy): domain Bacteria; kingdom Bacillati; phylum Actinomycetota; class Actinomycetes; order Mycobacteriales; family Nocardiaceae; genus Nocardia; species Nocardia sp. NPDC051321. Next base: position 83,786 of record NZ_JBITEM010000016.1, on the reverse strand, counting down.
TCGGCCGGGTTGCTGATCGCCGGGCCGCCGAATTGTCCTGCGGCATCGATGGTTCCGGTCCAGTGGTAGAGCCGGTTGGGTGTAGTCGGCCCGAGCACCGAACAGTAGTAGTGGTCGCAGACGGTGAACGCGTCGGCGAGCGCGCGATGGAACGGGATGTCGGCCTCGGTGAAATAGCCCATGGCCATCTCGCCTTTCGCCGCGGTCCAGCCGTCGCTCCACCCGCCGCGCACCGCGCGATGCTGATCGTCCCAGCCGTGCGGCAGATCGCCGAGATCCTGGCCGTCGACCACCTTGGTGTCGACGTGGAAGGGCAAAAGGTAGCCGCCGTCGGACCGTCCCGGATCCGGCTGGTAGTAGACATTGCGGCCGTCCGCCTTGATTACCGCGCTCGCGTCGGCGAGCCCGCGTACTCCGCGCATCGTGCCGAAGTAGTGGTCGAACGAGCGGTTCTCCTGCATCAGGATCACCACATGTTCGACATCACTCAACGTCCCTTTGCGGCTGGGCGCCGCGAGGGATTCGGCCATCCCGGCGGGCAGCATTTGCAGCCCACCACCCAACGCCGCCGCGCCGAGCGCCCCACCGATGAATCGCCGCCTTGGAAAACCCGAACCTATGTGGGGCACAGCATTCCTCTCGATACGACATGTAGCTGACGTGCAGAGTAAAGAATGTTCGCTTGCTATAACCACTGCGATGGTGTGGGTCGGAGGCAACTGGGCTATGAACATGCCGTAACTGGGAACGGAACTGGCGGGAGCCAAGCGGTACAGGCAAAATCCTGGTTAATCGGGAGTGGACAGATAGCTATCGGCGATTTTCGCGAACTCGTCGAGTTTGGCGAGGGTCTCCGATTCGGGGAGCGTCGGCAGCGAGAAGGTGAGGCGCTCCACCCCCGCCGCGGCGTAGGCATCGAGGATGGCCGGGTCGGGCCCGGCGCCGACCACCGACACCGGCAGATCATGCCCGTCGAGCAGGGCCAGCTGGGCCGGTATCGCGGCGGGGTCGGCCACGGCGAGGGGAATCCAACCGACGCCGTGCCGGATCGCGCGCTGTGCCGCGGCCGCGCCACCACCGACGAAGATCGGCGGATGTGGCCGCTGCACGGGCTTGGGCCACGCGTAGACCGGGTCGAAATCGACGAAACGGCCATGGTATTCGGCAAGATCCTTGGTCCAGATCTCGCGGATGGCGGCGATCTGCTCGTCGAGCAGCGCGCCGCGGGTGCGCGGGTCGGTGCCGTGATTGGCCATCTCTTCGCGATTCCAGCCCGCGCCGACACCGAACAGCAAGCGGCCGTTCGAGATTCGGTCGAGCGTCGCGGCCTGCTTGGCGGTGTGGAAGACGTCACGCTGGATCAGCAGGGTGACACCGGTGCCGATGATCAACGTCTGGGTGACGGCCGCGACGGCGGCGAGGGTGACGTACGGATCCTCCGCGCGGTAGTAGATGCGCGGCAGGTCGCCGCCGCCTGGGTAGGGGGTATCCCGGCTCGCGGGGATGTGCGAATGCTCGGCCAGCAGCAGCGACTCGAACCCCCGCTCCTCGAGTGCCGTGCCGAGCTTCGGGCCGCTGATGCCTTCGTCGGTGACGAAGGTGTTGATACCGATCTGCATGTGCTGAACCAACCGACGACCTGCCGCCGGATATTCCGCGTAGATGTGCGTGATGTGGCAGGTGGAATCCTCGGCCGCGGATCGGGAGCACAGCTCAGCGCAGCCGCACGATCGACTCCTGGTTCGCCCATGATCGCGGCGCAGGAACCTTTCCCGGACGGCTGGGCAGTCGAGCGTCTCGGCGCAGGTTCGGTCAGCGGTCCGCAATCTTCCGGTACGGAGCTGGTCAGCGCATTCTCATCGGGGAAGCCGTCGCGAAACCGGCGGGGAGCGAAACCAAGACTGTGCGAGGGGGTTCGATGACCGCGGTCGATCAGCGAAGCTTTCGGCCGGATCTTTCGGTCATCGACGGTATCGGCGCATCGCTGACCGGAACGCGTCCGTTGACCGTGGTGCTCGCCGACGACCACGCGGTGGTCCGGGCCGGGCTGCGGGCGCTGCTCGGCTCCGTCGACTGGATCACCGTCGTCGCCGAGACGAGCGCCGGCGGCGCGTTGCGCGAGGCGGTGCTGAATCGGCCGGATGTGCTGATCCTCGGTCAGTGGCGACAACCCGAAAGCGGTGCCGTCATCAGCGAATTGACCCGCTCCGCGCCGGGCGTCGCGGTGCTGGTGTTCAGCGTCGCCGAGGACGACGAGTCGGTGTTCGCCGCGATCCGGGCCGGCGCGGGCGGCTACCTGCGCAACGCCGCGGACCGCGACGACATCCTGCGCGCGATCTGCGCGGTCTCCGCCGGGTGGGTGGTGCTCAGCCCGCACATCGGCAGCAGGCTCGCCACCATGCTGGCAGGCCCCGCCCAGCACGCCCGCCCGTTTCCGGAATTGACTACCCGGGAATTCGACGTGCTCACCCTGGTTGCCGCGGGGCTGCCGAATGCCGCGATCGCGACCGAATTACGGCTGGCGCCGAAGACCATCAGCAACTACCTCTCCCGCATCTTCAGCAAACTCGGTGTCGCCGATCGCGCCAATGCGATCGTCCGTGCCAAGGACGCGGGCCTGGGATGAGTACTCGACTGCCGCGACCGCCTGTCGGTTGTTCGACCGACATCCGGGTCTGCGGTATGTATTTCGGTGTAGAGTTCAACTACTTTCGTCGGGTCCCGAAGCGCGGCTCGCTGCGTATTGGGGCCGTCTCTGGAGTTGTGCATGCCGATGAGTAGCGATAAGACCGATGTGCGCCCGGCGCGCAAACGTTCGGAATACGGGCCGATTACGGCCGCCCCCAGCCTTGGCGGGGAGTCGGGCAAGCTCGCACCGGATCTGGTATGGCAGTGGGTGAAGTCGATGACGGCCAGTCGGATCACCGCTCAGCGACTGGGCGGGGAATTCCCCACGGTGTCGCCCAATGTAATCCAGGCCGCCGTCGCGCAGGCCCGCGCCGAACTGCACCCGCTCTTGGCCGACTCGCTCACCGAAATGACCGAATTGCTTGCGCGCGAACGAATCCGGCGAATTACCCGATCGGTGAACGGTCGACTGCGCTAGAAAACCGCGGGCTCGGCAGGGCAGATCCAGCTCTGCACGGCCGAGCCCGACTCGGCGTTCGGTGTGGAGTTACATGCTCGCCTTCTTGTAGGCGTCCACCACCTCGGCCGAAATCCGCCCGCGGCTCGATACGTCAATACCCTTCTGGCGTGCCCATTCACGGATGACACCGGTCTGCTCCCGCCCAGCCGACGGCTGCGAGCGAGTGCTCGTGCCGCGCGGCGCGCGACCCACCTTGCGGGCGGTCGCGGTCCACTCCGCGAAAATGCCGCGGAGTTGCTTGGCGTTCAATGCCGACAGATCCATCTCGTAGGCCACGCCATCCAAGGTGAAGTGCACTGTTTCTTCGGCCTGGGACTTGCCGTCATAGTCGTCGACCAGTGTCACAACGACCTTGCGTGCCATGGAGTTTCCCCTTCGTAGATGCTCGAATGTGTAGAAGCGACAATCGTAGACCTTCCGAACAAACGCGCGGACTTCGCGGTGCGCGAGTCCGAACAATCGAACTGGATAGGAAGCTGATCTGTGACCGACACTCCGATGACCGACGCAGTCCGCAGGCATGATCCAGCCGTGCGCGGATTCGCCAGCGACAACAACGCCGGGATGCACCCCGAGGTGCTTGCCGCACTGGCGCTGGCCAATGGCGGCCACCAGATCGCCTACGGCGGGGACGATTACACCGCCCACCTCCAGCACGTCTTCGCAGGGCATTTCGGCGAGCGGGCGACGGCCTATCCGGTCTTCAACGGCACCGGCGCGAATGTCGTCGCGTTGCAGGCACTGCTGCCGCGATGGGGTGCGGTGAACGCGGCCGAATCCGCGCATATCACCGTGGACGAGTGCGGTGCGCCGGAGAAGCTCGCCGGAATAAAGATCCACACCGTACCGACCCCGGACGGCAAGTTGACCCCTCAGCTGATCGACCGCCAGGCCTACGGGTGGGGCGACGAGCACCGGGCCCAGCCGCTGGCCGTGTCGATCACGCAGAGCACCGAACTCGGCACCGTGTACACCGCCGACGAGATCCGCGCGATCTGCGATCATGCCCACGAGCGCGGCATGCTGGTGCACGTCGACGGTTCCCGGCTGGCGAACGCGGCGGCATCGCTTGGCGTGCCGTTGCGTGAGTTCACTACGGACGCCGGGGTGGACGTGCTGTCGTTCGGTGGCACCAAAAATGGTCTGCTGCTCGGCGAGTGCGTCGTCGTGCTCAACCCGGATGCGGTCCGTGACCTGCGCTACCTGCGCAAGATGTCGATGCAGCTCGCCTCGAAGATGCGTTTCGTCTCGGTGCAGTTCGAGGCGCTGCTCGGTGGTGATCTCTGGTTGCGTAGTGCCGCACACGCCAATGCCATGGCGCGGCGGCTCGAGGCCGTCGTACGCGGCATCGACGGTGTGCGGCTGGTGCGTCCGGTCCAGGCCAACGCGGTGTTCGCGATCCTGCCCCGCCCGGTGACCGAGCGGCTGCAGAAGCGGTTTCGCTTCTACCTCTGGGACGAGCACACCGGCGAGGTCCGTTGGATGTGTGCGTTCGACACCACCGAGGACGACATCGACGAATTCGCCGAGGCGATCGCGGACGAAATGAGCCGCGCCTGACCGATCAGCGGCGAGTGGGCGCTACGTCTGCCGGGGCGGAGCGCCGCTGTGCGCGGCCGGGGACCAAGGCGTCCAGTGCGAACGCGCCGTGGCCGAGAACGGCGACGAGGAAGAACGACCAGCAGAACAGGACGGCGGGCTCGCCGCCGTTCTGGATCGGCAAAATACCGGACTTCAAATGCACGAACAGGAACGCGTACGCCATCGAACCCGAGCAGAGCAGCGCGGCGATCCTGGTGCCGATGCCGAGCGTCACGAACCCGCCCGCGACCAGTTGGATCACCGAGGCCCACCAGCTCGGCCAGCTGCCGAACGTCGCGACATGGCCACCGTGCGGTGCCACCGGCCAGGCGAACAGTCCGGAAAGACCGTGGATGGTGAAGGAGAGGCCGACGAGAATACGGAACAGACCGAGCACCACCGCACCGCGGCCGCCGGGTGCTGGCCCGGCATTTCCTTCGGAAGACAACAGATGCATGACAACCTCGAATCCGGGAAGTTCGGATGATCGCCAACCGCCACCCGTATCCATCACTACGATCCGCAGCGGTGAATTGTTCAGCAACTGGCGACGAGGGCAATACGTACTCCGCGGTCTCCCCACTTGAATCGCCGCCGTCCGGGACCCCGATTTTGCGGGCGAACTGGCGGTACCGGCGGCCGCTATAGTCGGAAATCGTGCTGCATCCGGATCTGCCGATCACTACCGAGCGACTCCTGCTCCGCCCCGCGACTCCGGCGGATATCGACGCCATGTTCGCCTACAAATCGCAACCGGACGTGTGCCGCTATCTGCCGTACGAACCCATGTCCCGCGCACAGGTCGCCGAGCGCATCGCGGGGGTGTGGTCGAGGACCGAACTGACCGAGGTGGGTCAGGGGCTCAATCTGTGTGTCGAGGAGAAGGCGACCGGGCGGTTGCTCGGCGACGTCGTGCTGTTCTGGCGTGATGCCGAAAACCGCACCGGCGAAATCGGATACGTGTTCTCGCCCGATGTCGCGGGCCACGGTTACGCGACCGAGGCGGCGCGCGCGTTGCTGCGGCTCGGCTTCGACGGACTGTCGCTGCACCGCATCACCGCACACCTGGATCCACGCAACCACGCGTCGGCGCGCGTGCTGGAGCGCCTCGGCATGCGCCGCGAAGCGGTCCACCTGCAAGACCTGTGGTTCAAGGGCGAGTGGGGCGACACCCTGATCTACGCGATGCTGGAACAGGAATGGCGCGGCGAGAGTGCGCGGCAGCCCGCGCCCGGCCCGCGCGATCTCGGTGCCGTCGACATCAGCTGATTCCGTGAAACACTGTTTTGACCGAGGGGCGTCGCATGGGGAGGGGCATTATGTCCGGATCGATTCGGGTGCTGGTCTGCGGCGGCGGTATCGCGGGTAACGCGGTCGCGCTGCAATTGCTGCGCGCGGGCATCGACACCACCGTGGTGGAACGGGCGCCCGCGGCGCGTCCCGGCGGCCAAGCCGTCGACCTGCGCGGGCCGAGCCGCAAGGTGGCCGAGCGGATGGGTCTGCTGCCGGGGATCCGGCGACGTCAGCTCGACGAGCGCGGCATGGTGTTCATCGACGACCGCGGTCGCCAGCTGGCCAGGATGCCCGCCGAGATGTTCGGGGGAGCGGGGTTGGTCGCCGAGATCGAGATCACCCGCGGCGACCTCAACGAGGTGTTGCTCGACGAAATCGCCGCGCTCCCTGCGGAATCCGGTGCACTCGACTACCGCTACGGTGACTGGGCCGAGGCCTTCGACCAAGACGCCGACGCGGTGCGGGTACGTTTCGCCGCCGGCGCCGAGGCGGAGTTCGATCTCGTGATCGGTGCGGACGGACTGCATTCGGCCACGCGTGCACAAGTATTCGGCCCGCACGAGCAGTTCACCGAATACCTCGGCGCCTACATCGGCTTCTTCACCATCCCGACGCCACCGCGGACCATGCTGGAAACCGGTTGGGTGGGGGTGTATCCCGTGCCGGGCAGCACTGTCGCGGTGCGGCCCGACGCGGACCCGGCGACCTCGATGGCGATCATCTCCACCCGCATCCCCGCCGACGACGCGCTGCGCGGGGACACCGCGGCGCAGCAGCGGCTGATCCGCGATCGGCTGGCCGGACACGGCTGGGTGGTTCCGGCGATTCTGGACACCATGGCCGAGGCGCCGGACTTCTACTTCGACGAGGTGTCCCGGGTCCGGATGCCGAGCTGGTCGCGGGGGCGAGTGGTACTGCTCGGCGACGCCGCCTACTGCGGATCGCCGATGACCGGCATGGGCACCGCGCTCGCCCTCATCGGCGCGTACCTGCTCGCCGGTGAAATTGCCGAGACGCCAACCGATTCGGCGCGTGCGTTCGATCGCTACGAGGAACTGCTGCGGCCGCTGGTGACCGAAGTGCAGAAGGGTACCGAGGTTTCGGTGCGAATGCGTCATCCCGATACCCGCCGCGGCGTCGCCTTCGCGCTCATCCTCATGCGGGTGCTGGTGTCGCGACCGTTGTCCCCGTTGCGGGCCTTGCTCACTCGACTGATCGGCGCGCAAGCCGAGTATCCGTTGCCGGAGTATTCGAGCGCCGCCGTCCGCTGATCCGCGGGCGTCAGCGCCGATGGACCTCGACCGCGGCGCGGACTCCGCTTTCCAAGGCACCCTCGATCCAGGCGGTGTTGAGGCTGGTGTGATCGCCGGCGAAATGTACTCGGCCTTCGACGGATCGGGTCGCGATGTGGTGGTCGTGTAGCTGGCCGGGGGTCGGCATGGCGGCTTCGCCGAGGGCGTAGCGGGCGCGCACCCAGCTCTGCGTGATGCCGACGCCGGCGAATTCGGAATCGACTCGCTCGCCGAACAATTCGCGCATGCCGGCCAGGGCGAAGTGGACGCGTTCGCCGTCGGTGAGGGAGTCCCAGCGCATCGCGTCGTCGGCGAACGTGTAGGCGGCCAGCACTACGCCGCCACCGGAATCCTCGACGTGCGAGGGGAAATAGAGGCAACGGTTGGGGGCATCGGTAACGCAGCGGCCGCCGCGGAACCCGGCCGGGCCCACCTCCCAGAAGCGACTCTTGAACTCCAGCAACACTTTTGTCGCGGCGTCGTGGTGCAGTTCGATGATTGCGCGTCGCTTGTCGTAGGACAGTGGCGGGTCGAAGGTGCAGAACCGGGCGGCGGTGAGCGGGATGGCAACGACCGCGTAGTCGGCGTCGAACGATTCGGCCGGTCCGGTCGGCTGACCGTCGGAACCTTCGTCGCCGGTCTCCCCGGTGGTCCAGATCCGCACGCCGTGCTCGGTCTGTTCCAGCTGGGTCATTCGCTTGCCCAGCAGGATGGCCGGGCCCAATCGCGCGGCCATGGCATCGGTGAGCGAGGCCATGCCGCCGGCCAGTTCCCAATAGGTGGCGTCGGCCGGGATCAGGGTGTGGTCGATGAGCGGGAAGATGACGCTGTGCCGCAGCCGGGCGGTGACGTTCTCCAGGGTGCCGACGGCCTCGATACGCTCCTTGGGCCATCCCTGGTCCATGAGATAGCCGCGCAGCGAATCGTTTTCGTAGGTGGCCAGCAACTCGGCCCAGCCCTCGACCTGGCGCTCGATCGACTTGCTCTGCAGCACTTCGGCTTTGTGCAGCGCGGTGTCGAGGAGCGCGTTACTCGGCGTCGCGAGGTCGCAGCCGAAGCCCGCATGGACCAGGCCCGGGTTCGCGGCGTATTCGCCACGGGTGACTGTGATTCCGTTGACCCTGATCAGGCCGCGCCCGGCGGCGGGCGGCGGAACGTACTGTTGCTTCGGCCCATTGGACCACTCCTCGCCGGTGCGCGCGCGGTAGTACACCGGGGGCGTCGGCGGTGTGCGAGTGTTCGCGAGCACGTCGGAGCTGTAGAACGGCCTGCGCCGCACACCGAGCTTGTCCGCAAGTGCCAGCGCCATCGGGTGCACGCTGGACAACCGCATCGCCCCGGCCTCGGCATAGAGGGCGGGATCGGTGAAGACGCCGCGAAACGTCTTGACCCGCCCGCCCGTTCGATTCCCGTTGGCCTCCAAGACGGTGACCTGATGTCCGGCGTCGGCGAGCAGGTTCGCGGCGCTCAACCCGGCCGGACCGGCCCCGACGACGATGACTTTCTTGCGCTCGTTCGTGGCGGGCAAACCGGTATCGATCAGGACCTTCAGGTAGTTCAGCGTGACGTCGGCGCCGTTCTCGTCGACCCCGAGCAGCTCCCGGGCAAGCGCCTCGCTGCGGTCGCCGGAACGATCGCCGGTGGTGCCTGGCGCACACCCGGTCGCCGCGATCGCGCCGGAGGCGACGGCTCCCGCGGCCAGGGTGCCGAGCAGGCGGCGCCGAGAAACCCTGCTGTCTGAAATCTCCCGAACCTCCCGAAACGAGGGGCAAGGGGCCCCATTTCGCCACGACGGCCGCAGACGGTACCCGAATTCTCGAAGCGCACTGGAGAACTCGGTGCACCGGCCGGTGGTGCGGGCGATTCGTGCTCGGGTTCGGTTGGTCTGCTAGGGGCGAACGCTGGTGGCCGCGGCGAGATTCAGGTTCTGGTCGAGTCCGCGGCGGTCAGCAGCAGGCCGGTGAGCTGGGTGATGATCGCATCGCGGTTGCCCTCGAACTCCGGACCGGTCAATCCGGCCTCGGGCAGACCCTCGAGTACCGGGGTGTGAATGTGCCCACCGGGCAGGCCGGTGCCCGCGACATCGCGCAATAGCGTTGCCCGATAGGCGCTTTCGTTGGAGAGGTAGCTGCCACCACCACCCGCCCACGCGGTCGAGTCCGGCGGCGGGCCGTCGGGCATGGGGACACCGGGTATGGCGGGAACGCGGCAATCGGTGATAACCGGCAGCGCGGGGAAGAAGGGCAGCAGCGCGGTGTCCACCGAGGTGCGCACCTTGACCGGGAACTGTCCGGGAACGGCGGCCATTTCGGGTAGTGGCAGGGTCGATCGGGTCCACTGTGGCGCCGCACCCGCGGCGGCGGTATTGGGCACGCTACCCAGGTAGCAGACGGATTCGTTGTCGGCCTTGCCGCCACGCCAGGCCCCGTTGGTCTGCTCCAGGTCGAATTCCCCTGGGCTGCCGACGCTGAGCGTGGCGAACATGTCCACCTGGTCGGCGCCGCCGGTCAGGAACGGCCGCAAGGTCTGTTCGACCACTCCATTGCCGAAGTCGCGCCAGCGGACCGGAAACATCGCGGTGGCGAATTCGACAGGGCCCTGGGCGGTTTGGATGGTCTTGCCGTTCAACGCCAAGGCTGTTGCGCCGGACGGGTTTCCGTTCCTGATCTCGGAGTCCAGCTTGTAGGGGTCGAAGCCGGTGATCAGGACATGCCGGGTGGTCGAGCGGGGTGTCGAGTAGGCAATGGCATCCTGGCCACGACCCGTTCGGTCGATCGCCCCGACGATGTCGGCGCGTTGCTGTGGTGATAATCCGAACGACGGCTGCCACTGCTGCACCGCGGCCACCTCGGCCAGGCGGGCCCAGTACACCGGCCGGTCGTCGCTCGCCGATAACGAGCCGCTCGCCTGCCTGCCCTGGGCGCGGTCCACCGCGTGCCGCCACAGTTTTTTCGCGTCGGTGGTGGCCAGCGCGACTGCCGAAGAGTAGTCCGCCGTCGCACAAAGTTCCGAGACGAATGACTGCACGAGGTCGGTGAAGCCACCGCCTTCGATCAAATCAGCTGGTTCCGGCCTGCCCAACCGTGCTTCCTCCGGACCGAGCGGAATCGACCGATTAATGCACTCGGCGGTCGGAATCCGTTCCATCCCAACGCTATTACTATCGCCGGGCGCCGCTGTCGCAGGCACCCCAACGACAGTCATCGCGGTCAACGCTATGGCAACAGCCACCGGAGCACTGGCAATCGCCGACCGCGACCTCTTCATCCGATTTCCTTCCGATTGGCAGAGACTACCGAGTGCCAGTCAGGTTAGGGCCGCACGGTCGACGCCACAAGGCGGCGATCCCCAAAGAGTTCATCCCCGCACCGGCTTCCGAAGATAGTCAGCGACGCGTTGCCGGTCAGGCGGGGTCGGTGATGAGGTGGTGGTAGGCGGTGTCGAGGGGAATGTCGACGGCGAACCAGGCCGCGGGGCGGTCGTCGTCGCGGGGGCACCAGGCGGTGGCGATGCAGAGGCGAGCGACTTCCGTGGTGGCCAGGCCGGGTAGCTGCCAGGCGATCCGGCCCGGATCCGTGTAGCGCACACCGTATTCGGTGGCGGCTCGCAGTGGTCGCGCCCAGCTGGTCGGCATCAGCCTGCCGTCCGCGGCCTGCATGGCGAGTAGTTCGGCATCCGGCCCGCCGATGGACACCATGAAGTGCTCGTTCTGCACGCTCACGGCCGCGAGGCATTCGCCCGAGTCCTGCCCGCCGTACGCGTCGGCGGGCAGGTCGGTCAGTTCGGCCGAGACGACCAGCCCCGGCACTTTGCCGCGCGCCCGCACCTGCCAGATGCCTGCCCAGATCGGGACCGGCGCGCCACCGTCCCAGGCCGGTTCGTCGACGCTGCCGATCAGCAGGTCGACCGTCGCGGTGCGATGCCGCCACCGGTGCAGATACGTCCCATTCGGCAAGCGCCACAAGGTATCCGGCTTGGCGGGTAGCGCGTCCGAGCCCAGCGCGACGGAGAACCCGAGCGTGCCGAGCGGCGTATCGATCACGGCTGGACGACGGTCTGCCTGGGCCAGGTGGTCGGTGGGAAGCATCCGCCCATCATGCAGGGTCGCGGTCGGCGGCGGATGGGCCCGGGTGACGGCGAACTCCGCGCCCGCACTGTCACGGGCCTGGTTTGCGCCGCGCGGAGCCCACCGCCGCCGCGGCAGTCGGCTTGCCAGGGCGCGTGCGGGAAACGCTCAGATCACCATGACGCGACGCCCGCGCGTGTGACCGGTATGGCTGTCGATGTGCGCCGCCGCGGCCTCGGCGAGCGGGTACGACTTCTCGACCGGGATGTGCAGCCTGCCCCGTGCGATGAGGTCGGCGGCCTCGGCGAGCGCGTCCGGCACGCTGCCGGCCACTCCGGAGAACCGGACCCCGAGATCCGGCGCATCGAGATCGGCGATGGAGAGCACCTTCGCCGGATCCCCGGTGAGCTCGACGAGTTCGCGGATCACGCCCGAGCCTGCCAGATCGAGCGCCGCGTCGACGGGCCCGAGCTGGCGCACCCGCTCGACCCAGCCCGCGCCGTACGTGGTGGCGACGGCTCCCAGGCTGCGCAGATAGTCCTGGTTCGCGGCCCCTGCCGTGCCGATCACCGCGATGCCGCGGTCACGGGCGATCTGCAACACCGCCGATCCGACTCCGCCGGAGGCGCCGCTGACCAGCAGCGTCTGCCCGGGCTGGACGCCGACCTCGCGGAGCACGCGCAGCGCGGTCTCCACCACGGACGGATACCCGGCCGCCTCTTCGAACGTCAGCCCCTCGGGCATCCTGGCCCAGGCCGACAGCACGGCGAACTCGGCATAGGTGCTCGAGCCTTCGCCGAACACGTTGTCGCCGACGGAGATCCCGTCGACGCCAGCGCCGACTTCATCGACCACCCCGGCGGCATCGATCCCCACTCCCGCGGGCAACTCGATCGGGTGGGCCTGCAGGATCTGGCCTTCCCGTACCCGCCAGTCGACCGGGTTCACGCCCGCCGCCCGCACGGCGACGCGTATCTGACCGGGGCCCGCGTGCGGCTCCTCGGCGTCTAGAAGTTGCAGCACGTCCGGGCCGCCGAACTCGGCAAAGCTCACTCTCTTCATGCGATCGAACATAACACTAACCGTTAGCCTTTAACAACAGGTATGTTTTAACACTCGATAGCATCAAGTGGTAGCTGAGCCGCCCGGGCCGATCGCCGCTCGCCGGGGCTGCGCGTCAGGCGCTGGCCGGCTGATCGTCGGGGCTGAGGTCCGCGACCAGCCGGGCGTAGCCTTCCCGGACCTCGCCGAGGTGCATCCAGGCCGCGTGCTGTACGTGTTGGTCGGCGGGGTGCAGGACCGTCCACCTGGCATGGGCGTAGGTGCGGGCGACCTGGCTGAGGACTTCACCCAGGGAGTGGGTATTGTTGCGTGCGTTAGGGTTTCGTGGCACATGCGATGACGCCCACGCGTCGATCGCGGCGACGATGCGCGCGATTTGGGCGCGCACGACAGCCGCGTCGAAGTCGTTCGGGCCCCGCCGCGGGTCCGGTATCAGAGTCGCGTGCAGGTTGCCGAGTGCTCGCGCCCAGGCGACCAGCGGTGCCGTCGAGTCGAGGTGGCCGGAGATCGCGGCCAGCAGCGCCTCCGGCGAAAGCACCGCCGCGGGATCCACGTCCTGACCTCGTCCGTGCTGAGGCTGGGCCGGCGTCGACCATCGGTTGCGCATGTCACCCCAGATTCATAACAGTGTTATGCCCGTAGAATAACGCCGTTATGGAGCAGGGGCAAGAGTGAACGCGGAATCGGACCAGCCCGCGCCGAACAGGCGCGCGCAGCTGATCGAGGCAGGCATCCAGCTACTGGAGGAGGTGGGGCCGGAAGGGTTGCGGGCACGCACGGTCGCCGCGGAAATCGGGGTGTCGACGATGGCGGTGTACACGCATTTCGGTGGCATGAACGAACTGCTGGAGGCGGTCGCGGCCGAGGCGTTCGCCCGCTTCGGTGCCGTACTGGCCGTGCCCGACACCGACGATCCGGTCGCCGACTTCTTCGTCGCCGGCGCTGCGTATTACAGCTACGCCCTTGCCAATCCGCAGCGCTACCGGCTGATGTTCGGCCTGGTCTCGCCGCAGACCACGCGCCCGGCGGCACGAAACCTGAGCACTCCGACCGCACCCGCCGAATTCGCCTCCAGCACCGCATCTTTCGATCAGATGTTGCACGTCGTCGAGCGGATGGTCGAGGCGGGCCGCATCCGCGCGGATCCGGTCGCCGATGTCGCGGGGCGGATTTGGAGTTTGATGCACGGCATGGTGCTCCTCGAAATCACCGGCTACCTCGGCGGCGAGGGGCAGGCCGTCACCAACATCCTCGGCCCCGCCACCGCCGACCTGCTCGTCGGCATGGGTGACGAACGCAGTCGCGTCGAACAGTCGAGAGTCCGTGCGACCCAGCGAATTGCCGAGCAGGCATCGGGCACTCTGTAGCCCGGCTCAAGGGCGGGCCTCGGCCAGCGCGGCATCGAGGAAACGCCGGACCGAACGTGGTGGTGGCGGCGTGCGCCGCCAGCCGAGATAGAGCGTGGAAGCGGGGATATCGGGCAGTTCGCGGTAGACCACATCGGGGTGCGGTGCACGGTGGGTGGCGATGTCGGGCACCGCGCCGATGCCGCGGTCGGCGGCGACGAGTTCGATCCATTCGTCGAAGTTGCCGCAGGTGACGATCTCCCGGGTGGGGTCGGGGTCGGGCCAGCAGTCCGGCGTGGTGGTGCCCGACTGGGTGTTGACGACCAAGGGGTGATGGGCGAGGTCGGCCCAGCGCAGCCCGTCCGCGTGCGCCAACTCCGAGCGCGCGGACACCGCGAGTACCCGCTGCTCGGTGCCGATTCGACGCCAGGTGATGGCGGCGGTGGGCTGCGTGGCGTTGCGGGCGATGGCGATATCGATGGTGCCCTGATGCAGCGCCGCGGCGGGATTGTCGTTGCGGTGCAAGGTGATCTGGCCGCCGAGTGTGTCGTAGCGCGCGCGGGTGGCGGCGAACCAGTCACTGGGCAGCAGCCACGCGAAGCCAACGCGGACCTCGCTGCGCGTGCGCATCTCCGCTTGCAGCTCGTTCACCTCGGTCAGGATGTTGCGGCTTCGTGCCAAGAACAGCTCACCGTTGGCGGTGAGTTCGAGCCCACGCGACGGGCGCGTGACCAGATCGCATTCGAGGATCCGCTCCAGGTCTTGAATCGCGCGGGTCAGCGACGGTTGAGCGATATGCAGGCGGGCCGCGGCGCGCGTATAGGTGCCCTCCTCGCACAACGTGACGAACGCGGTGAGGTGACGCAACTGCATGTCCATAGTTTCAGCGTATACCGCATGCTGAGTGAGCATTTTACGGCCGATTCTGCGGCTCGTAGCGTGAGTGGGGTCCCCTCCGCTTCACCTCAGGAAGTGAGCAGCGATGTTCGATTTCCGATCCTTGACCGTCCCCGTGGTCGGCGCCCCGATGGCTGGTGGGCCGTCGACCCCGGAACTGGTGGCCGCGGTGGGCGCCGCCGGCGGATTCGGGTTCCTGGCCACCGGCTACGCCACCGCGGCGAAGGTCGGCCGCGAAATCGCCGAGCTGCGGCAGCGTACCGACGCGCTGTGTGTGCAGGGACCCGAGGCCGGTGGGCATCGTGGCACCTTCCACATCGCCGACACTCCGAGCGAGACGCCGCTGGATCAACTGCTGGAACAGGTGCGCGCGGTGACCGAGCTGCCGTTGATCGCCAGCGGCGGCATCGCCACCGCCGACCGTGCGGGCGCGCTGCTGGCCCTCGGGGCGGACGCCGTGCAGGTGGGTACGTTGTTGCTGCGCACGCCGGAGGCCGGGACCAAACCCGCGCACAAAGCTGCCCTGGCGGACCCTCGGTTCAGCGAAACCGTGCTCACCCGTGCGTTTTCCGGCCGCCCGGCCCGCGCGCTGCGCAATTCGTTCGTCGACGAGTTCTCCGCCGCCGCGCCCGCGGCCTATCCGTACGTCAACACCCTCACTACGGCGTTACGCAAGGCCGCCGCAGCCGATCCGGATACGTTGAACCTCTGGGCCGGAACCGGATACCGCCACGCGGGCACCGAACCCGCCGCCGTCGTCATCGCCCGACTCGGTGCGCGGATCGCCGAACGCCGCTGCACACCATCGCATTCCGGCCTGACCAAGACCTCGCATCGGACCGCCGGTGAATAGGACCACCCGCTACGGTGCGATCGCGTTCTCCGACGCAAGCGCCGCCCGCCAGCGCGCGACCGGAAGCATCAACTGGTACGGGCACCAACGGGCCGACGGCGAAAACCTGGGCGTGCCAGAAGAACTCGATGGGCCGACCGCGGCGCTCATCCGCTCGACCGACTCGTTCTTCATCGCCACCGTGACCCCCTCGGGCTGGCCCTACCTCCAGCATCGCGGCGGCCCCGCGGGTTTCGTGCACGTGCTGAACCCGTCGACGATCGCGCTCGGCGACTACTCCGGAAACCAGCAGTTCGTCACCCTGGGCAACCTCGACCGTGACGACCGTGTCGCCTTGTTTTTCGTCGACTACCCCACCCGCACGCGCGTGAAAGTGTTCGGCCGCGCCGAAATCATCGAGCGCTCCGACGATCCCGAACTCATCGACCGCTTGCTCCACACGCCGGAGGGCATCGTACGTACCCGCTGCGACCGAGCGTTGCACATCCACGTCGAAGCCCTGGATCGCAACTGCCTCAAAAACATTCCGGTCAAATACAGCAGCGAACGCATGGCCGAATCATTGCGCCTGGCCCGCGCACCGCTCACCGACGAGATCGAACGGCTGCGTCGACGCAATCACGAACTCGAACAACAGATCACCAGCATGCAGGGGCTGTCCTCATGAGCTCATCCCTACCGGTAGCCGCGTTTGAGCAGGAACTTGGCACCTGCCGCGAAGCCTGCGGGGCTGAGGAATTCGAAGTCGAAGGCATCGGCGAGGTGGTCGGTTGTGTTGAATGCCGCGCAGACCGCCAAGGCGTCTTTGATCTGCTGGGGTGTGACGCCCGTGGACAGCACCTCTCGCATGTCCCCGGCGTCCACGGTTCCGCTCTTGGTCAGCTTGGCGAGCATCCGCAGTGTTGCCCGCAGGCCCTCCTCGATGGGAGCCGAGTCCACATCGGCCAGTACCGCTTGGACCTTCGTCTCGTCCCGGTAGGCCTGGCCCGCGGTCGCGGTGTGTGCGCCGACGCAGAACGCACACTCGTTGACCTGGGACACGAAGGCTGCCATCAACTCTCGGTCGCCCACCGACCAGTCCGACGGTCCCCGCATCGCCTCGTGGGTGAACTTCTTCGCAAACGAACCGTAGAAGTCGGGCCGATAGAAGACCAACTTCGCCGCGTCCGGTAGCGGATGCCCGGAGAACACCCGGATGAGCGTGAACAGCACTTTGGTCCCGGGTCGGTACCCGTTGTTCAGGATGTCGAGACGCATCAGCTGACCTCTCCGACCGCTTCGGCCAAGGCCGCCAGCCCCGTGTCGTACAGCCGGGCGGACTGGCCGACCGCAGCAGACACCACCAACTCGAACAGCTGGTCCTCGCTGAAACCCGCTGCCTCGGCCGCCGCGAAATCCGCGTCGGTGAGCTGCGTCGGCCGCGTGACGACCTTGTCGATCAGCCCCCGCAGCGGTGCGGGAACGTCCACGTTGCGGAAGGCACTCGCGCGCTGGTCAACGGTCGCCGTGCCCTTTCCGTGCAGAACGCGGTCCACCAATGCGTGGTGTGCTGCTTGCTTTTCGTCCTCAGCCGTCATGTTCGCCTCCGGTGGCTATTCTGCTGGGGGAGCGGTTGTTTCGTGTAGCCAGCGCCATAGGTATCCGTGGTCGGTGTTGAGCAGGATCGCGGTGACCAGGCGACGGCTTCGGGTGTCGCCCTGTTGATTCTCGGCGGTGAAGCGCACGGTGAGCAGGCTGCCGCTCTGCGCGATTTCCTCGATGTCGGCGATCTCGATGGTAAATCCAGGCTGCGCGTTTCGGGCCGACCACACACCGGCCAGCAGCGTGTCGCGGTCGATGATCTGCCCGACCGTGGTGACCGAGGAGAACTCATCGTGCAGCGCGTTGGCGAACCGGTCGAACACCTTGGGTGGCGCGTTCGAGCCCATCCATTCGGCCAGGTCCGAGTGCAGGGCCTCGACCACATCGGCCAGGTCGGGGTGTGCAGGCATAGCGGCAATCTCGATCTCGGTCAGCGTGGTCGGCCCGTGCCGAAGATCATATCCAGCATGCGGCCGCTGCCGGCGACGAGTTGGCCGGGCGCACGGCGGCGGTCGTGGCCGAAGACGTCGTATCCGGGCGAAATAGGCGGTCCACCAATATGATCGTCGAGGTGGTGGGAGACGAAGCAAACAACGGCATGACCAACCGGCGTGCGGTGATAGCCGGTACCGCGGCGGCCGTGGCTGGTGTCGGGGTCGGGGTGGCTGCCGGACGAGTCACCGAGGCGGATGCGGACACGTCGACCGTTGCGGGTTCGTTCACGGTGGTCGATCGGCGCGGTAAGCAGCGGTTCCTGCTGGCGACGCGGAAACCACCGATCATTCTCGGCGGCAAGACCTATCCCGCGCAGACGCGGGGCGGCCCGGACGACGTCACGTCCCTGATCTTCAACGATGAGAACGGTGACGAGAAGGGCGGCATCGTCGCGGGCAGCGACGGCGCACTTGTCTCGCTGGACTATCCCAATGGCGACGCCATTCATTTGCAGACCAGCTGGCAGGACAAAGTGGGCGGTGCCGCGCTGACCATGACGCATATCGGAGATCCGGCGACGCCGATCGACGAAGCGAAACATCCACTTGGCGTGCAACTGTTCGCCGACACCGAGAACGGAACCGGCCTGACGCTGTGTGATCCGCAGGGGCGCCCGCGAATTCAGTTGCGCGTCGCGATGGACGGCACGCCCTCTATCGCGATCCTCGACGAAAAGGGCGCGGTCGTCAAACAGCTCTGAGCGGGATCGCCGCCGGCGGACGGCAATCCCGCTCGGCTACCGAATATCAAGCAGTGCAGTTCTTTTGGGCATCGGTGCGAACCTTGCGTCCGGTGAACTCCTGGACAATGGAGATGTTCTCCGGTGCGTAGTTCTTCTCGGTGATCTTGTCGGCATTCGGGCCGCCGAGCTTGCCGGAGTACGGCGCGGACTTCTCCAACCAGTAAGCGGTACGCAGGAATTGGGTCAGCACCAGGTCGCGCAGCTTGGGCTCGTTCTTGATCTTGGCCCAGTAGTCGGGGTGCTTGTCCTTGGCCACGCGCAAATAGAGCAGCAGGTACCGCAGATTGGTCGCGGCGATATCCCTGGCATTGCTCGCGCCGATGCCCTTGATGTACTCCTGCACTACGGTGACCGCGGGCAGGCCCATTAGGCCGGCGTTCAATTCCGCTGTCACGCCTTGCAGGTGATAGTCACCCTGCTCCCGATCGCGCAGGTAGATGCCGTCCATGTCGTCGCTGAGCTTGTCCTTGATCAACGGCAGGATTTCCTTGCGCGGAAAACCGTCGTACAGCGGGATGTTCGTCATCTGCTGGGTGGCGTTGATCCACGACGCGGTGTACTTGTCCCACTCGGTGCGCGACCCATCGAGGTCCCACATGTGCGTTTCCTCGTGGATCGCCACCATCATCGACTCGGCGAATGCCTCGAAACTGCTCGTGTCCACGAACTGATTCCAGTACTGATCCTTGGCCTGGGCGATCGCCAATTTCTGCCCGCTCGGCCAGCGCCGCTGATACATGGCCTGCAGGGTCGGCATCCAGTTCGAGCGGTTGAAGCGTGCTTTGAGGTCGCTGATATCGGCCGTCGGGGTGGAAGGTTCCTCATAACAGAAGGGCGCCGCTACGGGATCGGCGGCCGGGGCCGCTACCGCTACGGAGCCGGGGCCAAGCGACAGGACTAAGCATGCGGTGACTATGGGTAAAAGACGTTTGCGGTTCATGCGGGTCTCACTTCGGACAGAATGTGCAGGGGTGGGGCGCTGAACAGTCAGACGAGCCCATTACCGCTGGCGCTGGGGACTTTCCCATTGCTCGCCGCGAGCGGTCGCCGCAGGGTATAGCCGAACGAAAACCGAGAACTGTTGCGCGAGAGGATGTCCCAGTCGACGGCTGCGGGGCACGCCGTCATTTCTGAACAACTGTTTGAATAGTGACATGAAAGACATGCTGGGGATCTCCCCAGTAGAAGTGGGGATAATTGAAAGCATTATCTGGTGAATTATTGAAATCGTGCGGTTGCATCCTGGCGAACGAGCTGCCATCCTCGTAGCCATGATCACTGACGGAAAGGGCGTCCTGCGCCCGGGCTGTTGAGCCCCCGCGAGGCCACCTTCGTGGCCCACGCACTCTCTCTCGCCGCTCTGCACGGTCCAGGCCCCTGGCCGCACGACGGGTATCCGCTTCCGGACGAAGAACCCCGCAAGACAGGCGAATTCATCCTGCCAAGCGTCGTCTACGACGGCGTCAGCACCCACCACTTCGGTCCGGGATCCCAGCCGGTCGCCGAACTGGCCGATCGAATCCTGCGGCACCTGGACGATCCGGCGTACTTGCTCGAGGTCTTCGCCGGGGTGCAAGCCGTTCGAGTCGCCGACGATCTGGTCGGCGAATTGCGATCCCGCCCGGTGCCGCGCGAAAAGCTGCGTACGGCAGCAAGATTCATCGCGGAGCGGGCCACCCGGCGCGAGGTCGCCAAACTCGGCATCGTGCTGCTCGGCATGAGCGGCGACGAACGGGACCGCGAACTGCTGCAACTGCTTGGAACACTCGACGAATTCGCGCTCTTCGCCGTCGTCGCGCTGATGAACACTCAACCCGACGGGCAGCGTGCGGTTTTCGTGCTCGCGCAGCGCCTCGACGGCTGGGGACGCATTCACGCGGTCGAACGCCTGAAATGCTGCCCCGACCCGGACATCAAAGCGTGGTTGCTGCGCAGCGGTTTTCGCAACGGCGTGATGAACGAGTACCTGGCCCACCTCGCCGCCACCACCGGCGGTCTCTACGAAGCACTACTGGAACCCGATGTCGACGACACCCTGCTCGCCGGCGCGGCGGGCATCCTGAAAGCCCTCGCGAACGGCGGCCCCGCGGAAGACATGCACGACTACGAAGACGCGATACCCGCCATGCACCGCTTCGCCGAACTCGTCGTGCTGGCCGAACCGACGCTCGATCTACTGGACGCGGCGATCACCCTCGAAAGGTTGGTCTTCGACGACGATGTCGACTGGCCCGACGGTGAGCCCGCGCGGCTTCGCGCCCGGTATGCGGCCTTGATCGCGCAGCCGCGGTGGCACGATGTGGTGCTGCGCGAACTCGTGTCCCGCGGCGAAGTCGCCGACACCGACGGGCCGCGGTCCGTCGCGTTCGCGGTGGCGCTGTCCTGTGCGGGACGACTCGGTGTGGACGCGCTG
The DNA here is from genome assembly GCF_044455225.1 of Nocardia sp. NPDC051321. Lineage (NCBI taxonomy): Bacteria > Bacillati > Actinomycetota > Actinomycetes > Mycobacteriales > Nocardiaceae > Nocardia > Nocardia sp. NPDC051321. The sequence goes on along the minus strand of NZ_JBITEM010000016.1, from coordinate 63,017 downwards.
CCCCATGCCCTCGCGCGCTTGCGCATCGACAACGGCAACGCCTACATCTGGCAGTGGGCGATGCGGCATGCCGATGAGGTCTCCGTCGAGCAGGTCGTCGATCTCGCCGAGGAACTCCTTCCGCTCGCGGAGTTGGCGTCGGGCCCGTCCGAATCGCTAGGTCTCGGAAGGGGTTTCCAGCCGGATATGGTGCTGCGGACCGTTGTGGCGAATGTGCGCGAGTACCCCGGTGTCGGTGTGCGGTTGCTGCCGGTCGCCCTTGCCAACCGGGTCACCGGATGCCGCAGGATCGCCCTCGACGTCCTGGACTCGTGGCCGGAGCACTCGCGCCCGGCCGCGACGCGCGATTGGATCACGGCGGCCGCGGCGTGCGAGCCCAACGCCGAACTCCGCCAGGACATGCTGGCCTTTCTGGCGAGGTGAGCAACAGTCGGTCTACGGTGGCTTGGTGAATTTCGGAGATGGGGGCTCGGTGATTGATCAGCGTCCACTGACCGGCTGGAGCCGGACAGCGTCGACGGTCGCGCGGGTGTTGCGCACGCCGGACATCGATCTGGTGGCGAAGAGCGTTCGGGAGGCGGGGCCGCGCGGGGTTATCGCGCGCGGCCTCGGCCGCAGCTACGGCGATCCGGCGCAGAACGGCGGCGGACTCGTCGTCGATATGACGGTGTTCGACCGCGTGCACAGCATCGATCCGGACAGCGGTGTGGTCGATGTCGACGCCGGTGTCAGTCTCGACGCGCTGATGCGGGCGGTGCTGCCGTCCGGTCTGTGGGTTCCGGTGTTGCCGGGCACTCGGCAGGTGACGGTCGGCGGGGCGATCGCCTCCGATATCCATGGCAAGAACCATCATTCGCACGGCAGTTTCGGCAATCACGTGGTGTCGATGGAGCTGCTGACCGCGGACGGATCGGTACGCACGATCACGCCGGAAGGTGCTGACGCGCAGCTGTTCTGGGCCACGGTCGGCGGAATGGGGTTGACCGGCATCATCGTTCGGGCTCGGGTGCGGATGAAGCACACCGAGACCGCGTATTTCCTGGTGGACAACGATCGCACCAACAACCTCGACGAAACGATGGAACTGCTGACCGGCGGTTCGGACGAGGGCTACGAGTACTCGATGTCGGTGCCCGACACGATCAGTACCGGCGCGAAAGCCGGTCGCGCGGCGTTCAGCCGCGGTTCGCTGGCCACCCTCGACCAGCTGCCGCTGAAATTGCGCCGAGATCCACTGAAATTCGATGCCCCGCAGCTGTTTACCGTGCCCGATATCTTTCCGAACGGCATGGTCAACAATGTCACCTCCCGGATCGCGGCCGAGGCCGCCTATCGGGTGTATCCGCGGCGAGCGCGCGGCCGGATCCAGAACCTGACGCAGTTCTATCACCCACTGGATCTGCTCGGGGAATGGAACCGCGCCTACGGTCGCCGCGGTTTCATGCAGTACCAGTTCTCGATGCCGTTCGGGGCCGAGCAGCAGCTCGCCGACGCGGTACGCGCGATCGCGCACTCGGGGCACCGGTCGTTCCTGAATGTGTTCAAGCGCATGGGCCCCGGCAACCAGGCGCCACTGTCCTGGCCGCACCCCGGCTTCATGCTCAGCCTGGACTTTCCGCTCAAGACCGGACTCGGCGAATTCTGCGCTGAGCTCGATCAGCGCGTGCTGGCCGCGGGCGGACGCCTCTACTTCGCCAAGGATTCGCGGACGACGCCGGACATGGTCCGCGCGATGTACCCGCGGCTCGACGAGTGGCGGCGGGTTCGCGATGCCGCCGATCCGGAGCGGATCTTCGTCTCCGACTTGGCCCGGCGGCTGCGGCTGGTCAGCGACGAGTTCGCCGTCAGCCGTTGACCCCTCAGCCGGGCGAGCGGAACGCATACCGCTCGCCCGGCCGGGTGAATTACGGGTGCCCCGAACCGCTCTCCAGGAATTCACGGATGAAGCAGAGCGGGCAAATCGGGTCGAACGGGGCGGTGACCTGGGTCGCGGCGTTGGTCACTGGCTCGAGCGCAGGCGCGGCCGTGGCGAACGCGGGCTGCAGGGCGATCGCCAGAGAGATAGCTCCGGCGGCAACAACATTCAGCATGGAACGGTTCAACAGATCCTCCACGTGGATGAGATGAGCCGTGAGGGTAGCAAGGTCCGCCGTGATGATGCCCCGAATCGCGGACCTAGCCGAGCGCGTGCTCTTCGACCGGTGCGCTCAGATTCGTGCCGTTGAGATCCAGGTACAGCGAGCGTTCGGTGATCGACAGGGTCGCGGTGTTGCGTCGGTCGATCGCGGCGACGGCGGCATCGATGAAGTCGCGATCGAAGCTGTAGAGGGGGATGGCCTCGGCGCGATGGATGCGCTTGCCCGCGAGCTGGGCCAGCACTTTGGCCGGATCGCGATGGGTGTAGATGGCGGCTCGTCCGGCCAGCTTGCTGCCGCGGTGCAGGCGTTCGGCGTCGGGCGCGCCGACCTCGATCCAGGCGGTGAGTCGTCCGGTCAGGTCCCGGACCAAGACGGCGGGCTCGTCGGTGGACGAGACACCGCCCTCGCTGAACGCGATCCCCTCCTGATATTCGAGGCAGTAGGCCAGCAGGCGGGTCACCATGAACTCGGCGGTCTCGGACGGGTGGCGCGCAATCCGCAACTCCAGGTCCTGGTACACGTCGCGGTCGACATCGGCCAGTTGGACGGCGAAGTTGTGCAGTGTTGCGGGAAGGGCCATAAGACCAGCAGCTTAGGTGAACGTCGCCGATGGTCCTGCGCCCGGCGTCAGGGGATGAACCTGGTATCCGGGTAGCGCGGATTGTTCCCGTCGAACAGGTCGGTGGCGAGGTGTTTCAGGTGCAGGTCGAAGAACGCCGCGAGGTAGTCCTGCTGTGCGCTCACCGAGCGGGCCGGGTGGATCGTGCCGACCGCGCGTTGCCGCGTCTGCTCGGTCAGCAGGCTGGCACACTGCGGCACCGCGACCTGGAGATCGGTGAAGCTCATATGGGCAGCGCCGTCGAAGTGCAGGTCCCGTTTCCAGGCCTGTTGATTGGTCCAGAACTGGTGCCAGCTCGGGTCGAAGTCGTCCACGTGGGAGTGCTCGAACTCGCGCCCCGTCGCCGGGTTCACGCCGTCGGCGCCTACCAGCATGAACGGACGGTCCACGCCGTGCTGCACGATCTCGCCGACTTTGCCGACGCTCATGCCGCCGTCGAGATTGATGCCAGCGCCGATGCGCTGGTCCTGATACATCGCCTCGCCCGCCGCGAAGCCGCCCAGCGAATGGCCGAACATGCCGACCTTCGACAGGTCCAGCGTGCCCGCCAATCCCTGAGGGAGCGTGCGATTTTCGGCGTCCGGGTTCTCACCCTTGTGCAAGCGGGTCAGCTGGTCGAGCACGAACCTGGCGTCGGCGACGCGGGCATCGACCGAGGTCGCGAGGTACGCCGGATCCGGGTGCGCAGCGCTGGTGACCAACCGTCCGCCGGGGAACTCGACCACGCTCGCGTCGTAGGTATGGGAGATGGACACGACGACGTAGCCGTGACTGGCCAGGTCGTCGGTGCGGACCGAGTTGAGCTCGCGTTCCACCCCGAAGCCGTGCGAGAACAGCACGACCGGCCAGGCGCCGCCGGTACGGTCCACCTCGGCCGAGATGCTCGCCTGGCGTTTGGTGCCCGCCCAGTCGATCGTGCCGGGTTTGAGGCCGTCCTCGGACGCACTGGCCGCGCTCCGGTCGACGGCGGCCGCCACGCCCGGCGACATCCAGGCGGCGCGTTCACCGGTGCGTTGCGCGGGGTAAGTCACGGTGACCATCAGCTCTCGCTTGTCGGCCGGATGCCACGGGTCCGGTCGTGTGTCGACAAGGTGCAGGTCGGTCGTGCCGACCGGGTAGCGGCCGCTCAGCGGCGGCAGCGTGATCTTCGCCGGCGCCGTGCTGGTCGGCTCGGGCGCGTCCTGCCCGCACGCGGTGAGCAGGACGGTCGCGGCCATGGCAGCGGTCAGCGCCAGCGCGCAGCTGCGCAATGTGATCACTTCGGTGGTCCTCCTCGACGTTCGGCTCGACGTCATGATGGCAAAGGTTCCATCGTGAGCGCGTCGGCCAGGCGGACTACTCCGGGTACCCCGGGATGCGTAGGGGACTACCCCCATGGGGCCAGTCCTGATGGACCGGGAACCTCAGGGTCCAGTTGCCCGTCCGCTTAGACTGTCTAACGAGAGGGAAGGACACCTGATGAAGCGAAACCTGAACTGCCCCTGCGGAGAAGCCATCGTCGGCATCGACGAGGACGATCTTGTCGAGAAGACAACGGCCCACCTGGCCGAGAATCATCCGGGTCACGAGTACTCGCGCGACGAGATCTTGTTCATCGCTTACTGATTCGGCTATCGGGCCGGTTCCGGCCAGATCACCTGGTCGGGCGGGCACAGGCTGGCCGAGCGGGTGGTCGGTACCGGGCCGGTGCCCGGGGTGAAGGTCCACTGGGAGATCGGTCCGGCCGCCTTCCAGCGCAGGGCGCCGTTCGCGTCGGAGACCACCTCGTACACCGACTCGCTGCCGTCGACGAGCTGAGTGCCAACGCAGTAGTCGTTGTACTCGGTGCCCGGCTGCTGCGCTCCGGCACTGAAACTGCCCGCGGGCGCGGCGGTGGCGCCGGGTTCGGTGACGGTGCTCGGTGTGCGGACGTCCGCACCCCGCTGCCAGTGCGGCGCGCCGAGTTGATCTGTCGCACAGGTGAAAGCACGGCCACCGGCGACGACGGTCGTGCCCTGCGCATGGCTGGTGCCCGCCCACAGGCAGCCTCCGGCAGGTGCGGCGCCCGCGCTGCCGGTCGCCGCGCCGACTAGGCCGGCGGTGGCGACCGCCGCCACGGTGAGGGCGAGTGCGCTGCGCAGCCGGGTGCTGCCGCGAGGTGCGTCATGAGCAACTGAATCGGGTTCGACGTTGAGCATGCCCCGACCATAGAAATCGACGACCCGACCGAGCATCACGCCGCAGCGCTATTTGCCGTCAATACCGCAGTGCTAGGGGTGATCTCGCATCGCGTGGGGTGCCGAACTCAGGGTGGGTACTACGTAAGATCGCACCCCCGCCGCCTGTCCGATCAGGCCAGCGAAGCCGGGTGTCACAAGGACGCCGATTCCGTGCTCCCCGGCAGCGCCTGTTTGAAACCACCGAGATGTCGGCGACTGGACACTCGATAAGTTCTTCGGTGTCGCCTCCCGGATACACCGAAACATGTTCTCCTGTATGGACTCTCGGAGGGCGAACGGACCCGGGGTTTTTCGTTCTTCGCGCTGCTCGGCGTGAGGTCCGATGATAGGATGGATCGGAACTGAGGGATGTTCGGGCAGAAAAGTTCCTCAGGTGAAATCGTTTGGAACAAGGCGCAACCCGCCTTGTTCTTCGTGTGCGAGAGGGGCCTTGAACACGAACGCGCAATGGGTGTGCCTGCGGCACGTGGTGTAGGTCGAGCGGTAATTCCATTCGGTCGGAATACCGTCGTTTTGTTGTGTCTTGATCCGAATGGTTCGGGATTATTGTTGTCGCGGCGCTCAGGGTGATCGTCGCGCTCGGAGCTTTGTACCGCCATATATTGTGGCGTACAACCATGTCCGTCACCGCCGTCGCGGCCCGACGGACAAGTCCAACTCTTAAGCGTATCCACGCTGACTGCGGTTTCGGGCTGGAACTGGTAGTTTCCGAAATGTTTCCGAAAGGTGGAGTGGGGGATCTTCGGGTTAACACCATTCACAAATAACGCCGGCGAATCACGCTGGCGATCCGCAGATTGCGAATGCAGGGTCGTTTCGACACCGTATCGTTGCCGTAACTCTGCCAATGTGAAATATTGCTGTCCGCGCTAGTTAGTCACCGCTGACCCGGCACAGCGCCGTGCCTACCGCATCGATTCGTCCCGCTTGTTGTGGTGGTTCGGATCGGTACTGGACGCGGGGCGAAGTGTGCTACGGAATGATCTCGGCTTCGACGCAGGAGTACCGCCGTGAGTGAACACAGGTTGAACGTGGACGACGATGCGAGAGTCGGAGTTGCCGACGTAGTCATCGAGATTCCTATCGAGTCGATAGACATCAGTGGCGCACTGCGCGTGCGCGCTGAGGACTCGGCGCATACGCAGGTGCTAGCGACGACGGAGGCGGAACTGCCGCCGATCCTGGTGCATCGAGAAACCATGCGGCTGATCGACGGCGTACACCGTCTCAAGGCCGCGAAATTGAAGGGGGACAACGTCATCCGGGCGCAATTCTTCGACGGCACCGAGGAAGAGGCGTTCGTTCTCGCGGTGCAGGCCAACATCGCGCACGGCCTGCCACTGTCGATTCTCGATCGCAAAGCCGCCTCGCTGCGCATTATGCGGATGTACCCGCTGTGGTCGGACCGCAAGGTGGCCGAAGTCGCTGGGCTGGACCACAAGACGGTCGGTGCGGTGCGCAGGCAGTCGTCTGGGGAGGTTCCCCAGACGAGGCACCGATTAGGGCGCGACGGCCGGATGCGCCGAGTGCGCCGCCCGGACGTCGAACACCAGCGCAGGAAGAAGCCGTGCGACGGCACCGAGGGCACGCCGCTCGCGCCCGATCCGGCACCGCCGGAGCGGGTTTGCCCCTCGTCGGTATTGCAGAGCCTGCGCCGCGATCCGTCGCTGCGTCTCACCGAAACCGGGCGCACGGTATTGCGCTGGCTCGACGCCAGCCCGCGCACCCCGACGCAGTCACTCGATCTGGCCGATCGCATCCCGGAACACTGTTTGAATCTCGTGCTCGATATGGCTCGGCAGAACGCGGCCAACTGGCAGGACTTCGCCACCCGAATCGGCGATCGACTACACAGTAAATGACCGTGCATTTTACCTCGCGATACGGTGCGTGACTTGCGAATCGAACTTTGTCCGTAGGTTGCGCGTCGGCGAGCCTTCGGTGCCGCGACCCACCGCGTACCCGCCTGTGGCGTCGGCGCTATTCGGCACGGAGCAGACGTTGCTCCGCGGTGCCGAGTCGATCGCGGCACCGAAGGTCCGTCGGAGGACACCGTCGCGCCGCGGCGTCATCGGGCTGCCGGACCGGCTAGGTGGCTTGATATTTCGTCGCACTTGCGCCGAAAGTGCTGCCACCGGACCGCAAGTAAGGGACACTTCGCCGAATTGCCGCGCGGGGAAAGTTAATTAAGTCGTAATACGAACTCCCCAGTGCGTCCCCAGTCGAAAATAACGTCCGTGGTGTGGTTCTACTTGGATATGAATTACCCACATCGAAGGGCGGCGCGCTACACCGCTACCGTGGTGTTCGTTTTAGCGGCAACGGTTTTCACGACCAGCTCCGGTGCGCTCGCCCAGCCCTCGTCAACCCCAACGCCGACCACCCCTTCGACGTCCGCGCCGACGACCTCGTCGCCGACGACCGAATCAACGCCGACGACCGACGCCACCACGTCGGCCGAATCCACGACGTTCTTGCCGACGACGACCGATCCGACGACCACGGCACCGACGACCACGCCGTCACCGTCGACCGATCCGACGACGTTGTCGCCCACCACCGCACCGTCGCCGACCACCACGTCGGCACCGACGACCACCACCCCGCCGACGACCACCAAGCCGGGCATTTTCGAGCTCCCCACCTTGCCGAGAAATGTCTTCACCGATCCCGACGGAATCGTCATGCGGGTGATCTTCAAGAACCCGCTGCCGATCCCGCCGGGCACGCAGGCCGAGGCCCCGGCCATCGCCCAGGCTCAGGCGCAGACCGTCCAGCAGGTCTTCGGTGCGGGATCGGTCGGCAACCTCGTCGTCGACTCGGCGTCTCCGGCCGACCAGCAGACCCCGGCAGACCAGGGCACCACGGTCCGGCTGCGCCAGGAGATCGACTCGGTGCCGGTCTTCGGTGCGTCGGTGGCGCAGAAACTGGCCACCGACGGTTCGCTCATCTCGGCCAGCGGCGCACTGTCGCAGCAGGCGAAAGGTAAATACCCGGCCGAGGCGAAGACGCCGCCCGCCGCGGTGGCGGCCACCGCACTGCGTGCGCTCGCCGAGCTGACCAAGCAGCCGCGCGACAAGTTCGCCGTCTCCGCGACGACCGCCACGTGGTACGACCCGAAGCTGGCCACCAAGAACTCGAAGGCGCCAAGCGTGGCGGTCCCCGCGTATCAGGTCGCGGTCAAAGGCGCTGCCACACAAGGCAAGCAACCCGTGCAGTGGGTCGTGTTCATCGACGCCAACAACACCGGACGCGTGCTCGGCGGCTGGAGCGGTCGCTGAACGTTGCCGCCAAGCGGCACCTCGCTTTACGGGGAATAGGCCTGGTCGCTCCGAGCGAGCGGCCAGGCCCCAACCCGGCAGAACCTGCAGATTGCCGCGGTGGCATTTGCTGCAGTCGATGACAGATCTGAAGGGCAACGACACGTTCGCGCGACCGCTCGCTCACCGGATCGCCTACTAAAGAGGTTGTGCACCATGCGAATTCACAAGTGGTCAGACAAAGGCACGCCGATCCCCGCCGCGCTGAGAGCGCGGCCGGTCGCGGTGTCCGCGTTGGCTCTCGCGTTGAGTCTGTCGGCCGGCGTCGCCGCGGTGGCCGCGCCGCCGCCGGATTCGCCGAACGGTGCGGCCGCCAGCGCGGCCGACCCGACGCCGGGCTCGGACGGTCTCGGTGACCCGTACTACCCGAAGGACGGCAACGGCGGTTACGACGCGATCCACTACGACGTCGCCATCGACTACACACCGTCGTCGCACAACCTCGAGGGCAAGGCCACCATCACGGCCAACGCCACCCAGAACCTGTCCGCGTTCGACCTCGACTATGCCGGTCCCGCAGTCGGTTCCGTCGCCGTCAACGGCCAGCCGGCGCAGTTCAAGCGGACCGGCGAGCACGAACTCGTGGTGACCCCGAAGACGGCATTGCCGCTGGGACAACCGTTTACGGTCGTCGTCGATTACGCGGGCACGGTCCCCGACAGCAACGGCAACGGCTGGACCTATTCGCCCTCCGGTGGCGCCTTCGCGGCGGGCGAACCGCATTCGGCGACAACGTGGTACCCACTCAACGACACTCCGCTGGACAAGGTCACCTTGAGCGTGAAAGCCACCGTGCCGACCGGCTGGGATGTGGCATCGAACGGCATCCGCACCTCGGACGTGGCCGCCGGGACGGGCAAGCACACCGTCACCTGGGAGGCCAAGGATCCGATCATCGGATACCTTTCGACGATCGCCATCGACAAGTTCACCCGGCTGGACCAGAAGGCCGGCAATACGCCGCTGGAAAGTTTCTTCGCGCCGGGTAATGCCCAGCAGAAGAGGGATCTGGAAAAGAAGCTGCCCAGCGTGCTCGCCTTCGAAGAGCAGCTGTACGGTCCGTATCCGCACGAAGCGGGCGGCGGCATCTATGTCGATACCGACCTGCAATTCTCGCTGGAGACCCAGACCCGGCCGATCTACGCGCCGTGGACGGATTTGAACACGCTGATCCACGAGAACGCCCATCAGTGGTGGGGTGATTCGGTGTCGGTCAAGGATTGGCGCGATGTCTGCTTGAACGAGTGCTTCGCCAGTTACACCGCCGACATCCTGTACCCGGAACGGGTCAATCACCAGAACGCCGACGCGATCTATCGCCGGGCCCTCGCCAGTGCCGATCGGCAGAACGTCTGGGCGACACCGCTCTACAACCCCGGCAAGGGCAACGAATTCACCACCGTTTACACCCGTGGCCCGCTGTTCCTGCACGCACTGCGCCGCTACATCGGTGACGACGTATTCTTCACCGCCGTCAAAGATTTCGCGCAGGGGCACAAGCACGGGAACGCGTCGATCCCCGAGTTCCGTCAGTTCGTGCAGTCCCGCACCACCAAGAAGCTGGACGGCTTCTTCGACGCGTGGCTGAACGGCAAGAGGCGGCCCGCCAGCGAATACCTGTACCCGGGCAGCCTCAGCAGCCAGGGCATGCAGGAAGCGCCCGAGGCGCCGGGTACCGACGCGTGGCCGTTCGGCCGCGGCGACCGGAAATGACACCCGTCCCTTCGATACCGGCACTGCCGCGGTCGATACGGACCTTCGTCACGGCGGCCACCATCGCGCCGTTCATAGTGGCCGCGCTGCACGCGGTTCCGGATGATCAGGCGTCCTCGCCTTCCGGTGCTACGGCCCGGTGTGCGCGGGCAGTGGTGTGCGGCCCGATCAACTATGCGCCGCAGAGTGGGCAAGGAGCCGAGATGGTGACTCCGGTCGGCATCAAAGGTGTCTTCAAGAAGAAGCCAGCGTATCTAGTGGCGTGACGATATTCGGTGGGCCGCTGCGTGTTTCGCGCAGCGGCCCACTGTCGTGTGCGGGTTGTCGCCGCCGGCTGCGAGAAGCGCCGCTGATCCCCTCCACCCGCGGCGCTCCACACACCAGCTCGGACCGGGAACAGTGCGTCGTCGCACGCGTTCACTGGTCAACCGGTGCGTTGCCATCATCACCGCAGGCGGCGGCATGCGGCTTGGACAAACCTGCTGCGTTCTGATCCGGCGGTATCCACCTTCACACCCCTAGCGGACAGAAGCGGTCCGCTATTTTCAGGTTGACCGTCGGGCTACCGTGGGGGTTGTTCTTCGAGTGATCGTGCACCGTGTTGGAGGCTCCTTGCGCATCTTGGCCCGACTACTGCTCGTCCTGCTGGTGCTCGCCGGTGGCACGGCGTCGATGGTGCCCGCGGCGCTCGCCGAGCCGGTTGACGTCGATGGCGTCACGGCGGGGAAGATCGATGCGCTGCTGGCGTTGCGGGCCGGTGCGCCCGCGGGGCAGAGCAAGGGCGAATTGATCGAGCTGTTGTCGCGGCAGTTTCTCGGTACGCCATATGGTGCCGACATGCTCGTCGGGTCCGCGACGCAGCGGGAACAACTCGTCATCGACTTTCGCCGGGTGGATTGCTTCACCTATCTCGATTATGTCGAAGCGCTGAGCCGGTCCGCCGATCGCCCTCAATTCGACGCGAACCTGATCGACACGCGGTATGCCGGTGGGCGCGTCGATTTCTTGCAGCGCAAGCACTTCTTCAGCGACTGGGTGAATACGCCGAGAATCGCGGCGACCGATGTCACCGGCGCGCTGAGTACCGCCGCGGTAGCAGTTACCAAGCATCTCAATGCCAAGGCGGATGGCGGGACATACCTGCCCGGGCTGCCGGTGGTCGATCGCAACATCACCTTCATTCCCAGCGATGCCGTGCGTGACGGTGTCATCGGCGGACTCCGGACGGGCGATTACATCGGTGCCTACACCGGTCAAGCGGGGTTGGACGTGACCCACGTCGGGATCTTCGTGATGACGCCGAGCGGCCCTGTTTTCCGCAATGCGTCCTCCCTGGCGGAGAACAACAAGGTGGTCGACTCGCCCTTCGCCGACTATGTCCGGTCGGTGCCGGGCATCGTGGTGTACCGCTCGCAATAACCGGCCGATGAGTTTTCGCGGCTCGCCACGTCAGATTCTGTACCGACTACAGAAGGACATCGCGACATGACCAAGCCCGAAATTCTGCTGGAAGGAATCGTGTTCGGTGAGTCCCCGCGCTGGCACGACGGCCGGCTCTGGTTCTCCGATTGGGGAGCCAACCAGGTGATCGCGCTCGGCGCGGACCACCGGCCCGAGGTGATCGTCAAGATCCCGTCGTTCCCGATGTGCATCGACTTTCTGCCGGACGGGCGACTGCTGGTCGTGGATTCCGCGCAGCGCAGGCTGCTGCGGCGCGAGGCCGACGGGTCGCTCGTTACGCACGGCGATCTGTCCGCCGTGTCGAACAAGCCGTGGAACGACATCGTGGTCGACGATCGCGGCAACGCCTACGTCAACAGCATCGGCTTCGACTTTCCCGGTGGTGAATTCACGCCGGGCCCGATCGCGCTCGTCACGCCGGAGGGCAGCGTCCGGCGGGTCGCCGACGGTCTCGCCTTCCCGAACGGGATGGCGATCACCGCGGACGGCGCGACCCTGATCGTCGCCGAGTCCTACGCCAACCAGCTCACCGCGTACGACATCGAATCCGATGGCGGGCTTGCCAATCGCCACGTGTGGGCGCGGACACCGGGCGATCATCCGGACGGGATCTGCGTCGACGCCGAGGGTGCGGTGTGGTACGCCGACGTGGGCAACCGGCATTGCGTGCGAGTCGCCGAAGGCGGAAAAGTATTGGCCACAGTAGAACTCGACCGCGGCGCGTTCGCCTGCGTGCTCAGCCGCGGGGAAGATCCGAAACTGTATGTCGTCGGCCAGAATTGGGGAGGTCCCGAGTCATCGGCGCCCAGTGGACAGGTGGTGGCGTTTCCAGCGCCCACGCCGGGTGCTGGCAGGCCATGACCTGATAGCCGAAATATCCTGTGCGGCAGGACCCGCGTGCGGAAGAGGCGCGTTGTGGGAGGGCTCGACCCGGACTAGGGGTCCAGAGTGGTGTCGTCGGGATTTTGTCGTTCCAGCTCGTCGCGTGCTCGACGGGCGCCATGGAATGCTCCGAACGCGGCGAGGCCGGCGAGCACAGCGCCGACGAACAGGTAGATCGTCACGCCCCCAGGGCTTTTGGTCGATAGGCGGGCCAGGGTCAGGCCCGCCGCGATCATCGCGAGGACGGTGGTTTCGAGGATCAGAACGTATCGCGGCGTCGAAGGTCGGCGCATCCAGGTCCTCCTGGTGGGTATGGACGGTGAGTTCCTGGGTTGGGTGGACGGCTGCGTTGATGTAGCTGATGGATAGCTGATAGTGGAAACCTAGCAAGCAGCGGTCAATCTGACAAGACGTCTTACCGGATTGAATTATTGCATTGTCAACTCAGTTGGCCGGGATCGTTTTCCGTAGAAAGGCGATCAGCGCTGCCGTTGTCTCGACGGGACGCTCCAGATTGGGGAGATGGCCCGCGCCAGAGAGCTCCAGGTGACGAGCGTGGGCCAGCTGGTCGGGGAGCCGGGCGGCGATCTGGCGGAAGTCCGGCAGATCGTGCTCGCCGGAGACGGCAAGTACCGGAGCGCTGATCGCGGACAGGTCGAATTCGACCTGTCTCCGGCCGGGTGCGTCGTCGGCGGCCAGTTGCAGCTCGAAGGCGCGGCGCTGCATCCGCCGCACGGCTTCCCGCATCTCGGCATCCGCGTCCGGTCCAAGCCAGGTCGCAACATTGAGTTCCACCGCGCCCGCGATGTCCCCGGCGTCGAGCAGGGCTTCCTCACGTGCATCGAACGCCCGCAACTCCGGACTGGGATGGTGTTCGGGCACAGCGGTACACAGCAACGCCAAGGCAGTGCTGCGCTGCGGCCATCGCGCAGCGATCTGCAGGGCGACCTTCCCGCCGTAGGAGGAGGCGATGAGTGCCGCACGCCCGATGCTGAGTAGGTCCAGGAGGGCAAGGACGTCCTCGGCATCATTGAACAGGTGCGGCGGCACCGGACTCTGCCCGAAACCCCGGAAATCACAACGCACAACGCGATACCCCGCATCGATCAGCGCAGACCACTGAGGATCCCACATCCGCCGGTCACACACACCCGCATGCAGCAGGACCACCGGCGGCCCGCCGCCCGCGACATCGTAGGAAAGGAGCATCGCTCGGACGCTAGTCGGCAGGTAATGGACGCGCATCCGAATATCACGGTGGCCGGGTCCACGCTGCCGGTCTCGGGGGTGGTGCCGCTCAGGGGTGTGGAGCGGGTGGTACGGGGGGAGTGGTTGGTTGTGCTGGTGCGGGTTTCGGTGCTGGGTTGGGTGGCTTCTGGTTGGGAGCCGGGGTGGCTGGTTGCGGCTTGGGGGCCGGAGCTGGAGCCTGGGTTGCGGGCTGTTGCTTCGGAGCTGGAGCTGGTGCCGGGGCCGGAGCGGCTGGTTGTTGCTTTGGTGCGGGGGTTGTGGGAGCTGGTGTGGCCGGAGCCGGAGCCGGAGCCGGAGCCGGTGCGGCTGGTTGCTGCTTTGGTGCGGGGGTTGCGGGAGCAGGTGCGGGGGCCGGGGCTGGTGCGGCTGATTGTTGCGCAGGCGCTGGTGCGGCTGGCTGTTGGTTGGATGCCGGGGTGGTTGGTGTTGGCATCTGCGGTTGTTTGGGTGCGGGGGTGGCCGGAGCTGCTGGCTGCTGACTGGTGGGTTGGGCCTGCGGGGTTTGGCTGGGGGTGGGCTGCGGGGCCGGGGGTTTCGGTGGAGTGGTCGTGGTCGGTGTCGCTGGCTTGGGGGTTGTTGTTGCGGTGGGTGTTTGGGGCTTTTGTTCGGTGGGTGTGGGAGCCGGTGCGGCTGGCTGTTGGTTGTTGGCCTGTGGCGGTATCGACGGGCTGGATGTGATCGAGGCGGGTGTCGGCGGGGTGGTGGTTGTCGGCGCGACGGTGGTGGTTGTCGGGGTGGGTGTCGTCGACGGGGTTGGTATCGGGGACGTTGTCGTGTCTGGCGGTGTGGTCGTGGTGGGGAGTGGTGTGGTTGTTTGCGGGATGGTGGGCACGTTCGGCAAGGGGGACGGGCAGAAGACGCCGCACGGGATCGGTGCGCGGCCGGGGATGTTGATCATCACCTGGATTTTGAGTACCAGAGTGCCCGTGGGGTTTTGGGGGTCGGTTGGGAGCGCGTCCGTCGTGGGGGTGGGGTTCGGATCCGTTGTTGTGTCCGGGGCGGGGGTGTCCGGCGAAGTGGCGGGATCCGCGATGACGGCTGTTTCGCCTGCGCTCATGCTCGAGCCCGCACCGTCCGGCATGCCGCCGTTGGGAAGGGTGTCGGGGATGGGGGCGAGTTCGCCTTGGGGTGGTGCGCCGCCGGTTTTGTAGGCGTTGGACCAGCTGAGTACCTTCGACGCGTAGTCGAGCGAGTTGTTGTATCGCAGGACCGCGCGGGTCTCCTGCTTCGGATCGCGCATGTCCAGGTTGCCGGAGCAGAGGTATTTGCCCGCGCCGAGGACGGCGTCGAAGATGTTGTTGGGGTCGGATTTGTTGTCGCCGTTGCCATCCGCGGCGTAGAGGGTCCAGGTGCCGGGAAGGAACTGCATGGGTCCTACGGCGCGCACGTAGCCGCCTTCGGCGGCCTTGATTACCTCGTTGCCGGGCAGGGTGCCGTCCAGCGCCGGGCCGTAGATGATGCCGCGGGTGGTGCCGTCGGGTTCGGTGCGCCCGTTGCCCGCGTGGTTGGATTCGATCTTGCCGATGCCGGCCAGCAGGTGCCACGGCATGCCGCAGTTGGGTGTTGAGGCCTGCAGGGACAGTTCGGCGTTGCGGTAGGCGGCTAGCGCGATCTCCGGAATGCCCCGGGTCGGCACGTTGGGCAGGGCGACGTCGTGGATCGGGACCGTGGCATCCGGCCCCGGATCCTGCGGCGGATTTGCTTGCAACCGAAGCGATTCGGCGGAGGTCGGCAGCACCGATCGGTCGGCCGCCGAATTCGGCGCACCGGTGGGTGACATCGCGGCGGCCAGCACACCCTCGGGCACTTTGCTTGCCACGGAACCGGAAATCAGCAGCCCGGCAAATACGAGCGCGGATGCGGTAATCGGACCGGATATTCGCATCGGCTTACCAATCGTTCGTCGACGTCGACGGCCACTTGCGCGGTACCGCCACCATTTTCGATACCCTTCACCGACGGAAGTCTCCGTCGGGCCGAGAAAATCCATACCGGGCTCACGAATCATCCACCTCGACATCTATTTCCCGTTGCTCGCTGCGAGACGACGCCGAACGACGCACTCAGCGGGCATGAGAGCTGTTGGACAAGTGGATATCTCATGAGAGCTGTTGGACAAGCGGATGTCTCAGTCAACGGGCAGCCTGCTGGCCGCCGTGTCCCGAGCAACCGGCGCAAGCATGACATGAACGAGCCGCACGGAGATCCCCAGTAGAAGTGGGGAATTCGGCATGTTCTTGTTCCGCCACGGATCGATGATCGGTAAAACGCGCATATCCCCAGTTGAGAAGGTCCCCACTCATATCTTGCACGCTGATCCATACTTCTGGATGCCCCCTAAAGTTGTACCGGAGGTACGCTATGCGAAAGCTTCTATACCCCTTTGCATTCGGCGCAGCCGTGGCTCTCACCACGCTTGTCATGCCCGGTTTAACCGGTAACGCAGCCGACAACCAACAATCCATCGAGCGCGCGGTCACCGATATCGTGCCCATCCCCGTCGAGGCCAAGTCCGACGCCGGGGCGAACTTCAAGTTGACCGCCGCCAGCGTGATCCGCGCCGAGCACCAGGCCAAGGACGTCGGAGAGTACTTGGGTGGGCTGCTCCGGCCCGCCACGGGCTTCCCGCTGCCGGTGGTGGAGCGGTATGACCTGGCCAAGCCCGGTATCACCCTCGAGCTCGGCGACGCGGGCAACCGCGTCGGCGACCAGGGCTACCAGCTCACCGTCGCCAAGTCCGGAATCACGCTGAAGGCGAACACCACCGACGGATTGTTCGGCGGCGTGCAGTCGCTGCGCCAGCTGTTCCCCGCGGCGATCAACAAAACGACGGTGCAGCACCAGGATTGGCCGGTCGCCGGCGGCAAGGTGGTCGACTACCCGCGCTTCCGTCAGCGCGGCGCGATGCTCGACGTGGCCCGCCACTTCTTCAAGCCCGATCAGGTCAAGCGTTACATCGACCAGATCGCCCAGTACAAGGTCAACACCCTGCACCTGCACCTGACCGACGATCAGGGCTGGCGCATCGAGATCAAGAGCTGGCCGAAGCTGGCCGAGATCGGCGGGCAGACCGCGGTGGGCGGTGACCCGGGTGGCTACTACACCCAGGCGCAGTACGCCGACATCGTGAAATACGCTGCCTCCCGGCATATCACGGTGATTCCCGAGGTCGACATGCCCGGCCACACCAACGCCGCGCAGGCGTCGTATGGCGAGTTGAACTGTGACGGCAAGCCGGTGCCGCCGCGCACCGACATCGAGGTGGGCTACAGCTCGCTGTGCATCGCAAGCCCGACCACCTACAAGTTCGTCGAGGATGTCATCCGCGAGCTGTCCGCGATCACCCCGGGCAAGTACATCGACATCGGCGGTGACGAGGCACATTCCACCTCGGCAGCCGACTACAAGACCTTCTACGACAAGGTGACGCCGATGCTGGCCACCTACGACAAGAAGGCCACCGGCTGGCACAACATCGTCGTCACCAACCCGCCCACATCGGCCATTCCGCAGTACTGGGATACCGCCAACACCAATGCCGATGTCGCGGCCGCGGCCAAGCGCGGCAACAAGATCCTGATGTCGCCGGCCAACAAGGCGTACCTGGATATGCAGTACAACAAGGATTCACCGCTCGGCCTGCACTGGGCGGGCTATGTCGAGGTGCGGGATTCCTACAACTGGGATCCGGCCACCTTCTTGCAGGGCGTCTCGGAGAATCAACTCGCCGGTGTCGAGGCACCGCTGTGGTCGGAGACCCTGCGGACCAGCGCCGATATCGAGTACATGGCCTTCCCGCGGCTGGCGGGAATCGCCGAAATCGGCTGGTCACCGGCCGCGACGCACAACTGGGACAAGTATCGGGAGCGCCTGGCCAAGCAGGGCCCGATCTGGGCCGCGCAGGGCATCAATTTCTATCGCTCCCCGCAGGTCGACTGGAAATAGCCGGCGCTGCGTCATCACAAAGTTCGTCCGAAATAGCAGGATCGTCCCCCATACGATCCGGAAGGAGTCCGAGGTGTCGCCTTACCGAAAAACTCTTATCGCCACCTTCGCGCTACTAACCGGGCTGGGGGCTTTCCTGACCCCGGTTACCGCCGCAGCTCAACCGGAGGCCGCCCTGGTCGACAGCGACGGTGACGGATTGCCCGACGTATGGGAGATCAATGGATACGACGCCAACGGCGACGGGAAGATCGACGTGGATCTGCCCAAGATGGGCGCGGATCCGAAGCACAAGGACCTGTTCGTCGAGATGGACTACATGAACGGGCGCTTGCCGACCACCGCTGCGCTCGATCGGGTCACCGGGGTATTCGCCGCCGCCCCGGTGACCAATCCGGACGGCCGCAACGGGATCAATATTCATCTGGACGCGGGCAACGCCAGAGGCACCAAATATGATCTCGGTGGCGGCAATCAGGTGCCCTACGACAGCAATTTGTCCCCGGTGGACGATCAGGTCGCGGCGATCAAGCGAACCAACTTCGCCTCCGCCCGCTCCCATATCTTCCACTACATGATCTGGGCGGACTCCTACGACAACGGGTGCAGCAGCGGCATTTCGCTGGGCATCCCGGCGGACACCTTCGTCGTCGCACTCGGCCCCCAGTGCAACTGGAATCCCGGCGACGACGGCAATGTCGGCACGTTCATCCACGAACTGGGGCACAACCTCGGCCTGAAGCACGGCGGCACCGACCACGTCAACTACAAGCCGAACTACCTCAGCGTGATGAACTACAGCTTCCAGTTCTCGGGTGTACCGAAGACCGACGGCAGTGCGAACTTCGGTTACTCGAACGTGAACCCTCCTGCGTTGAACGAGAATTCGCTGCAGGAGCGCCAGGGACTCGGGGCGGTGGCAGCGGGGTGGAGGACCGTGTACTTCTGCCCGGATAACACCCGCAGGAAGACCGCGGGCTCGGCGGACCAGCCCATCGACTGGAACTGCAATGGCTCGATCCAGTCCGGCACCGTTCGGACCAGCGTGAACAACGACCGTAACTACACCACGCTGCAAGCCCAGAACAATTGGGCCTCAGTGGTATTCGACGGCGGAAACGTTGGCCCGGTCGGCGTCGAATCGCGGCAGCTGCCGGAGCGGTCGCCGGAAGAAATGACGAAGCAGGAGTTCGACCGGCTGCAGTCGAGTCTGCGCGAGAACTAGCGGAAACACTTCCCGGCGGTGCGTCTCGGAAACGGACGCACCGCCGGGAATGTTTGTGTTACAAGGGATCAGCGGTGATCGACGGTCTCGCGCCGGTCGGCCGTCCCGCGATTCTTCGCGAACATGGCCAGCACCGCGGTCAGCACCGCGCCGACCACACCACCGCCCGCGACCTGACCGATGACCTGCCCGAGATCGAGACCCGAGCCGGTTGCCGCCTGAATGATCGCGCCGGTGACGCCGCCACCGACCGCGCCTGCCGCACTATTTCCGGCCAGACCGAAACCCTTACCCGCGCCGGCCATGTTGCCGCCGACCAGCCCACCTAGTACGCCCAACAGCCATTCCATTGTCGTTCCTTTCCGTGGTCGTTTGTGCTGATCAGCCGCGAGTGCGCGGTGCGTCGCGGTGCATCTCGTGTGCACCGGCGACATTCCCCGCGCCACGCTGTGCGGCACCGGCACCGGCCGCAGCGGTGGCGTCGGTGCGCGGCGGCACGAACCCTTGTCGATCGCCCGTCGTGGTGCGTGCGCTGGGGGCGACCGGCGCCCGGGTCGTACGCGTTGTGGTCGGGGTCGGGTCCGACCGTCGACGACCGAGCATGCCGAGCAGTCCACCGACCACAGCCGTGATGGCCAAACCGATGGGGATGCCCCACCACCTGTTGATTCCGGAGTTGCCGGAGTCATTGGTCGCGTCGACGCCGGGGTTCGGCACCGCGACATCGGGTGAGTTCGCGCGGAATCCCGGTAGGGTCGCGGCTAGCTCAGGCGGTAGCGTCGCCAGGCCGTCGCTGTCGGACCACTTGATTTCGGTGCCGCCGGGGCCCTCGAAGTTGGCCGTCGCGACACCGTTGTCGACGGTCATATCCGAGCGCGGGTAGCCGAAAGGCCCGGTGATGCCGCCACTTTCACGCCAAGCGTCGAGCACCTTGCCCTTGATCGCCCATGCGCCCGTTTCTGGCTTCCAGTAGATCGCGGCTCCGCCAGGCTCGGCGAAATCGTTGAAGCGGCCCACGGAATCGCCCGCACCGGTCTCATCGTTGGTGGGGAAGCTCAGCGGTCCGCTCGGGCCGCCGAGGGACTTGTACTTCACCAGAATCTCGCCGTACACGGCCTTCGCGCCGGTATTCGGCGAGAAGTAGATGACGCCGCCCTGGTAGGCGCGTTCGGCGCCACCGGCAACGTCGGTGGCCGGTCCGAGCGGCGCGCCGAGGAACGACCCCGACCCGCCGAAGTCGGCATAGTGCGCGTCGATCGCATTGGTCGCCTCGGCCGACGGATCGGCCACTGCGGACGGCGCTGTGGCCAGCAGCCCGGAAGCGAGCAGAGCCACCGCGCCGACGGTGAGTGACGTGCGACGCCGGGTCTTTCCTCGATGGGTATCCAATATTTCAGGCATGGTCTCCTCGATTCGTCAGTGCGATGCGCGAGCCGACATAGCGCGGCCAGTTCACCGCTTACCGCGCGGCGATTCGGTCCTTGGTGCCTTCGGCCTGGACGTGATCGGTGAAAGGGGTCGCGCTTGCCTGAAACTCCCGGCGCGGCGGCCCCGGGTAATGGCTGAGTCTGGCTGTCATCTCGTCCTGGTCGAACTCGGACTGTCTGTTGGCGATATCAGCGTTGCGCTCCTGTTTCGCAGTTGATCACCGCCGCGAACAGGCACGGTCGATCAGCTACAGGCGGGCAATTCCCCGGATCCGCGGCAATCAAACGTGACTTTTCGCTGGAAATCGGCAGTCGGTGGGCAGCTGCGCCGGAAATCGCGGATCGAATGCCGGTGGGCCAGCTACTCCAGGGTTGCGAACGGGCGATCGATCGCTGACCGGGCGCTGTCGGACGTTCGGCGGATACCCCTGCCGCCCTCCGGCGGCCAGCATGGCTGCATGGCTAGACCACGCAATGACGCGAATTTCCACAATCGTTTCGAGCTACCACCCGCGCGGCGCTCGATTCCGGTACGGGGAGTGTGACTTTCGATGGATGTACTGGTAACCCTCGTCGCGCTGGTGATCGGAGCGATCGCCGTCTGGGGCACCGTCAGTTTCTGGACCGAGGACTCCTACAAACAGAACAGCCCGGACCCCACCCTGCGCGGGTGTCGCGGCGACGACGACCGCGGCGACCGATAGCGGTATCGGTGGATCCTATCGGTGGCTGAGACGGTCTGCTAGATTCGCGTCACCTTCGGTACCAGGTTCCTGAAATCGGGCATCGACGGGCGGTACCAGACATCGTCGTTGGGAGTTGCCGTGACCACAGCAGGCACCGTTGCCGCGTTCGATCGCAGCACCCGCCGGGCCGCCACGATCGAGCGATTGCTGTCGGATGCGCTCGCGTTGGTCGATGGCTTCTCGACGCAATCTCCGGTCTACGACGGGGTGCCCAGCTCACTGGTCGACGCGGACTTCGTGCCTGCCGCCGAGCTGAATGTGCGGTTGTTCTTCCAGTTCTGGCTCGACAGTAGCGAGCCGACCGAGGAAGCTACCCGTCCGCTGGTCGAGCGCGCGGTGTCGCTGGTGCACGACGGGATGCCGCTGGACGACGTGCTCGGCAACTATCGGGCGGGCGTCGACTTCCTCTGGTCTCAGCTGCCGACCACGGCATCTCCGGCCGGTCGGGCGGCACTGGCGGAGATCGGCCGCCCGCTCTCGGAGTATCTCTCGCTCATGACGGCCCGCATCGCGGTGGCCTGTGTCGAGGATGCCAGGCGGCGGCCGTGGGACGAGCTGGAACGGCGGCGCGGCATCGTGGACGCACTGCTGGCCGGGCGCGATCCGGTCGATTGGGTGGGTGATCCCGCGGTGCCGGTCGCGGAGGCGTTCGTGGTCGCGGTGATCCGCCCCGGCGACCCAGGCCCGGGCACACTGACCGATCTGCGGCGTCGAATCCACGATCTCCCCGGTGCGTTCCTGCGCCGCGACATCAGTGGTTGGACGGCGTTGATTCCGATCGATGCGCGCGACGAGAGCGCGGTCATCGAGAACCTGTCCAGCCGATTGGCACCCGGAATCGGCACGGGCGCAGCGCCTGTGCTGTGGATCGGCGTCTCGCCCGCGTTGACGCGGGCGGCCATACCGGCGTCGTTCGCGGAGGCGCGGGTGGTCGCGGAACTCGGTCGATGCCTGTCGCGCGGTGAGGTGATCTGCCGTCGGCAGGACCTGCGGTTGGAGTACGCGGTGGCGGTCGACGGGTCGGTGCGCAAGGAGCTGGCCTCGGTGCTGGAGCCGCTCGCGGATCAGCCGGTGCTCGCGGAGACGCTCGGGGTGTTCTTCGCGAACGAGTGCAATCAAAACGCCGCGGCCAGACTGTTGTTCGTGCACCGCAACACCATCACCTATCGGTTGGCGCGGATCGCCGAACTCACGGGTTACGACCCGCAGCGGCCGACCGAGGCGATGACGCTGTCGGCGGCGCGGACCGCGCAGCTGTTGGAATCGAAGGGGTTCTCTGCCTGACTTCGGGCGGACCCGCCGCGGATCGAATTCTATGGATGTGCACAACTGTCCCAGAGACGACTCTGTTGGTTTGTCGATAGCGGACGTTCTCGCGCGCGGGGTGTACTGACACCAGTTCGGTCTTCGCATAATGCCGATCACACGTGACGAGATGAGGGTGCATGTTCGGGGAGAGATTCACATGGGCGGCGGTGCCATTGACGGCGCTCTGCCTCGCGGTGTCCAGCGCCGGACTCGCGGCAGCCGATCCGTATCCGGCATTCCCGCCGGATCAGAATCAATTGCCACAGTTGCCCGCCGAACCGCAGATCTACGACCTGCTGCCCATCCCGGTGCCCGCCGAGGACCCGTGGTACGCCGATCCGGAAGACCTGGACTCCTACGCGCCGGGGCAGATCATTCGATCGCGCACCGTGCAGACCCGAATAATCGGCATACTGTTCCCCGTCGACACCAGGCAGTTGTTGTTTCGCAGCAACGACATTCACGATAACCCGATCGCGACCGCGACCTCGGTGATCACGCCAGGGATTCCGTGGACGGGCGGCCCGCGGCCGGTGGTTTCCTTCCAGGAGGCGATCGACTCGACCAACTCGGCGTGCAACCCGTCCTACACGCTGCAGGTCGGGACCATGAAGGAAGCCGCGCTGGCGGTGGGGTGGCTGGCGCAGGGTTTCGCGATCAACGTGCCCGACTTCGACGGTAAGTTCAATACTTTCAACACCTTCGACGAGGGCAAGATGGTGTTGGACAGCCTACGGGCCATGAAAAATGAAGCGTCGCTGGGCCTTTCGGATTCCGGAATTGCCACGTACGGCTATTCCGGTGGCGGTTCCGGGTCGATCCGCGCGGCCGAACTGCGCGAAAGTTACGCTCCCGACGTTCGTTTGCTCGGTACGGCCATCGGCGGCACGCCCGGTGACCTGCGCCTGCAAGCGCGGTACGCGACCGAACAGCGGCCCGGCCTCACCGGAATCAGCAACTTCACCATGTGGCTCGGCTTCGCCGGGTTGTCCCGTGAGTTTCCCGAACAGTTCGATGCGGCGAAGCTGCTGAACAAGGAAGGCCAGGCGATCCTGCAGGACATGCAGAGTCGTTGTGTGTACACGGTGGCGTTGTCGGGGATGTATCGGCCGATCAGTGACTACTTCAATCCCGGGATGACGTTGGAAAACGCGCCGGGGGTGATGCAGGTGCTGCAGGAACAGAGCCTGGGGCAACACATTCCGGACAGTCCGATCTTCTGGTACCACGGGATCTGGGATGAGTTGATTCCCGCGTCCGTGGTGTTGCCCGCGGTGAACGACTACTGGAACCGGGGTGCGGACCTGCGGTTCTACACGATGCCGCTGCCCGAACACGTCGTCAATGCGGTGGCGGTGTGGCCGCCCGCGGTGGCCTGGATCAGCGCCGCGCTGCGCGGGCTGCCGCCGGGGCCGCGTTTCAAGGCCGACTTCCAGCTTCCCGGCTAGTCGCCGGCGAACGATCGGCTATCGCAGGCGACCGCCGTGATAGCCGATCGCTCGCGGTGCTAGCGGCCGGAGCCGCCAGGCGGCGAGGGGAGCCGCCGGTCGCGAGGCTATCGGCGATGCGGACATTGTGGACAGACCCGGGAACATGCGCCACCGGAATTGGGGGCCCGCTATTTCGCGTGTATCGATCCGATGCCGCAGGGAATCGGAGCCTTGTGTTCCGGGTCTAATGCGTTGAGTACCAATTGGATTGTGGCGGGGTCGGATGTCATCGCCATGTGTTCGGCGAAATCTCCGGGGCAGACGTCTTGCAGGGTGATGTTGTCGACGTCGGGGCCGTTGAGGAAACCGGTGGTGTACGGCGTCGCGAACTCGTCGAACTTGGACGCGATGACGGTATAGCTGACGCCGGGTTGCGTTTCGCCGCCGCTATTGAGTTGGGTGATGAAGTCGGAGGTCGGCAGCTGTTCTGTGCAGGACGGGCACACCAGATCGGTTGCCGGTGGCACGAGGGTGATCGGCAGGCCGATCAAGCCCCATTCGGTGCCGTGATTGTCGGGCGCGAGGCCGACGAGGGTATGCACCTTCGGTGTGCCGCCGAGGTTTTTCAGATAGTACCGAGGCAGCACGCCGCCCTGCGAATGGCCGACGATATCCACCTGCTGCGCTCCGGTTGTCGTGAGCACTCGGTCGACGAAATCCGTGATCTGCTGCGCGGATTCGCGCATCGGCCCGAGGCCGGACACCGTGCCGCCGAGGCCGAGGCCGAAGTCGAGCGCGTACACGCAGTAGCCCGCCGCCGCGAGTCTCGGTGACATCGCGAACCAATTATCCAGGCGGTTCTCGAAGGTGCCGTGCGCCAGCACAATTGGGCGCGGATGCGCGGCACTAGGCCGGCAGGACCAGTCGTTCGCGCCCGGCGGCGGCGGTACGACGTCCACGTCGGACGAACCCTGGACCGGCACGGGCTCATCGGCGAAGGCGGTAGCCGACAGGCAGGTGAGCGCGAGAACGCTCAGGCCCGCCGCACATAATCTGAAACCACGCACAAAAGCTCCTCATATCCGGTTCGACGAGATGCAGCGCTGCCCGCTTGTCTCTGTGGTGAAATCCTTATGCGCGGATATCAATATGACAGACAACGTGGGGGTTTTCGGCGTCAATATTCTGTTTGGAATAAGGCATCGGATAATTACGCGGTGTCGAGCCTAACGCACCTCGCATATCCCGGCATGCCGTCCGCCGGGATCCACTTCACACACAACTTCAGATCGGGTCGGTGCACAGTTTCTCGCCGCGGGATTGGGCACTGTCACATGGTGGGCGCCGCCGCGTGACACGGGAATAACGCCGCCGATCTGGGTGTTCGATGTCACATGCCGAGACCCTTCACTGAGTCCGAAAGTCAGGAATTCCTCGCAGGCAAGCACATCGCCGTGCTGTCGGTAGCCGCGAACGACGGCCGCCCACCAACAAGCGTCCCCATCTGGTACGACTACACCCCCGGCGGTGACATCAGGGTCAACACCGGTGCCGAGCGCCGCAAGGCCAGGCTCATCCGCGAAGCCGGCGTCGTCACCCTCACCGTCCAGCGCGAAGAACTGCCCTACCAGTACGTCATCGTCGAGGGCACCGTCACCGACGCCGTCACTCCTTCCCCGCAGGACGTGCGGGAGGCGATTGCCGTTCGCTACCTCGGTCCGGAGCAGGGTCGCGACTTTGCCGCCAACATGGACGGCACCCAGTCCGTTCTGTTCACCATCCGCCCCGACCGCTGGATCAGCCAGGACTACTCCACCGTCTGACGAAGTCCCACACTCCCGCCGATTATGAACTGAGCCTGATCTTTTCGGCGGGATCGGCGTTGCTCACGCATTCCTGATACGGGTTGACCTGCCCTTGCCGTTGCTGGCAGGTCCACGCGACACCGCTGACGGTGACCGTCTGCACGCCCTCGGGGGCGGGTTGCCGGTCGTAGTACTTATTGGTCACCTCAACGGCATTGGCGCATGCGCCGCTGCCCTTGGTGGTGATGGCGATGACCGCGAGGCCGTGGACGCCCGGACCGCAGTGGACCGGGACCGGGTCGTTGGTCGGGGCCGCCGAGGGCTGCGCGCTGCTCGACTGCGCCGTGCTCGACTGCGCGGTGCTCGACTGCGCCGTGCTCGACTGCGCGGCTGTCGAGGTGGCCGAGATCGTCGCGGCGGAATCGGTCGAGTTATCGCTACACCCACTCACGCCCAACGCAATAGCGACAACGACCGCAGCAAGCGGGATCGAACCGGCGATTCGCAAGGCGCACTCCTGATTTGAGATTTCGGCATCGAGCCGGTTTCGCTCGCGACAGCCGCCCCGAGCGACTCCGAGTTGCCCAATCCTCACGCACCGATTCCACTCCCGCGAGCCCCCAGTTCGACCGGCACGTCAACGGTTCGATCTTGTAGGGTGACCACCGGGAAGCCACGCCGCTCGGCGGTCAGCTTGCTCTGGAGAGCTACCTCACGGAAGTCGTTGTACCGCAAGATAGTTAGGCACTCGCGCCCAGCCATAGCCGCCGAGATGAGCCTGCTCGAACATGCGGCGATGTCCGATCCTACTGAACTCGCCGGGAATGGACGACACCACCGGCTGGAGTACCGCGCAAGTCGAAGACCTCGCGAGTCATGGTTATGTCGTGGTCGCCATCAACGACACGCACGAGGCGTTTGCCGTCGAATTCCCAGACGGCCGTGTGGAACGTACTGCCGCAACTCGCGGCGGCCGGTCTTCTTCCGGCAGACGTGACAGTGCGAACGGTCGGCACCAACGGCGCGAACCGCTCGATCGACCTGCAGCGCACCTAGTTCGATGCGGTGTTCGGTCGAAGCGGTGGTGACATCGTCGAAACGATCAGGAATCTGGCGCAGCCCGAGGTCTTTCCACGCCTCGGTAACTAAGGCGGGTAGATCACAGGTTGTCCAGGGTGATGTTTCGGGCCTTGTCATTCCAAGGGATGTCGTACATCTGGGTGATCGCGTCGGGGTGGATCAGGCCTGACGGGTGTGGTTGTTGGAACCAGGCAACCATCATGTCGCTGTAGAGCCAGTCGTCGGTTCTGTTGGTGCACGGGCCGCGGAAGTGACCGATGCATTGGACCGGGGGGAGTAGTTCCCTTTCGTTGTCCATAGTCCGGATCGGTTGAACTAGGTGCCAGTGTGCGGCCCAACCCTGTTGCGGCCGCGCCAGATTCGCCACTAGGTAGTCATTGACCCGTTTGCCCGGGCCCCCTTCGATGAGATTCCCGTACGTCATGCTCAGCTCGACTGACGTCAATCGGAGCGTGCCGACCGCCACCTGTACAGAACAAAGCTCGAACGGAATCTTCACGTCTCCCCCTGGTGCGGTAATCGTGCCCAAATGCACTGTACCGCTGGCGGTTAGGAAGTTGGGGCGCCCGGTCGCTGATGATCTTGGCGCGGAGGATAGTCCGGCATGTCTGGGGCGGTGGCGTGCTGGAAGTCGGCGAGCGCTTTCACTGATTCGCGGGGGCGCAGCGCTGGGGGCGGTCGTCTGAGGCGGCGAGGACGCGGAAGGCCGTGAACCGGATCGGGCCGACGATATCGGGCTCTTCGCAGTTTTCAGGCGTTCTGCGCTGCCCGGAATAAACCTTAGCACTCAGTTACTTAACGTTGATGTTCTTAGTGAGGAGTGATTGACATGATGACGGTTTCCGATACCCCGGCGGTCGACGACACAGCGGAAAAGGTGCCGCTCCGAAGATGGTTCGCGGTTGCCGCGGTGGCACTCGGCACCTTCTCGGTGGTGACCTCCGAGCAGTTGCCCGTCGGCCTGCTCACCTCGGTGAGCGGCGCGCTCGGCGTCTCGCCGGGGACCGCGGGGTTGATGGTGACGGTGCCCGGGCTCGTCGCCTCCGCCACCGCGCCGATTTTGCCGGTGGCGATCGGGCGGTTGGACCGCCGCGTGGTGCTGCTCGGCCTGATCACCTTGATGGTGGTGGCGAATGTGCTTGCCGCTTTCGCGCCGAACTTCGGTCTGCTGCTTGCCGCTCGGTTCCTGGTCGGCATCGCCATCGGTGGGTTCTGGGCGCTCGCCGCCGGGATCGCGGTGCGCATGGTGCCCGCGAAGCATGTTCCGCAGGCCACGGCGATCGCGTTCGGCGGCGCCACCGCGGCCAACGTGCTCGGCATCCCGGCCGGAACACTGATCGGTGAGCTGACCGACTGGCGAATCGCGTTCGGCCTGCTCGGCGGGTTGGGTCTGCTGGTGGTTGTCGCGCTGCTGTGGTTGCTACCGCGGATGCCCGCAACCGAACCGGTGCGCCTGCGCACCCTCGGCGAACAGTTTCGCAATCCGGTGGTCCGTGCCGGTGTGCTGGTGACCTTCCTGATGGTGAGCGGCCACTTCGCCGCCTTCACCTTCGTGAGCCCGATCCTGCAGTCCGTTGCGGGTATCGATAAGTCGATGGTCGGCCCGGCATTGCTGGCATTCGGTGTCGCAGGCATCGCGGGCAACTTCATCACCGGGGTAGCGGCGGGCCGCAACATCCGCACGACGCTCATCACCATCAGCACGGTGCTCGCCGTAGTGCTCGCGCTGGTCGCGCTCGTCGGCGGCACCCCGATCACCGGCCTGGCGCTGCTGATCGTCTGGGGTCTCGCCTTCGGCGGTATCCCGGTAGGTGTGCAGACCTGGATCCTGCAGGCCGCACCCGGCTCCACCGAAGCGGCCACCGCGCTGAACACCGCGATGTTCAACCTGGCGATCGCACTGGGCGCCCTCTTCGGCGGCATCATCGCCGACAACGTGGTGCTCTCAGCAGTCCTCTGGTTCGGCGCCGCCCTCAGTATCCTTGCGTCCCTGGTCGTTTCGTTCACCCGGACCTCGCGCTGACACAGGCTTTGTCGGATCCCAGCGGGATGGGCTGGGTGCCGCCCACCAGCAGGTGCGCAAAAGTTCAAGCACGTGCAACAACCACAGCCACCCCCCGCACCGCCACCCCCGTCGCGGTGGCGCGCATCGACGTGAGTCAAATGGTCGCTTAACGATCTTCGATAGCGACCATTTGACTCACGTCAATGCATTCCCAGGCCTGCCGTTCATCGAGGTGAGTCTTATGGTGGCTTAACGATCTTCGATCGCGACCATTCGACTCGCGTCAATGCGGACCTGGGCCGGGGCGTTCATCGAGGTGAGTCATGTGGTGGTTCAACGGTCTTGGGTGGCAACCATTTGGCTCGGTTGATCTTGAAATGTTCGAGACGTCACCACAGCCAAGTGGCCATCTCGGGAACGTGAGGGCGTGCGCCTACAGTCGGGTACGGCACACGAGGTGACCACATTACTCACGGGAAAACCTGGGTAGGTCTTCAGCTTTGCGGGCTGGTCAGGTTGGGTCGTCCTTCGTTGTGGTGATCCGGATATGTCCACGCATCGAGTCCTTCGGTGTGCTGATCCGGTAGGTGCACATGGCCCAGGGAATGATCGGGTGGTGCTGGGCGCGTCGCCTGCCGTACCCGGCTGTAGTTATCGGTTGATCATGGGGGTGGGGGTTCCAGCGTGGTCATCTGGCTGTGGTGGCGTTTCGAGAGGGGGGTATCGAGCGTATGTCTTGTTCCAGCGGGGTGGAAGGCAGGGTGCACACCCAGTACGTGAGGGCGCACACCGACAGTGTGAGCCGCACACCGAGTGTACTGAGGGTGCGGCTTACACAGTCGGTGTGCGGTTGGTTCTGGCCCAGGGCTTTGGCTGCTTCCGGTGCGTTGGTGGAGCGAAACATGTTGGTGTATAGGGAGTTACAGGGCTTGTATCTAGGTGCCTCTGTCCGAAGGGCGGGGCGCCTACGGTGTTCGAATCGGTTGTGCGGTGGTCAGATCGATGGTTTCGGTGGGTGTCAGTACCGACCAATCTCCGGCGTACAGGGCGGCTCGCGCGGTGACCGGTACCGGCAGGCGACTGATCATCGCCTGCTGTGCGGCTGCGAGATCGGCGGGGTGGTGGCCGAGCACGGTCGCGCCGGCGACTCGTCCGTGTGACAGGATCAATCGCCGGTAGGAGTCGGGGCGATCGATGACGATCTCTTCGTCGCCGAACTCCGGTTCCACCTTTCCGGTCGAGAATAGTTCCAGTCCAACGCCTTTCAGGATCATGGCGGGCATGGCAGCGGCGAGCGGACGGTCGAAGCCGAGTGCGTTCACGGCGGCGACCTGCGCCTGCTCGGCGGCGACCGGCCACAGCCCGGATACCTGTCCGTCGAGTTCGGCGACGTCGCCTGCGGCGTAGACGTCGGGGACGTGCGTGCGCATCCGATCGTCTACCAGGACACCGCGTTCGACGGGCACGCCGGCGCTGCGGGCCAGGTCGATATTCGGCCGGATACCGGTGGCGGTCAGGAAGAGGTCACCTTCGATTTCACGACCGTCTCGCAGGATTACCCGGCGAACCGCAGGATCACCGGTGACGCGCACGGTTTCGGCATGCCGCAGCACCTGTATTCCGGTCCTGGTGAAGTGGTCGAGCACCAATTGCGAGCACCGAGAGTCGATCTGCTTGGCCAGTAACCGATCACCCCGAGCCAGCACGGTGACCTGAAGGCCGAGCAGGTGCAGCGCGTGCGCGGCCTCCAGCCCGAGCAGCCCGCCACCGGCGACTACCGCGGTGGCGCAACGGAATTGCTGGGCGTAGGAGCGGATCCAGATCGCGTCGCTGGCCTCGCGGAGCACGAAACAGCCTGGCCGCGAGAGCCCTTCGATGGGTGGCAGTGCGCTGCTCGCACCCATGGCGAGGATCAAGCGGTCGTAGGGCAGCGCCTCGCCGGTGCCGAGGAAGACCCGCCGTCCCGCGAGATCGATGCTGGTGGCGAGGGTGTTCAGCCAGGTGGTGATCTGATGGTCGTCGTACCACTGCTCGGGAAGTAGGTGCAGGCCCTGCATTGCCGAGCGGCCGTACACCAGACGCGAGATACCCATGCGGTTGTACAGCGGATGCGATTCGCGGCCGACGAGATGTATTTCGCAGTCGGGATGGTTGCGTCGGAGGAAGTCCGCGGCGGTCACTCCCGCGATGCCGTTACCGATAACGGCGACGCTGACGATGGACCGGTCGAAGCGCGTCGGACGCAGTCTGTTCGCGTTGCCGGGTTCCGGCGTCAGTGACACCTCGACGCTGCCGGTATCGATCCGTGCGCAGCAGGCCATCCGGGTGTTGCCGGCGAAACCGAGGCGGCGCAGGGTGTTCCGTTCGTCCTGACTGGGCGGCGACAGGCACGACATACCGTCGAGCACCGCGACCGGGTCGGCCCCGCACACCCCCATCCGGCAGCCTGCCTCGATCGGCTGCTTGCCTCGTTCGGCGATGTCGAGCAGGCTCATCCCGCTATCGGCGGCCACCTGGACGCCGTCGATGGTCACCGAAGCCGCAGGCGTGCTGGGCTTTTCCGGGTCTCGCGGTCGTACTTTCGGAAGTGCCAGCAAGACCGGTTCGGTGCGGGTTCCGGTGCTGAGCGCGAATTGCAGTTCGACGACGCGGGTCCTGGCGATCCATACGATCGTGGTAAGCAGAATCGTGGCGCTGATCGGCCAGTGCAGCCACGGTGCGCTGATCCCGGTGATCGTCGCGAACGACCGGGCCAGCGTCGCTCCGGCGAACCAGTAGAAAATGTTGAGCGCCAGCGCCGAATACCCGACGCTGATGGTCGAGACACTGAGCGGCGTCATCGCCTCCAGGGCGAAGAACAGGCCGACCGCGACGATCATGAACAGCCCGAGCGCCGAATAGCGCTGCACCAGACTGGTTTCGGTCTTCCCGGCCAGGGTGAAGAAGCCGAGGACGAAGCCGGGTAGCGTGGCCGCGAACAGTTTTCGCGGCGCGCTCCAGGCCAGTGCCGGATCGGTGAGATCCGATTGGTAGGCGGCCCGCGGTTTCAGGTCGAAGCAGTTCTTGGCGCAGCCGACACACGGTTCGCAATGGCTGTTGGGCACCGTGACGAACGGGGTCTGGCCGTACGCGCGTTGTAGCGGGAACAACGGGCAGATGCTGCTGCACCAGCCGCTCTTGCCTTTGAACAGCACGCCGCCGGTGAAAGCGGCGATGGCGACCAGCAATAACACGACGCCAGCGGCGGCACCGTTGCGATCCAATCCCGCCAGTCTGGCACCCGCGATACCGAAGAACAGTGTGGTCGCCCCGAGATAGCCTCGGGCGTATAGCCAATCGGGTGGATTCTTGCCGCGGGTGAAGCGTAGGACCCGAGGGATCTGGTTCGTCGCGGCCAGTGGGCAACTGTTCCGCCATAGCCCCGGCGCGATCAAGAATAGTCCCGGTAGCAGCGGAACCACCACGCCGAAGAAGACGAACAACCCGCCCGCGGGTCTGACGAACATCGCGACGATCATTTCGAAGTAGACGGCCATGCTGGCGATTCGCACGAGGTGCCACATTTTCCGCGGCATCCGGGTGGGTAGTTCGGTGGCGGCGGGGAACAGATTTCGGTTCCCGGTGGGATCGATACCCAGCATCCGATTGGCCAGCGTGACAAGTCTGGACGGCGGGGGATCGACCGGCGGTGCGGGGGCGGGTGGCGCACTCGGCGCGTCTTCGTCGATGCGAGCGAGTGGTTCGGTAACCGGCTCGTACAGCACGACGATTTCGGTGTCACCGAGCTGAACGGTGTCGCCGGTGGTCAGCGCGGTACGTCCGGTGAGCGGGACACCGTTGACCGTGGTGCCGTTGCGACTGCCGAGGTCGACCACCGAGAGCGCCGTGGGGCTGGGCACCAGCCGGAGGTGTCGTGGCGAAATGGTGGCGTCGCGCAATTGTTCGTTGTCGCCGTTGCGGCCGAAGGTCACCGGGCCGCTCAGCATCAGCCGCCGGGCGGCTCGGCCCGGTTCCCTGATCTCGATCAGCGGCGGACCGCTCAGCATCCCGGTTCGGCCGCCGAATCTTCGGAACCCGTTGTGCCAGTTGGCTGTTCTATCGGGCGGCGCGCTCATGCCGCACCTCCGCGCGGCAGCACGCTATGCCCGCGGCCCTGCTCCCCAACTGACCGGCGGCACGCGTCGACGCGTGTTTGTACCTCTATGCACATCCGGTGTGACCTCGATCGTCAGGTAAGTCAGGTGTCAGCGCGCACGCATGCGAACAGCGCTGACTACCTGTTATCCAATGGTGATGAACTAGCGACCGATCCGCGATGGGACTTAGGTATAAGAGTACGTGAATTCATATGTCAATGCTGTGAATTCGCCACCGGTTCAAGTGTTATGGCTTGCGGCCCACTCGGGCTCGCCCGTGGACCGCCTCGCGAAGCCGGTGCGGGTGACCCGCTCTCGCTTCTGATCAACGGTGCTGTCGGATATGCGGACCTGGGCCGATGCCGCACTGGGTTCGGCTGCGCGCCAGGGCTTCTCGACCCTGCCCAGGGTCGGGTCTTGGTCGCCGAGCCGTCAAGGGGGATCGCCATTTGCCAGCGAGTTGTCGTAGCGTGTCCGGCGGAATGTCCGGAATGGGCGAATACCGGCTCGGTATTAGTGATGACGTCGTCGGCCGAATTCGATTACCGCACCTTCATCTCTTATAGCGATGTGCATCTCTTATAACGATGAGCGCGATCGGGCGCTTTCCCGCTGGGCGAGAACGCCGCACGCGGCGTGGTTACAGTGACGTGGCGGCAAACCACGGCACGATGGGTACGGGCCGCGCAGTGAGGAGGCGTCATGGATACAGGGGTCGAGGTGACTCCATCGGTTCCCGCGACGGGCGGGGATCGGACGGCGCGGACCGCTGTCGTGGTCGGGGCGCTCGGCGTGGTATTCGGTGATATCGGGACGAGCCCGATCTACACGATCCAGACGGTGTTCAACCCGGACGATCCGCATCCGGTGCCGATCGGCACGGACAACGTGTACGGCATTGTGTCGCTGATCTTCTGGTCGGTGATGGTCATCGTCACCTTCACCTACATCTCGCTGGTGATGCGGGTGAACAACGACGGTGAGGGCGGCATCATGGCGCTCATCACGCTGCTGCGGCGGCTGGGCGGCGGGCGCGGCGGCCGGGCCGCCACGGTGCTGGCCGGGGTCGGGATCTTCGGTGCCGCGCTGTTTTTCGGCGACAGCATGATCACTCCGGCGATTTCGGTGTTGTCCGCGGTGGAGGGTCTGAAGATCGTTCAACCGGGTCTGGACGACCTGATCGTGCCGATCACCGCGGTGATCATCATCGTGCTGTTCACGGTGCAGCGGCGCGGCACGGCGGCGGTCGGCCGCCTGTTCGGGCCGGTGATGATCCTCTGGTTCGGGTCGATCGGGGCGCTCGGAATTTCGGGCATCACACGGCATCCGGAAATCCTGAAGGCGCTGTCGCCGACTTATGCGGTGGGATTCATGGTCGGGCACTTCGGCATTGCCTTCTTCGCGTTGGCCGCGATCGTGCTCGCCATCACCGGCGCCGAGGCGGTGTACGCCGACATGGGGCACTTCGGCCGGAAGGCGATCACCCGCGCCTGGCTCGGGCTGGTGTTGCCCGCCTGTGTGCTGAGCTACTTCGGACAGGGTGCGCTGATTCTGGGCGACGAAAGCAAGGTCGGCAGTCCGTTCTTCTTGCTCGCCCCCGGCTGGGCCCGGCTCCCACTGGTGTTACTGGCGACCGCCGCGACGGTGATCGCCTCGCAGGCGGTGATCACCGGCGCCTATTCGGTGGCGTCGCAGTCCGCGCAGCTCGGTTACCTACCGCGACTGCGGATCGCGCACACCTCGGAGTCGACCATCGGGCAGATCTACGTGCCGTGGATCAACTGGGTGCTGATGTTCTCGGTGCTGACGCTGGTGTTCGCCTTCCGCAGTTCGGCGGCGCTTGCCTACGCGTTCGGCATGGCGGTGACCGGGACGATCTCCATCACGACGCTGGTGTTCTTCTATCTCGCCCGGATCAAATGGAACACCCCGCTCTGGCTCGTCCTGCTCGGCGCGATCCCCTTGCTCGCGGTCGACGCGATGTTCTGGGCGGCGAACATGACCAAGCTCGTGCACGGCGCCTGGCTGCCGCTACTGATCGGGCTCACCGCCTTCACGGTGATGAGTACCTGGGCACGCGGCCGGGACGTGGTCACCCGCGCACGCGAGGCGAAGGAAGGCCCGCTGCGTCAGTTCGTCGACGAATTGCAGGACCATCAGCCGCCTTTGGTGCGGGTGCCCGGCACGGCGGTGTTCCTCAACCGCGGCATGGAAACCGCGCCGCTGGCCATGCGGGCCAACGTCGAGCACAATCACGTGCTGCACGAGCATGTGGTGATCATGTCGATCGACACCCTGCCGGTGCCGCGGGTACCCGACGGGCAACGCACCGAGATCGACGCGCTCGGCTACGCCGATGACGGAATCATCCATGTGACAGCACATTTCGGCTATATGGAGACGCCGAACATCCCGGCGACCCTGCGCCTGCTCGACCCATCGCAGACCGAAGGGCGGATCTCGATCGACGACGCCTCCTACTTTCTGTCGAAGATCGAGCTGAAGCGCGGATCCGAACCGACCATGGCGGCATGGCGTAAACGTCTGTTCATCGCCACGTCCTACATCACCGCCGACGCCGCCGAATACTTCGGGTTGCCGGGGCAGCGGACCGTGATCATGGGGGAGCGGGTCGAGGTGTAGCGCACAGCTGTTTCCGGTCGGCGCTATAGGTCGTTTGGTGGACACCGCGTTCCGGTGGGCATCGATAAACTGTTGTCACGCAGAATCTTTCGTGATTCGCGGAGACTGGTGATCCGGAAATTGACGTGTTCGACGGAATGACGAATCGGCTCGACCCGACGCTGACGCAGCGGGTCGAGCACCTCAAACAGCGCGTCACGGCCGCCGAGGAGTCGCGTTCGCCCGGCGAGGTGCGTGCGGTCCTCGCCGAGTTGAATTTGTTCATCGTGGAATTCGTGCCGGCGATGGGTACCGATCTCGACCAGGCGTTGCTCGGTACGGATGTGTTCCGCTGGGCGATAGTACTGGAATCGCAACTGCCGGAATGTAATTGGTATCGGGTCGCGCTGAACGCGACGATACACGCCGGCGCCTACGCGCATGCGGTGGCCCAGTTCTGGCAGAACGACGAGACTCAGATGCCGCTGCGCGCGGCCAACCAGATCGCCTTCGAGCTCGGCGCATACGCTAATCACCGTTGCGCGATGCCCGCGTTCGCGCCGCTGCTGCTGGAAAACGTCTCGGGCAGCCTGTATCTAGCGACGCAAGTGATGACCGCCCTGCGCGCGTACGATCCCGACCCGAGGCAGCTCATCGACCTCTCACGGGCGGGTAGGCGATGGGGCGACCGCATCAAGTCGGAGGAATACCGGGAGCCCGGTGATCGTGACCCCCGGATGATCAACCGGCGGTTAGAGGAGTTTCGCGCCCGTCAGGTGAAACTGGTGGAGGCGGCGCCCGCCCACCGCATAACGCTCGAAGCGCAAGCCCGGCACTGTGTTACGGAGCTCGCGGCGATGCGCTCGGGTCGCGACATCATCTATGTCGTCGCTACGGCGTTGGGGGGTGTCGCGTTTCGTACCTATGGGGACAGCGCACGCATCGGCCGAACCGTCAGCATCGACCTGCCTCGCTTCACCAGCCAGCGGGTGCGGGAGTGGCAGACCCGCATCAGCGACCTCTATCGTCGGCGCGAGACCGAGAGCCTGAGTGCGGCTGGCTTACACCACGAACTCAGCGTGATCCTGACCGAACTCGGCGAGGCAACCCTGGCGGTCATCCGGGTGCAATGGCCCGGCCTGAAAGCCTTCGCGCTCGCCCCGGTCGGTGCGGCAGGCACGCTGCCGCTCGGCGGCGCGCTGGTGGACGAGCGGCCCGCCCAGGTGCAGTTCGATATGACCGTCATCCCCAACGCGAGCATCTTCCTTTCCGCCACCTTGCCGCCGAGGCCGACCTCTCGTGCCGCGGTGGTCGCGGTGGACCCGTCGACCGGTGCCGACTTCCTGCCCGAAGTCGGGCCGGAGGGCGACGCGATCGCCGCGATACACGGGACTCGGCCGATGAACCTGCGGCCGAACAGCGCAAGCCTGCACGCGGACAGTACATTTCGCATTCGGGTGATGGCACCGAGCAGGCGAGGCGAAATCGCCGATGAGCTCGCCCTTTGCCCGTCGGTGCCGCATCCGGACGGCCGCATCCTCGACGCCATCGAACGCGCCGCCGTCGTGCATTTCGCGTGCCATGACGTGCTGGTGGAGCAGACCGTGTTCAATTCGGTCCTGCTGCTCGGCGAGAATTGGCTCTCGCTCAGCGAATTCCTTATCCGCCCGGTGGCACCGGGCGGCGTGATCGTCCTGTCGGCCTGCCATGTCGGGGCAGTGGTGACGAGCCTGCCGAACCAACTGCTCGGCTTCCCGGCGGTGTTCCTGTCGGCCGGCGCACGCACCGTAATCGCTTCTGCGCTACCGGTTATCGATTCCCGCGCGACGATCGCGTTTCTGGAAGACCTGCACCGCGGACTACAGACCGGAGTGGCAGGCCACGTCGCGCTCAGAGCGGCCATCGCGGCGTCGTATGACCGCGGCGACCACAGTTTCACCTGGGCCGGATTCACCGCCTACGGCGCTTGACGCGTATTGCGTTCGGGCGCAACGTCTTTCTCCGGCGTGCTGGTCGATATAGCACGGCACCCCGCGAACTGGCTCAGTTCGCGGGGTGCCGCACATGCCGACCGGCTCGAGCAGTGATCAGGCCAGGTCGAACCGGTCGAGGTTCATGACCTTGTCCCATGCGGAGACGAAGTCCTGCACGAACTTCTCCTTCGCGTCATCGGTGGCGTAGACCTCCGCTAGCGCGCGCAGCTGCGAGTTGGACCCGAAGACCAGATCGACGCGGCTGCCGGTCCAGGTGGTCGCGCCGGTGCCGCGATCCTTGCCCGCGTAGGTGCCCTCGTCGGCCGACGTCGGCTCCCACTTCGTGCCCATGTCGAGCAGGTTCACGAAGAAGTCGTTGGTCAACGTCCCCGGGGTATCGGTGAAAACACCCAGCGCGGACTCGTGGTAGTTCGCGCCGAGCACGCGCAGGCCACCGACCAGAACGGTCAGCTCGGGAGCGCTCAGGGTGAGCAGGTTCGCCTTGTCGACCAGCAGGTACTCGGCCGGCAGCTGGTTGCCCTTGCCGAGGTAGTTGCGGAAGCCGTCGGCGCTCGGCTCCATCGCGGCGAACGACTCCACGTCGGTCTGTTCCTGGGTGGCATCGGTCCGGCCCGGGGTGAACGGCACCTCGATGTCGAAACCGGCGGCCTTCGCGGCCTGCTCGACCGCCGCGACGCCGCCGAGCACCACGAGATCGGCGAAGGACACCCGCGTGTTCCCGGTCTGCGCCGAGTTGAACGCCTCCTGAATGCCTTCCAGCACGGGCAACACCAGCGTGAGCTGGTCGGGCTCGTTGACGTCCCACCCTCGCTGCGGCTGCAGCCGGAGGCGACCACCGTTGGCACCGCCGCGCTTATCGCTGCCACGGAACGAGGAAGCCGCCGCCCACGCGGTCGAAACAAGTTGCGGCACAGTCAGACCCGAAGCCAGCAGCTGGCTCTTGAGGGTGGCGATATCGGCCGCCCCGATGAGGTCGTGCGTCACCGCGGGGACCGGGTCCTGCCAGAGCAGCGTCTCCTGCGGGACCAGCGGGCCGAGGTAGCGGACGATCGGACCCATGTCCCGGTGGGTCAGCTTGTACCAAGCCTTCGAGAACTCTTGCGCGAGCTCCTCGGGATGGTCGAGCCAGCGCCGGGTGATCTGCTCGTAGATGGGGTCCACCCGCAGCGAGAGATCCGTGGTCAGCATGACGGGGGTGTGCGACTTCGCGGCGTCGTGCGCGTCGGGCACGGTGCCGGCGCCGCCGCCGTTCTTCGGGATCCACTGCCACGCGCCCGCGGGGCTCTTCGTCTTCTCCCACTCGTAGCCGTAGAGGGTCTCGACGAAGCTGTTGTCCCAGGTCCTCGGGGTCGGCGTCCAGGCGCCCTCCAGACCACTGGTGATCGCGTCTTTGCCGACGCCGGTGTTGAACGAGCTGCGCCAGCCGAGGCCCTGCTCCTCCAGCGGGGCGGCCTCTGGCTCGGGGCCGACGTGATCGGCCGGGCCCGCGCCGTGCGTCTTGCCGAAGGTGTGGCCGCCCGCGATCAGCGCCGCGGTCTCGATGTCGTTCATCGCCATCCGGCGGAACGTCTCCCGGATGTCGGTGGCCGCGAGCAGCGGATCCGGATTGCCGTTCGGCCCTTCCGGATTCACGTAGATCAGGCCCATTTGCACTGCGGCAAGCGGGTTTTCGAGGTCACGCTGGCCGGTGTAGCGCTCATCGCCGCCGAGCCAGGTGTGCTCGGGACCCCAGTAGACGTCCTCCTCGGGCTCCCACTGGTCGACGCGACCGCCGCCGAAGCCGAAGGTCTCGAAGCCCATCGATTCGAGCGCAACATTGCCCGTGTAGACGATCAGGTCGGCCCAGGAAAGCTTCTTGCCGTACTTCTTCTTGACCGGCCAGAGCAGGCGGCGGGCCTTGTCCAGGCTCGCGTTGTCGGGCCAGCTGTTGAGCGGAGCGAACCGCTGCATGCCTGCACCGGCGCCACCGCGACCGTCGCTGATGCGGTAGGTGCCCGCCGCATGCCAGGCCATCCGGATGAAGAACGGTCCGTAGTGGCCGTAGTCGGCGGGCCACCAGTCCTGCGAGGTCGTCATCACGGCCTCGATGTCCTGCTTCACGGCGGCGAGATCGAGCGTCTTGAATTCCGCGGCGTAGTCGTAGTCCGCGTCCATCGGGTTGGCGACGGCGGGATTCTTCTGCAGGATCTTCAGATTGAGCTGGTTCGGCCACCAGTCACGGGTGCTGCCGCCCTCGGTCGGGTACTTGAGGCGGGCAGACATTACGGGGCAACCGCTTTGCGCGGGCTCCGTGTTGGCCTCTCCGATGGGCGGGTGGTCCTCGGGCACGGCAATTCCTTTCAGGGGGTGGTGAATTGGGCTGTGTTCAAGGGTTGGGCAGCGGCGCCGGTAGCGCCGCGCAGTCCGGGCATAGGCCCCAGTAGAGGACCTCGGCCTCGTCGAGGACGAAACCGTTGTCGTCAGCGGCGGTCAGGCAGGGGGCCTCGCCGACCGCGCACGCGACGTCGACGATGGCGCCGCACGACCGGCAGACCAGGTGGTGGTGGTTGTCGCCGACGCGCGTCTCATAACGCGCCACCGTGCCCATCGGCTGGATGCGGCGGAGCAGTTTCGCGGCGGTCAGTGCCCGGAGCACGTCGTATACCGCCTGGTGGGAAACCGCGCCGAGGGTCTGGCGCACCTGGCCGAGAATGGTGTCCGTGTCGGAGTGGGGATGTTGATACACCGCGGTGAGCACCGCTAATCGCGGTGCTGTCACGCGCAGTGCCGCGCCGCGCAGCATCCGCTCGAATTCGACTGGTTTGGACACATTCAGAAGTATTACTCATTCAAGTCTTGGCGGTGGCGGTTTCGGAAAATTTGTTCCGAGGTATGGGTTTGCGCAGGTGGGCTCGTGGGACAGATGTCTAAGACGCTGGTACTCTATGGTGATGGGAAATCGCGAAGACCTGCTGGCCGGAGCGCGCAAGGCCGTGCTCGAGCGTGGCCTGGCCAAGACCACCGCGCGCGATATCGCGGGTGCCGCCGGGGTCAGCCTGGCCGCCATCGGCTACCACTTCGGCTCGAAGGATCGGCTGATCACCGAGGCGATCGCCGAGGGGCTCGGCGGCGAGGTCGGCGACGGCATGGAGGCCGCGATCCGGGCCGGCGGAGCGGGTCGATCGCTGCGGGAGTCGGTGGGGCCCACCTGGACCGGGCTGCTCGAGGTGATCCGCACCAACCACGAAGCGCTGCTGCTGAGCGCGGAGAACGCCCTGCTTGTCGCCCGATCGGCGGAGTCGCAGGAGTTCATGGCCCAGGCCACCGAGGTTGCGTTCGGCGATCTCGCCGACGTCTTGCGCGAGACGCACCCCGCTCTGTCCGCCGAGCAGGCGCGGGCCGTCGTCACGCTCTATTTCCTGCTCTTCCAGGGACTCGCGATGACTCAACTGATCGCGCCTACCGCCGAGGTGGACGGCGAGCAACTCGCCCTCGCCGTGGAAACGTTGTGCGCCATGTGATTACGCGGCCCTGGCGAGCTGGGCACGGCCGCTACGCTCCCTGCCTGGGGCGTCGCTGGTTCGCCGCCTAACTCGGTCAAGACTGGCGTGGCATGACCCCGAGGGATATATCGTCGCCACGGCCATCGTTTGAACAGTGCTGCTACCGAGGAGGGCTCGACCCCTGTGAAGTTGCTCGTTACCGGCGGTGCCGGATATATCGGCTCCGTCGTCGCCCACCGGCTCGTCGATGCCGGACACGAGGTCGAGATCGTCGACAACCTCTCCACCGGCTTCGCGTCCAACCTGCCCGCGGGCGCACGATTCCACGAGATGTCTGTGCATCGCGTCGCAGACGTCCTCACTCCCACCGCAGGCTTCGACGGGGTGCTGCATTTCGCCGCAAGCATCGAAGTCGCCGAATCGGTGCGTAACCCAGAAAAGTACTGGCACAACAATATCGAAGGCTCGCTGGCGTTGCTCCGCGCGATCCGTGCCGCGAGGGTCCCGCGGCTCATCTTCTCCTCGACCGGCTCGTTGTATACCGGCGACGGAACTTCCGCCTTCGACGAGACCGCTGAGATTCGACCCCAAAACCCCTACGCCGCAACCAAAGCCACGGTCGATCAACTCATCGCGGGCGAGTGCGGAGCCTCCGACATCCTCGGCGCGGCAACCCTGCGTTACTTCAACGCCTCCGGTGCCGTCCGCACCGCCGATGGGGCGCACCTGGGCGAGCGCCACGACCCTGAATCACACCTCATACCGATACTGCTCCAAGCCGCGGGTGGGCAACGAGATACCTTCACCCTGTTCGGAACCGACTATCCAACTCCGGACGGCACCTGCATCCGCGACTACATTCACGTATCCGATCTCGCTGCCGCGCACCTGCTCGCCCTCGACGCCGTCGAACCCGGCCGCCACGGCATCTTCAATCTCGGTAACGGGCAAGGACATTCGAACCGGCAAGTGCTCGACACCGTCCGTGCGGTCACCG
This sequence comes from Nocardia sp. NPDC051321, assembly GCF_044455225.1. Taxonomy (NCBI): domain Bacteria; kingdom Bacillati; phylum Actinomycetota; class Actinomycetes; order Mycobacteriales; family Nocardiaceae; genus Nocardia; species Nocardia sp. NPDC051321. Next base: position 21,215 of record NZ_JBITEM010000016.1, on the reverse strand, counting down.
GCGTCGACTTCCCCGTCCGCATCCAAGGCCGTCGACCCGGCGACCCGGCGGTATGCATCGCTTCCAGCGAGAAAGCGCACCGCGAACTCGGCTGGAAACCGCAGCGCCCCGATCTGGCCGACATCGTCGCCGACGCTTGGGGATTTCACCAGGCCGCGGCCGAGGACGACCTTCGCACCCAAAGATGAACACCCTGGTCACTATTCGGGGCAACTCCGCATCGGGTAAATCGACCGTCGCCAACGCCGTGCAGCTGCGCTTCGACCGCAGCCGATGTGTCGTAGTGCCACAGGATGTCGTGCGTCGACAGATGCTGCGCGAGTTCGACGAACCCGGAGCGTTCAATATCACGCTGATCGAACAGATCGCGCTGACCTGTCTTGCCAGCGGTGGTCTCGTGCTTGTCGAAGGGATTCTCGACGCGCAACGGTATGGGCCGATGCTGCACCGGCTAGCCGCCGTGGCGCCCCGATCCTTGCACTATGGCTTCGATCTCACCCTCGCGGAGACCTTGGTTCGACACGCGGGGAGGCCACTGGCCGCGACGGTCCCGGAACCGTTGCTGGCGCGGTGGTATCACGGCTGGCAACCGCTGGCTGATATCGAGGAGGTGCGAATTGACGCCACGTGGACAGTGGAACAGATCGTCGATCGGATCCACCGCGATATCCTCGCCGCTCATTCATCGTGACGAGCTGTGTCCAGCCTCTATCACCTACTACTCGGACCTGCGCGGTTCAGACCGGGCGTTGGGCCAGCACGTTCGCGGTCCCGGTCGCCGACCTGCGGACAGCCTCGAAGCCGTAGTCGAGCATCGCCTTCTCGTAGCGGGCGATGCCGTCGAGACCGTACTCCAATTCGGTAGCGAGCAGGGCCGCATCCCTGATGGCGGTGTTGGCGCCTGAGCCCTGAAACGGGCTCATGGCGTGGATCGCGTCGCCGAGCAAGGTGACGTTGGTCGTCGGCCACGGCTCGAGCGGGACCGAGGTACGCAGCCGCAGGCGGGACATCTGTGTCGGATCGCCATCGGCGATCAACTGCTGTACCCCTGGATGCCATTCCAGGAGTGCACTATTCAGGTCGTCGGGTAGCTCGCCGGTCGGCGTCAGCAGCCCCCAGAACACGTAGCTACGGCCCGCATCCGGCGGAAATAGCATGTGCCCGAACATCAGGTTCCGTCGCTGCGGCCCGTAGGCCATACCGAGATGGTTCGTCAACTCCGGAGTCAGCCAAGGGCCCGTGGCGGCATCGACCCACGAACGACAGACGATCGCATCCATCGGGAGTGCCTCGATTCGGGCCTCCGGCAGAAGTTGTTGGCGTACCAGCGAATTGATCCCGTCCGCACCCACCAGCAGGCCCACCGCGGCTGTCTCGCCGTTAGCAAAATCGGCGAAAACCTCGCCGCCGGTCGATTGCCGGTATCCGGTCAAAGCATGCCCGAACCGCACATCCAGACCGGTGAGGAGCACCTTCTTGAACGTCGAACGGTCAACGCTGCGCGCAGTGATTGCCAACGACTTCTGTACGGCGAGTTGATGATCCATGAAGTCCAGGCCACCGACGATCCCGCTACTGCGGTCGAACAACTCGTAAACGTCGTCGGGCAGGCAGCCACGCAATACCGTCTCGGTGTCACGAAGCGTCAGCCGATAACCCTGCGCCCGACCCACCGGGCTCGAATCCTGTTCGAAAACAACAACTTCGATACCACGCCGCCGCAGATGCTGGGCCAGGCACAGCCCACCGATGCCGGCACCCACAATCCCCACCTGCGACTTCAGCACCACCGAAGTACATCGGATACGAGCAACAGCGGCAACTGTTTTTGGGAACGCTTGCTCACCCCAACCCTGCGCCGATACTTCACGCCCACACGCTATTGCCGCCGACCACATGGCTCGAAGCGGACACGCGCTCACTCGAAGATCAACGGGGGAGATTCTTTCGGCACGTTGGAGTGCACGCAAATAGCCGATACGCGTGCGATGGGTGGGCTTGGGCATCGATGTTGGTTCGGTTGTGGTGGTGTGGGTTGTTCGGATGACTGTGCCGGGGGCCGGTCGTCCCTAGGCTTGCTTTTGTCCTTGTCGGGTCGGTCGCCAGGCCTGTTTTTCGTTGAGAGGTTGCCGTGGGGGATTCCGCTACCGTCAGAAGGCGCACAGTGAGCACTCCCCGGGGAGGGCGATCTAGTTGCCAGTAATCGCGGGTCTGATAGTCGTAGGGCTGATCCTGTTGGCCATCGAGTGGGCAGCAGCGAATTGGCTACCGATCGCAGCGATCGTCAGCGTCCTGCTCGGGACGTGGGGTCTGGTGCTGTTGATCCGGCACATACGCATGACACGGTATTTCGCCAGCGACGAGTTTTTGGCCCACAAGGCCGCGGTCGCCTCCTTCGTCGCTGAGCACAACGAGCTCGCGCAGTACGTCGGTGAGATACGCAGTCGGGGCACGTTCGCGCTCGGTGGGTCGTCCACTGGAGCGCAGGCGCACCTGGCAACTTTCCAGAACACCAGTCGGCACAGGTACCGGCGCGACCGCAACGTTGCCACCTATCAGACGCCGTTCGTGCACAACTGCTCTTTGCAGGTCGCCCGCGCCGCGAGTGCCGATCCGATCAAGTACGTCATGAAGTACTTCAACATCAAGCACACCGAGACCGACCTGGCTGATGTAGAGAACCTTGGCGATGGCATCACCCGCCTCGAAGAGGCCGTCACCAATCTTGGGCAGCGCGAGGCCAGCATCACCCAGTCGATCAGCCCGCCCAAGTTCATCATGAAGTACTACGCAGGCGAGTTCATGAAGCACGTCGGGGTCGAGTTGTCGCCCATCACGGTGCCTTACCCGGTGTACGTGTTCGAGTACGTCAGCGCTGGTGGGAATAGTTCGCAGCGCACGACTGTCAAGCTCAACCGAGAGACGATCGACGCGATGATCGAGACGATGTCGGAGAGGATCAAGTTCCGTAGGAGCGCAGCGGGTCAGCGGGCGTTGATGACCTCCAAGCTGCGGACGATGATCAAGGAGCGTGACCGCTACACCTGTCGATACTGTTCTACCTCGCTCGCAGCTGAGCCTCACCTGCTGCTCGAAGTAGACCACATCATGCCGGTGTCGAAGGGCGGGCTGACCGCGCCCGATAACCTTCAGACCTTGTGCTGGCGGTGCAACCGCACCAAGTCGAACAAGGTCGTTGCCAGCTGATCACCTCGCGGTCGGACGGTGTCAGTGTTGACCAACCCGCGCTGCCGGCATCGACACTCAAAACCGCGTTGGGCGCAGCCAGGCTTTCGCTGCCCACTGCTGGTCAGATGATCAGGGGGAGCCAGTGTCGATATCGGCCGAGAGGTCAACTACCTCAGTTCCTCCTGATCGATTGTCCAGCAGCATATCTCGGGCGTTGCCGGACCAGTGCACACTCAGGTCCTCACTCGCATGTTCGACCGTGTGGTCGGGGCGTAGCGCCGGAACTGTTGCGGCCCTGATTCCTTGCTGGGCAATGTCTCCTGCATCTCGGCGGTAGGCGGTAGCCGACTTGCGGGCGTTCAGCCAGGAAGTCACGGCAAAACCTGTTGGCGACCTGGGGGGGACCGCTGCTACTTTGTCGGGGACCGTGCAAGAGAACGAGGAGGTGGTACCCGTGAACGCAGTATCGACATGGGTGCTCCTCTTCGGGGTCATGGTCGGGCGATAGGGGTCGTCCGGGAGCGCCGTTCATGAGCACTCCCGAAAGGCACGACCAATGCAATTCACTTCTGAACAGCGCTTCGATGATGGCGTCCTCGAACGCGAATTCACCCTCGGCGAGATCCACGGCATCCTGTGGACGCCCACATCCGCCGCCACGCCGACTCCGCTGATCCTGATCGGCCCTCCTCCGCTGGGGCTGCGGAAGGTGTACCCGCGACTGCTGGCCAGGGCCCGGCACACCGTGGCGGAGGGCTACTCCGCGGCCACTATCGAGCTCCCCGGCAGCGGTGATCGACCCCGAAACGTCGTGGTCGACCAGGCCATCGCCGACCTGCATCGGGCGCTGGCGGCCGGTGAGCCGGTCACCGACGACATCGTCGACCGGCTCATCCTCCCGCTGCTCGACCCGGCGGTGTCGGAATGGCGGGCCACCCTGGACGCCATCCTCGCGCTACCCGAAATCGGCGGCCCGGTCGGGTATTCGGGCGGGGTGATCTCCATCGGCACCCGGCTGGCGGTGGTCGAGCCGCGCATCGAAGCCGCCGTTCTGTTCGCCGGAAGTTACGTGCCCCGCGCCATTTTCGAGGAGGCCAGGCAGGTCACCATTCCGCTGCATGTGCTGCTGCAGTGGAACGACGAAGGAAACGACCGGCAGATGGCCCTGGACCTGTTCGATGCCTTCGGGTCCAAGGAAAAGACGTTGCACGCCAATATGGGTGGGCACACCGGCGTCCCGCAGTACGCGGGGGAGGAGGCGAACCGGTTCTTCGCCCGGCACCTGAAGTGAGGCCGGGCCGTCAGGTGAGCTGCCGACACTAGAGCCGTCGGCCAGCAACCGCTATCGCGGACAGATCTCGGCTGTCCTCGATAGCGGTTGCCGCCGTCAACCGGTCGCTCGCTTCGAATATCACCGGGGCGCAATGGGTTCGGTTGTTATTGCTCCGATCAGCGGCCGGGTGGACTCGTCGGCCGTCCGAAGCGGTTGAGTAACAAGGCTTTCCAGCGCACATGTCGATGAGCGGAAATCAGCCTTGGCGCGTCGAATGGTCAGGTCGCCGATTTCGACGTCGGCGGGTTGGTCGATCGCGAAGGCGATCGCCCGTGCCACTGCTGCGGGGTCGATACGAAGCCGGCCATGCGCTGCGCGGTTTTGCCGATCACTGTTGCCGTCGCGATCGTAGTAGCCGGCCCGGTCCGGGACTTGTACGCCGGAACCCCTTTGTTGCAGGTGCTCTGGCGATACCGGGGGCGACTCGAGCACCCGGTGCGGCCCCGGCATGGGGGCGTCCGCGCAGGCGAATCCCGACGATCACCGACGTTGAAACTCCGCCATAGGGCATAAAATCAATTCAGTGGCAACTGATTGGACGACAATTCCAGGAATTGCCGGAAATCCGCCATAGGCCATGAAATCCATTCAACCGCAAGGGATTCAACAAAGAAATCATGAATTGACTCGGGCGTCGCACTTGCATACGGTCCAATCGTCAGGTTTTCGCCGGTTGCATCCGAAGGTGTTCATGACCACGTCCCCAGCGTTGCCGAAGTTCAAGCAGCAGTTGATCCTTGCCGTTCTTATGTTCTCCCAGTTGGTGATCTGGGTGGACAACACGATCCTCAGTGTCACCTTGGAAACTCTTACAGACCCGATCAGCGGACTGGGCGCCAGCCCGGCTGAGCTTCAATGGGCTACCGGCGCATACACTCTGGTCTTCGCCACACTGATGTTCACCGCAGGCGCACTGGGCGATAGCTTCGGCCACCGGGCTGTGCTCGCAACCGGAGTGGTGGTCTTCGGCGGGGCCTCGATATGGGCGGCCTACGCAGGTGACCCAAGCCAAATTATTGCCGCCCGAGCCGTTATGGGAATAGGCGCGGCGCTGATCATGCCTGCCAATTTCGCCATCCTTTTGTGGACCTTCACCGGCCCCGCGCGGGCCACCGCGATCGCCATTTCCTCGACAGCCGCCGGTGTCGGAATGGCTGCGGGTCCGGTGTTGGCGGGGATCCTTCTCGGCCATTTCTGGTGGGGCTCGGTCTTTCTCGTCAACGTCCCGATTGTGGTGCTGGCATTGGCCGGGATCGCCATGCTGGTCCCCAATTTCCGGAGCCCCACCGTGCGGCCGCTGGACCCGGCTGGCATGTTGCTGTCGATCAGCGGACTCGCGGCGTTGGCGTACGGGCTGATCCGTGCGGGGCAGGTGGTCGACTGGCGCTGTCCGGATGTCTGGGCGCCGATGGCCGTCGGACTTGCCTTGTTGGCAGCTTTCGTACTCGTCGAACTGCGAATCAAGGCGCCCAGTTTCGATCCCCGACTGCTCGCGCAACGGGTCTTCGGTGGCGGCAACGCGGCCATGGCATTGCTCTTCTTCTCTGTGGCCGCCATCACTTTTTACAATGCGTTTTATCTGCAAGGAGCACTTGGCTTCTCGCCGATGAAGGCAGGCTTGGCCAATATCCCGACCGCGGTCGGTGCGATCGTGGGTGCGCCCCTTGGCGCGCGCCTGGTTCGCCGATGGTCACTACGCTCTGTCACCGTGCCGGCGCTCACCGTGGCGGCGCTATTCATGGGCGCGTTCGGGTTGCTCGGACTGCAAACCCCATTCATCTGTATCGAGATCATATTGCTGGTCCAGGGCCTTTCGGTCGGCATGATGATGCCTGTGACGGGAGCAATGATCAGCGCCCTGCCGTTGGAACGGGCCGGTGCCGGGTCGGCCGTCACCCACACTGCGCGACAGACCGGCAGCGTGATCGGGATCGCGGTAGGCGGCACGATCATGTCGATCGTGTATCGGGGCGCGATCGAACCCTCGCTGAGCGATGTACCCGAGGCCGCACAGGAGCGAGTGCGGGTTTCCGCGGAACAGGCCCGGCATGTCGCCGCCGAGATCAACCAGCCCACTCTCGCGCAGGCTGCCGATCACGCGTTTATCCACGCTATGCACGTCGGCGCGGGCTGGATCATGCTCATCGCACTCTTCGGAGCAGCTGTGCTGGTAATTGCCTTGCGCCCAATCGGAAACCCCACGGGGACGGCACAAGAGCCGAACAACGGTCCAGAAGGCAGCCACTCCGCGACTGGGGACACCCTCCATTCAGGATCCGAACGTGCGGTGGCCGCCCGCTGATCGGTTGGCCACCATCGTCTCTGGAACATCCCATGGCCGATTAGCGAGCGTGTGCGGACACGTACTCGTACGACACGGAGCGGCTGATCACCTGCTCAACGTCCCCCTCGAGCGGCTGCGTCGGACGGCCAGGCGTTCAGGAAATCGTTGATAAGCGGATTAGCATCGGCCGTGCGGGTCGCCAGGACGATACGGACCGGGTCGATGCCCTCGATTGGCACGGTGGTCAGGCCGGGGCGCAGTTGGGGCCGACGGTCGCCGGCGGCCAGGATCAGAATCATCTGTGCCTCGGCCACGAGGTCGAGCTTGTCTTCGAACGATTCGTAGTCGATCGGCGCGCTGCGAGCCGCAACACCGTCCAGGCGGGGCTCCAGGCGAGCGAAGTCGCTCCACTGCGGGACCGCGTTCGGGCACTGCGGGAAAACCTCGTCGCCGAGGTCGTCGACGGTCACCGACTCCTTTCCGGCCAGGCGGTGGTCTATGGGGACAACCAGGACCCGTGGCTCGGCCCACAGCTCGGTGAGGCGCAGGTGGTCGACAGGGAAGGGCAGCGGGGCGCGGGCGACCAAAGCGTCCACGCGGCGGTCGGTGAGGGCGTTGGCGTCGTTCCAGTCCACGTGGCGAGAGCGGATGCGGGCCTTGGGGTTTCGGTGCCGCAGCTGGCGGAGGGCGGGCGTGATCACCAGGTCCTCGACGTACCCGATAGTGAACTCGGGTGGGGTGGCGGCGTCGCGGGCGGCGCGCTCGGCCTCATGGGCGGCACGGAGCAGCGCTTGGGCTTGCGGCAGAAAGGCGCGGCCGGCCTCGGTAAGGCGGCTGCCCTGCGGGGTCCGGTTGAACAGGCGCACGCCCAAATGTTGTTCCAGGCGCTGGATCTGGCGGCTCAAGGACGGTTGCGCGACGTGTAGCACCGCGGCGGCGCGGCCGAAGTTGGCGTGCTCCGCGACGACTGTGAAGTAGCCGACAAGCCGCATATCGAGGTCCGATCCGGGAACGCGCACACTTCGAGCGTACTGACATGCAGTGCGTGCATGACGGGTTGCAGATCAGGTCTTGGACGGCGCCGCCGGTCCGGGACTTGAATCGAGACATGGGAATATACGACGGAAAGCGCGCCCTGGTCACTGGTGGCAGCAACGGGATCGGCCTGTCGATCGCACGCCTGTTGGCCGCGCAGGGCGCTCGGGTGATGGTCACGGGGCGCACGCAGGCCACGCTCGACAAGGCGAGTGCGGAGGGTCTGATCGCGGTGCGCAGCGACACGACCGCACAGGCCGACATCGACGCCCTGGCGGGGAAGGTCCAGGAGGCGTTCGGTCACCTGGACGCGGTGTTCCTGAATGCGGGCATCACCGAAATGGAGCCGTTCGAGGCGATGACCGAGCAGGCGTACGACGCCATTTTCGCGGCCAACACCAAAGGGCCCTATTTCACTATGCAACGGCTGCTTCCGCTGCTCGCCGAGGGCAGCGGCGTGGTGCTGACCACCTCGGTCTCGAATGTGCTTGGGCAGCTGAACCATAGCGTCTACCCGGCGAGCAAGGCGGCCCTGCGGTCGATGGCGCGAACCTGGGCCCGTGAACTGCTGCCGCGCGGTGTACGGGTCAATGCGGTGAGCCCGGGGCCGATCGACACAGGCATTCTGCACAAGAAACTACCCGCCGAAGTGGCGGATGAAATGGTGGCGGGTTTCGCCGCCCAGATTCCGATGCTGCGGGTAGGAAACCCGGAGGAGGTCGCGCGGGCCGCCATTTTCCTCGCCTTCGACGCGACCTACACCACCGGCGCCGAGCTAGCGGTCGACGGTGGCGGCACCCAATTGTGACACTGCCGACTCGAGCACTGTTCAGGGCGGAGCGGGGTTCAAACTGGTTGGCTGGCAGAACTTTCTACGGTGTGCGCATTTCCTGATCGGTCGCACTGAGCCGCATTTGGATCTGCTCTTCGACGACCTCGTAGCCCAATCGCTGGTAGATGCCGTTGCTCGTGGGATTCGACCTGTCGGTGAACAGGAGGACCTCACGGTTTCCTGCGTCCAACGCGACTTGGGACATGTGGTGCGTCACCGCGGCCGCGTAGCCATGTCCGCGATGTTCCGGTGGGGTGGCCACCAGTCCGACCCGCACGATCCCGGCGACACTGCGCGAGAGCGAGGCGACCGATACCGGCTGTCCGTCGACCTCCCACAACCAGAAGCCGTGGTAGGACAGCCGCTCGCCGACCTCATCGAACGGCACCGAGGTGTCCTCATACGCGAATACCTTGGTGAAATCCTCGAGCACCTCCCGGTCGGAATGCTGAGCAAGCCGGGCTCGCCCGGTTGTCGGGCGTGGCGCAACCAGCGCACTCAACCGGTAGAGAAGCTGGTGGTCAACGACTTCGGATCCGCGCTGTGCGGCCTCGGCGAAGGCCTGCACGACGTCGACCGGGCCGTTGACGTAGTCGACTTCCCGCCCCTCGTTGTTCAGTACCGCGACCAACTCGGCCGTATCGGCAGCGGCAAGCCCGAACAAGCCCAGTGGGGCCGGCCGGGAATGCAGAATCGCTCCGCAAACCTGACCGTCGCGCGACAACCAGCCGAACAGCGGCGGATTCGGACGCCTTGGCGCATTACCAGCGGCAATGGTCGCGCTCACGGTCAACGCGACATTGTGTTCGGCAGGACGGGACCGCAGAAAATTTCCAGCTGCCCCCAGATACTGCTCAACATCTTCGGTGAAGCTCCAGCCCATGCACCTATGCTGCCGAAACGAGGCATGAGGCGCATCCCAATTGCCGATGAGTTTGTGGCTCCCGGCCGGTCAAAGCTCGTGACACCCTAGGAAAGGACACCGCCATGTCGGAGCTTCTCGTCGACTTCATCACCTCCCTCGACGGCTACGCATCGGGAGAGGGATGGCCCGGGTTCTGGGGCCTCGAGGGACCGGAGTACCTCGCATGGCTCGGCGAGCAGCCGGAGGCCACCCATCTGATGGGAGCGAACACCTACCGCCTGATGTCGGGATTCGCCGCCGGTGCGGTCCCGACTGGCCAAGACGAGTTCAGGCCCGAAGAAGAGGCGTCCGTCGACGAGCTCACGCAAGCGTCCAAGGTGGTGTTCTCCTCCTCCCTCGAGGAGCCACTGACGTGGGCCAATGCCACGCTCGTTCGCGGCGACGCCGTCGAGGCGGTCCGCGCCATGAAGTCGAGTGGCTCGGGGCTGCTCAGCACGATCGGCAGCCTGAGCCTGTGCCGGTCCCTGCTACGAGCCGGACTCGTCGACCGATTCCGGGTCGTGATGTTCCCGGTGATCACCGGTGCCACGGGCGCAGAACGCATCTACGACGGCTATCCGGACGTTGCCCTCGACATGATCGAGCACCGCACCTTCGACGGCCGCATCCAGCTGGTCGAGTACAAGCCCCGTGTGCTCGAGCACCCGCCGCTCGGCGCCCCTGCGTGAATCCGCGGCCGCCGGTGATTGTGCCGCTCACGGACACCAGGGTGTAGCTGGAAAGTAGTCGCAGGCGCAGAGGATGTAGAACCCGAAATCCTCTGCGCACTACTGCTCGTGGCCGCCGATCCATTCGACCCAGCGGTCCTGTCGCTTTTTAGCCTCCTCCTGCTCACGGACCCAGGCCCAATAGTGGTCGAAGTACCGGAGGATCGCCGTACGGGTGCTGATGGCCGCGTTCAGTTCCTCGTCGTATTCGCCGGCGTGATGCGCGTTGAGCGAACTGTAGATCGCGACCGACTCCCGGATGGCGGGGTGCACGTTCCCGACATGTCCAGTCAGCATGCCGACGTGTGCGATCTGATGCAGCATCGCAGCCACCCGAGCCAGATGGTCAGGATTCATTTCGCGCTTGGACAGGTTCCGGTAGGCGGCGAGGGCTTCGTTGAACGGGGCCATCGCCGCGAGCGGATCGCCTGATTGCACCGCCCACATACCCTGGTATTCTGCGGCGTGGGCGAAGCCGAGTTGATGCGTGTACGGATCGGCCTTGCTGAGATATCGATAGAGCGAAAGGGATTGGGCTGCCGCGGCTTGCGCATCCTGGAACTGCTCGTCGGCCGCATGTCCGATGGCCAGCTGTAACCAGGCTTCGGCCAGATGCGGCAGGTACGCGTCCGGCCGGTCGGCGACCAACTGCTGGTAAAGCCCAACAGCCTCGTCGCAGAGCGCCACCGACTCCGCAATACGTTGCTTCGCAAATAAATTCGTGCCGTGCACCAGTAACGCGTCGGCGAGTACGTCCGAGTCGATGCCGGCGTGTCCCGCCGCCAGCTGCCAACAAAGTTCGACGGCTTCCGCGCTCGCGGTTACCGCCTCTTCTTCATCGGTGGAATCTGCTGCGCGCCTGCCGATATTGGCCAGCGCCGCAACCAAGCCGGACCGGTGTACGGCATCCTTTTCGACCAGCCGGCGATACAGCGTCACCGTCTCCCGGAGCATCGGCAGGCCCTCGGCGCCACGGTCGAGACCCACCAGCACGGCGTCGTGTATCTCGAGCGCACCGGCATACGGAAGTCGGTAGGACACGTCCGATTCGGCCAAGCCACGATAGATCAGCACCGCCTCGCCAGCGAGCGGCTCGGCCTGCTCCATCCGTCCTGCCTGCGAAAGCCGCATCGCGACCGTCGCCAGACACGCTGCCAGAGCGGGCGACTCGGCCTCCGGCCCGGTCGCCTGGAACTGGCGCCGCAGACTCAACGCCTCCTCGGCCGCGAGCAGCGCCTCGGCCGAACGCTGCTGATCCGCCAGCAGGTCGCCGAGCAACTGCAACACCTCCGCGAGGGCGGAACTGTGCTGCACCGCACCCGATCCAACCAACGTACGCAGCCCCTGCACCGCCTGCTCGGCCGGCTCCACCGCATCCTCGCGCCGGTCGATATCCAGCAGCAGCCCCACCATCTGCCGACAAACGATGATCGAAGCCTCTTGGTAGACAGTCGGTTTGCGCTGGACCAGCACCTCCATGATCAGCATCGCCTCGCGCAGGCCCGCGAGCGCCCCGTCGGTCCGTCCAAGCCGGGCCAGCTGAATACTGAGCAGGCGCAGTGATTCGGCCAGGTCACCCAGATGGTCATAAGGTTTGGAGTGCACCAGATCCCGGCGCAACGCCACCGCTTCCTCGATCGCGGTCAGTGCCTCGGTATCGCGTCCCATGATCGACAGCTGATAGCCGAGATTGTGCAACGACGAGGCCAGCCCGGGCAGCAGGACATGCTGATCCGCACTGTCCCGGACCAGCGCGCGGCCGACCTCGACGGCGGTCTCGGTCATGGTCAGCGCCGTGCTGGTATCGCCCTCGCTCGCCAGCCAGGTGCCGTAGTTGTTGGCCAGCACCGCGATATCGTCCAGATGATCGTGCCGATCGCGGGAGGACAGGCCGAGGTACTGCGCCATCGCCTCGCGGGCGTTGCCGACCGCGTCGCCGGTGCGACCGAGCCGGAATTCGGCAATGCTCAGCTGGATCAGTGCCGCCGCGAGTTCGGCGGGGTCGACCGCCACCCTGCTCCGCAGGAGGCGGGCGGATTCGGTGGCGGCGGCACGGGCGGCCGAGTACGCACCGGCGTCGTTGAGCCGTTGCGCGTGGATGCGGTGGATCCGGGCCTGCCGCGCCGGATCCTGCTCCGCGGCAAGCCGATCCGGATAGGCCTTGGTGGAGATGAGCGCGACCGTCAGGGCGATGTCCAACTCGCGGCAGTGCTGGGGATAGCAGGATTCCATGGCTTCCAGAACCGCCAGGTCGATGCCGTCCAACCTGACGAAGCGCTCTACCGCGGCATCGCCTGCGGCGAGCAGCGCCTGTGGGTGGTTGCGAACCACCGGGAACAGTATCTCCGCAGCGACGTGCGGCCACCGGCGCGCGGTCTCCACCAGGTTCGTCATCACCTGCGGGGTCCACCAGGCCACCGGCGTCGCCTGCTCGGTCGCGGTGTCGAGCAACCGCTGCACCGCCGCACCGGTCCAAGGGTCCGGCACGATCATGTCCTGCGCCCCGTTAGGTGTCCGGCCCGGGATGGAGAGTGCGACGAAGTCCTCGCCGAGGCGGTCCGGATGCAGTCCCTCCAATACTGTGTGCGGGTCTTCCGATGGGTAGCAGCGCGAATGGTCATCCATCAGCTCGTGCGCCCGGTCCGAGGTGGACACCAGCCCAACGTGCCGAAGAATGCCGTCGGCCGGATGCGGCGTCACCGGACCGATCAACGTGGCCAGCCACACCACCCGGCGCATCACCTCGGGGCGGGCGGTGATGTGCCCGATCTCGAACAGCCGGGTCCAGTGCGTCTGTTCGCGGCGCAACAGATAGCCGGACAGTGCGGCCTGGTCATCAGGCAGATCGGCGCCATGCAACTGACTGTCGACTGTGACGAGGGCGGCGAGATGCAGCGAAAGCACCGACGTGAAACCGGGTTGCGCCAAATCGATCTCCGCGGGTGGAATCACGGGCCGGTCACCGTTGACGCCCATCGCGGCGGCGAAAGCCGTTGCCGCCGAACTGAAGACGGTGGCCCGGTCGAGCTGTGTGCCCAGCGGCGTCAGTTCGAGGGCGTCGGCAGCGATATCGAATCCGCCCTCCAGATCGTGGGCGAAGGTGGGCCACCAGTGGGTCGCCGAACGGGCCACCATGAGCACCCGCATCGAAATACCACGCTCCAGCGCGAGCACGTGCAGCTGGGCTACCAGCCTGCGCAGATGGGTCAGCAGCCACCGGTCGGCGTAGTCGACCAGCACGAGAACGCCGCTGCTGCCACCGAGTTCGACCGGATCTTGCGGGATATCGGAATCAGGCGCGTACAGCGCCCGCCACACCGCCCAGCCCGCGCGGGCGGATTGGGTGGCGTAGTGCGTCATCAGTCTGGTCTTGCCCTGCCCGCCACCGGCGTGGATCAGCCGGACCCCGAGTTGCTCGGGCTGGCTCATCCATTCGTCCAGCCTGGCGATCTCATCGTGCCTGCCGATAAACGGCACCGCCTCGTACCTGGAGTGCAGCAGCCGGGCGGGCTGGGCCCGTGCACGTTCCTTCGACACGGTCGCCGTGGCGGTAGGCAGATTCTCGATCCGGTAGTGCTGCTGCTGGTTTCCGGAGATCGTGACATTGCCGGAGCCGGCGATCTGGATCACGTCGCGGAAGACGACGGTGTTGCTGATCGACTGTCCCTTGCCGGACCGTCGCCACGGAAACTTCACCGATCCGCATCTAACTCGTCCGCGTCATGGATCTGGTCCACCGGCCCGGCGATCCGGCTGTGCGAAACCGATTGACCTGGTGGCGGATTCACCATAGACGGAGCCGGAACGGCACCGGGCGCGGAGGCGACGGCGGGACTTCCCCCGGCGCGGCGCAGCGTGACCTTGCCGCGCACCCGGCCCGCCTGGAGCACCCCGCCACCGACCGCAGAGTCGCTGACTCCCTGGGTGATATCGCCGGCGCTCGCCCGCCGGGCCAGCACCACGCCGTACACGGCGGCGGCAACCCCGACGGCAGCGAGGAAGAAACTGAGCACACTCGCCAGCTTGTCGGCCTCGTCTAGCCCGACCGCGACGAACAGCCAGATACTGCATCCGAGACCGATCAGACCAGCAAGACCGATCGCCCACCCCAGGAATCGTTGGATCACACCGCCATTATCGGCGCGACCGTCCGCCGACACACCGGTAATTCCGGCCGGGCGATAACGCACGGTCGAGGTGGCGAACACAGGCAGTCGAAGATTAAGCGCTGCAGCGTCTTTCGTCATCCCGAGAACGCTGCCGGTCCGACCGACACAAACGGCCATGGCGTCGTGCTTGGTCAAGACACCGGAAACTCGGCATCGCCAACTCCCGGCGCGGCGAGGTAGGTTCGCGCGAAACGACGAGGGGAATGGGTGTGCACGATCCGCACGATCAACCGGAGTTACTTGCGCCGGCCCCGCGCGGCGCGACCGCCGTCACCGCAGCCATCACCGCGCTGATTTTCGGTCCGCTCACCATAGTCGCCGGAATCATGTGGGTTCTCTACGTGCTTGTCTCGATCGAAGATTCCGCCCGCGAATATCGAAAGGTCGGCGGGCACACAGACCTGATCATCATGGGGATCGTCACCGTCGTCATCGGGCTGGCCTGGTCCGTCGGCGGATCCCTGCTGCTGGCGTACATGAAAACGGGTCGTTTCTTGTTGATCCTCGCGTCGGGGGTGGCACTGATCGTGAGCGTCGCACAGCTCTTCACCAGCGGTTTAACCCTCTTGTTCGTTCCGGCCATCGTGAGTCTGCTGATTCTCGTCCTGTGCGCGGCACCCGCAACCGGTCGCTGGATCGTGGCGGAGGGCAGTTGGCTATGATCGGGATTGCTGTGATCTGCTTCACTATCCTCAGGGAAGGCGATCGGAATCATGAGCAACCACGTTGTGAGCGATGCCGCGTTGAGCAGGATCCGTATACGGTTCGATCTTCTGGATGCCAATGGCAACGGTGTGCTGGACGAGTCGGATTTCCAGATGCTGGCCGAACGAATCATTACCGGCTTGGGCGAGCCGCCCAACTCCGCCAAGGCGCGGGCCGTCATGGCTTCGCATCAGGGATATTGGCAGGGTTTGCTGGCCCACGCCGATACGAACGGCGACGGGGTGGTGAGTATGGAGGAATACGTCGCCGCGATCACTGGCCCTGCGGCGAACATGGCCTATCTTCGGCCGTATGCGGAGTCGGTCGCGGCGATCTGTGATCGTAATGACGACGGCATGATCGACCGGGCCGAGTACGCCAACTACATGCGGCTGGTCGGGTTCGACGCCGACAAAGCCGACGCGATGTTCGACAAGCTCGACACCGCGGGTGTCGGCGAGATCGCCGCGACGGAGTGGGCCGACGTTATCTGCCGGTACTACACCAGCGCCGCCGAGGATCCGGTGGCCGACCTGCTCACAAACGCTTGAGCGCCCCGGACACCGTAGCTGCCCCGACCACAACCTCGAGCAGGCCGTTCGATGTACACGGCTTCGACGCGATCGTATTCGCGGTGGGCAATGCGTTCCAATCCGCGCATTTCTTCGCCAGCGCTTTCGGAATGTCCCCGGTCGCCTATCGGGGGCCGGAGACGGGCAGTCCGGCGGAATGCTCCTATGTGCTGCGTTCGGGCGCAGCCTGTTTCGTGGTTACCGGCGCTGCCCGTGCGGGCACCGAACTGGGTGAGTATGTCCATCACCATGGCGACGGGGTGGTCGACGTCGGTCTGCAGGTATCCGATGTCGGCGCCGCCTACGACCACGCGCTGGCCGAGGGTGCGCGGGGACTGGTCGAACCGCATCAGACCCGCGATGGGCACGGGACCGTGATGCTCGCGTCGATCGCGGCATATGGACAGGTCCGGCATACGTTCGTCGACCGGTCCAGCTATCGAGGCGTTCATCTACCCGGCTACGCAGCGACGACATTCGCGATGTCCGGTGCCGCGGTCCCGTATTTCCACTCGGTCGACCACTGTGTAGCAGCCGTGGAAGCGGGCCGAATGGATGAATGGGTGGACTTCTACCAGCGGGTTCTCGGCTTCGCCACGATGGCGGAATTCGTCGACGGGGAGATCGCCACGAAATATTCGGCGCTGCGCTCGCGCGTTGTCGCTGACTCGCGGTGCCAAGTGAAATTCCCGGTGGTGGAACCGGCGGAATCCGTTCGCAACAGCCAGGTCGAGGAGTTCCTGCAATTCTATGGCGGGCCCGGGGTGCAGCATGTCGCGCTGGCTACCGACGATATCCTGGCCGCGATCGATGGCATGCGGGCAGCGGGGGTGGAGTTTCTACCGACACCGGATACCTACTACGACGACACGGGTCTGCTCGACCGCATGGGTCCCATCACCACGCCGATCGCTGAACTCGCCAGGCGCGGCGCGTTGGTCGACCGCGACGAACACGGCCACCTCCTGCAAATCCTCACCCGCTCGCCGCAGGACCGGCCGACCGGCTTCTTCGAACTCATCGAACGGCACGGCTCACAAGGTTTCGGAGTCGGCAATTTCGCCGCGCTGTTCCAGGCGATCGAACGCGAACAGGACCGCCGCGGAAACCTGTAGACCCACCGCATCGATCGCCGGGCAGGCAAGCCAAGTCGGCGCTGGTTCGAGCCGATTGCCGAACGAGGTCGGCTCGACATCGGCGCCGCTCTCGGTGTGCCTGCCCGGCGCGAACTTCGCCCTGGACCTGGCCGTGCTGCGGCCGCGCGGCACCCAGGCCGACGCCGTGCTGAGTGCCGTGCTTCGAAATGAATTGGGGGCAGCGCTATTAATGATCCGTGTGCATCCAGAAGAGCTCGGTGCGCTCGCCCCCGCTTGGGCCGACATCGATTTCGATGGTCCACTCACTGCCGACCTGCACGGCGTGCAGCGTATGCAAACCAGGGGTGTGCGGCGTCCACGTGACCCGGTCCCGCTCGGTGTGAAAGTGCCGTCGCTCTAATCATGGGACTCGGCACTCGACCACATCGGGCCGCGATGGCGGGTGACCGCCCTAGATCGCCTGGCAGAAGCTGCCGGTGTTGATGCCGGTGCCGACGGTGAGCATCACGCTCTTGGAGTCGTTGCTCTGCGTGATCAGGATCTCGTGGGTGCCGACCGTAGTCGGAGTCCAGCTCGCCACCTGCGTGGTTTTGCCGCCCGGTGTGACGGCGAACCGAATACCGTTGTCGTAGAAATTCATTCCCTCGGGGTCGGTGCCGTTCGCGACGACGCTGTAGGTGCAGCTGGTGCCGTAACCGGTGCCGATGACACCGCTGGCGATCACGACCTGGATGCCGATGTCGGCGGACGCGGCGGGGGCGTTCCAGGCGACACCGACAGCGGCCAGCGCGATCGTGACCGACACAGAGCTATACAGATTTCGCATCGAGTACTGAATCCTTCGTTTGGTGATGAAACGCCAATTATTCCGCCACGCAACGGCCTTGACCGATAAGCGGCAATGTAGTGCGTTCGAGCTAGCGAGTACCGTCCTGCCTCAGTCGGTGCCGTCCTGCACCGGATAGTCGATGACGACCGCACCGCCGGTGGCGTAGTTGACGACATCGGCGGCCGCCCGCTGGCCGTACTGCGACGCCCGCGACGCGGCCAGGGCGGCGGCGTCAGCGAAGTCGGCTTCGAAGACCGCGAAATACGGTGATTCTCCGTTGCTCGCCGCCACGTCGAAGCTGTAGCGCCACGCAAGCAGGCCGGGCCAATTCATGACCAGTGGAAGGTGGTTGTTCACGTAGTAGTCGCGGAAGTGGTCAGGGTCGGCCGGCTTGGGATATAGGACTACCAACTTATGCACGACTGCCTCCCGGTGTGTGTGACTGCGGTGTCCAGTACCGCGGTCGGTCGAATCGTCATATGCGCAGGTTAGGGCTTGATGCGTGGTCGAGGGAAAGACCGGGACGGGATAGACTCAGAACAGATCGTTATCAATCGACCGGGAGGGCATGTGGCGCCGGATACGGTGAGTCTGCGGTACTTTCTGGTGCTGGCGCAGGAGTTGAACTTCACCCGGGCTGCCGCACGGATCGGTATCGCGCAGCCCGCACTCAGTGCCCGGATACGCCGATTGGAGGCGGAACTTGGTACGAGCCTGCTGGTTCGTAACACGCGTAGCGTCGTATTGACCACGGCCGGTGCGGCTTTGGCGGAGTCCGCGCCGCCCGCGCTGGCGGCGCTGGACCGGGCATGGGACACCGCCCGGAATGCGGGCGCCGGTGAACTGGGCACGCTGCGCATCGGATACAGCCTCAGCGCGGGGGCCGAGACGGCACCGGCCCTGGTGGACAGGCTGATTCGCGGCAGTCCGGGACTCGAGGTCAGCGCGGTCCCGATGGCGACACCGGAAATCTCCCCCGCGGTCGCCGACGGCCGCATCGATGCGGGGATCACCCGCGGTGAACAGCCGGGTCGTGGCGTGCGCCGGTTCCTGCTGCGGCGCTTGCGCGTCGGGGTCCAATTGGCACAGCATCATCCGCTGGCCGAACGCCCCGAGATCGAGATCGCCGATGCGGCAGCGTATCCGCTGCGACTTCCCGACCGTACGGCCAACCCCGTGATCCACGATCAGCTGGCCGCACTGTTCCGCGACACCCGACCACACCCCCGATTCCATACGCCCCCAGTCTCTTTCGACATGTCTCAGCGCGACCTACGCGACGGGCTCACCCTCGCCCCGGCCGGTGAAGCCGCGGTCTCGACACAACCGGCTGGTCTCACGTGGCGACCGCTGCGGGGCGCACCCGCCTTGACGATCCACCTGGTCCTGCCGCGCGTGCAGTCACCACTACACCGCCGCATCCGCACCGTCGCCAAAACCCTGGCACACGAGCTGCGCTGGCTGCCGGACTGACGCGCAGCAGGTCACGCGAGACCGACGTCGGCCGCCCGGCGTCCGGCCGGGCCGCCGTGACCTCGGAGGCACTGCCGGATGCTTTGTGCCGCAGTACTTCTCGCCTGCCGATCGCGCGATATGCGGCATGCGCGGACAGGTCACTACTCGTCGAACGAGATATCGAAGAACCCGTCAGAGCGTGCCGCGCACGACCGGCAGCGAAGCCGTGATGGGGTCGACGCCGAAGCTTGCGGCCCAAGTGATTTCGTCGTAGAAGGCGGCGTCGCCCGCCAGCTCCGCGGCAGCCAGTGCGGCGGGCACCGCGTCCCGGTCGCGCAGCAGCTGCCACTGCCGCATGGTGGCCACCAAGACCCGCAAGGCCGGCAGCGTGGCGACCACCTCGAGGTCGCTGACCTCGATCGCCGAGATGTCCAGGCGTTGCAGCGACGGCAGTGTCGCCAACGAGCCGATGTGCACCGGCTCGGTCGCTCCGGAGAGGGTGAGGTCCCACAGGGTCGGGTGGCCTGCCAGCGGCTCCACGTCGATGCGCGGCGCGTGCAACTGCAGCTGTTCCAGCGGAACCGTGTGAGGTACGGACACCTGTACCGATTCGACACCGCGCACCCGCAGCTCCCGCAGCAGGGGCAGCGACGCCAGTTCCGCTTCGTCGAACGAGTCACGGTCGTCGACCGTCAGCTTCTGCACGGCGATCGCACCGGGAAGCTCCGAGACCAATTCGCCCACACCGCGCAGGTATGCCGCATGCTTCGGATGGTCCTCGATTTGGGCGTTGTAGTACTCCAGCACCGACTCGCCCGCGCGCAGCGCCTCGACTGTTCGCCGCAGCACTGCGAGAACCGAGTCGTCCTGTCGGAAGGCGGCGTACCACCCATCGGGTTCGAACTTGATCACCTGCCCGGACACGCCGATCGGGCCGGGGTCGAGGTCGACGGCGGTCACATCGCGGTCGCTGGTGCCGATAATCACCCATTTCGGGCTGCGCGAGATTCGGCGCACCACGCCGTGGGGCCAGGATTCGAACACGATTTGATCGATGCCGGCGAATAGCGAGTCCTTCCAGGCCCCGATGGTGCCGTGGCCGTATTCCAGCTCCGCTGTCTCGGTGTCGTCGTTGAGGTGGGCGGCGGCGACGGTAGCCAAAGGCAGCAGCGCGGTGAACGCCAGCAGACCCCGATCGTCGTACTCATAGCCCACCACCCGATACAGCGCACGCAGCTCCTCCGGCAGCCGGAAACCGATCCGCGCCTCGGCTGCGGCGATCTCCGCTTCGGTGTTCCCGGCGCCCAACTGCGGTGCGCGGCCCTCTTGCCGAGTACGCAGCTCCACGTACTCGCGGACCAGGTCGGTCACGGTCTCGACCAACTCCGGATCGGTGGGCCGGTCATCGGGGGCGGCGTCGGTGCACGGAACCGGAAAAGCGTGGCACGGATAGCGGTAAGAGGGGTCGAGGACCACCTGCCGGGCCGACTCCCACTCGAACCAGTCGTAGTTGTAGTGATGCTGTGGCGCGCAACGGTACTGGAACTCATAGCTATCGCCCAGTAGCCGCAACCGCAGCTGCGCCAGATCGCCCGCGCCCGCGCCCAGTTCAGCACGCACTGCCGCCGATATGACCGCGGTGTCCGGCCATCCCGGCGCCAGCGCGCCGGTCACCACCACATCGCGAAACATCGTGCCGTAGCCGCCCATACCGTTGTGCAGCTCCATTGTTCCCGCTGTCGCGCCGAGCGCTGCCAGCTCTCGTGCCAGCTTCTCGATCTGCTCGATCAATTCAGTCATGTTGGTCCCCATTGCCGTTCGTGTCGTGGCCACCCTAGCCACCCACACCGACAAGGCCGGACTCCCGGCAACGGAAACCCGATGCGATGATTCGGCTTTGGGCCCCGGCGGACTTGGCACAGTTCATTGAGAACGCCTGTGCTGTCCGCCTGCCGGGCGGCCGAATTGGCGATCAGGCGATACCGTTACCGGTGGACCGTTGCCGGGTGACTTCGGCGACGCTCGCCCAGTCGAGGTCCGCGCCGATCTGCTCGACCGCGGTGGCGAACACGTCGTGCAGGAC
>NZ_JBITEM010000015.1:0-272635 GCF_044455225.1 Nocardia sp. NPDC051321 | reverse complement strand
GCATCGGGATGCTCAGTCCCGACGATTACGAGAAGTCACTCACCGCGGCAACTAAAGCCGCTTAACCCCCTGTCCACGATTCGGGGGGAACCTCAAGATACCGGCCGAGTTGCCTTCGCGGCAGGGTAGATCCGGTGTCCGGCATGAAGTCCTCCCCACTTCGGGCGGGTCGCTCGACCCGCATCGGGTAGATCATGGCAACTGCCACGGGAGGTTTGCTGGGGATTCGGGTGACTTCATTCGGGCCGCCCGAAGCCGCGCACATCACCACCCAGACAGGTGTTTTGTTGATGTGCGCCCGGTGAAGCGGCAGAGAAGTCCACAGCAAACCTAGCAGCTTCATTGATAGCCGGGCGCACCCTTGGATCGGCGATGCGAGTCGAGGCTTCTCATGGACAACCTGATGTTCGCGGACACACCAACTTCGCGCTGCGCCTACTACCGGCGCACCTGTGGTCTACCCGCCGGCATCCACCCGGAGGCGGGTCGGATCATCGTGCGAGTAGGCATCGTCGGTGCGATCACCATGCCTGCCCCGCTCGGCCAGCGCGTCCGCGATGACCTGCTGCAGCACCGAATTCCCCTCGGCCCCATCATTTCCCATCTCCGATCCAGACGCTGGACCTTTCTCTGCCGCCCCGACCTGCCGAACGACATGACTTTGTTCGCGGAACTGTTCCGTCTCAACGTCACCCTGGTCCCGCCCGGCGCTGAGATCGCCTTGCCCGCACCCAGCGACACTCGTACCGGTCACCGGCACTGGATTGTTGCCCCGCACGACACCTTCCGACCTTCCGGCCGGATCGTTCTCGCCGCACTGCGCTCCTGTACCGCGAGAGGACCCCGGTGCTGACCGATCCACTGCCGCCGAAACACCAACTGCTGCAGGCTTGCCGGGGTGAACTCGCAGCGGACCATCCACTGCTGCGGCTCGCACGCGAACTGACCGACCTGCACGAGCGACGGTTGTGCGCGGCCAAGGACACCATTGCTGACCGCCGGTTTATCGACGACATCGACTCGCGGCGTGCCGGTTTGGTCCGCGACATCGACCGCTGGATCACCCTGCAACTGCCGCCTTCGCATGGTGCCGCACACGTCCATACCGAAACCCTCGGCGCCGTGATCGACCGTCTTGCTCAATTCACCGCCTGCGCCTTCGCGGCCCTGGCCAGTGCATCGCAGTGGGAACTAGGCAATGCGTGGGAGCATCTCGCCGAATTAGCTATTGGCTACGACGATTTGGCCGCCGAGGTGTGTGCCGGGCGCAGGCGCTTGCCCGGCGGACCGTAGTGCCCTCGGTGTTCACCACGTGGCTTTGGTCTGCTCGTTTTCCATGCGGTAGTAGCGACGGGTGAGGTCGAGGCGGCGGGCTATCTCGTTTGTCATCGAGGTGGGGCTCATGGGAGTCGCGACGATGGGGTCGCCGGACTTGATGTAGTAGCGGCCGTCGTCGGCGTAGTCGGTCCAGAGGAAGCCGCGGCCGTCGTTGGTCGGCCTGGAATCTATTGCGGGGCCGGGGAATACGGTGATCTCACCGACGGCGGTCCGGTCGCGCTTGAACATGCGGTTGAGTTGATCCTTGATGCTGACTTCGTTCGCGCGGCGGCTGTAGCGCTGCCGGTCGGCGGCGATCTCATCCCTGCGGAAACTGACCGCGGCATGGGTGCCTGCCTGTGCTTTCGGTAGTGCGGCCACCGCGGCGGCGGCCACCTCGTTCGGCGCGCACAAACCCATGATCACGTCGCCGCCGGTGTCCTCGGCGGTGCCGGGTAGCTGGATGAGGGTGGCGCCGGAGCCATTTCGGACCGCACCGTGGAATCGGAACACCGCAGCCAAGCCGGAGCCGCCGAAACCCTTGGATTCGACGCGGGTTTCGGGCTCCAGCAACGTCGACAAGGCAAGCTCCAGGTTCTCGGAGTACTGGGGGAGCAGTGCCTGAACCGCCGCTTCCCGTTGCCGCACAAGGTCATCCCAATCGACCGCCGTGGTCGGCCGAAATGCCAGCGGATAGGGCAACCGGTCGCGCCCGTAAGCCGACCAGAGGATGTCGAACTCCTGGCCGGTGAATCGCCAACCGCGCACGCTCAGTTTTCCCCGATCACCGGCGGCACGGCCTTATTCGGCTCGCCGAGCAGCTCCTCCGACCAGTCCCGGATCAAGTAATCCTTCGTCTGGTGCGCACCTTCGTCATCGTCCTTCTTACCGCCCGCACCACCCATCGGCACGCCACCCATGCCGGGGCGCCCCGCGGCGCCGGTGCTGGTGCCGACGCGGGCCGCCAGCGGGGCCACGGTTCCCGGCGTTTGCGGTGAACCGGGGATGCTGCGGCCCGGGGCCGGTGAGCCGGGAGTACTTGGGCTGCCGGGGCTTCCGGGCGAACGGGTGGTCGAGGGACTGCCCGGAGTCGTGCTGCGGTTTGGCACCGGAGTCACCCCTGGCGTGGTGCCAGGAGCGTTCGGGCTCGTCGTGCTGGCGGGTGTGGTGTTCTGCGTCGACGTGGGATTGTTTGCCTGAGTGGTGGATTGAGGTGTCCTACTGGACGGGTTCGTCTGCGAGTTATCGCTGGCCGTCTGCGTGGCGGAGTTCTGATCCTTCGCCGGATCCCCGGACTTGTCACCCGACTGATCCCCGGTCTTGTCCCCGGGCGAAGCCGCATTCTCCTGCTTCGGCTGATCACCCGTACCGGACGGACTCGGGGAGTTGGCAGCAGGTGATGGCGGACTGACCGGCTCATTCGGATTGTTCACCAGCGTAGGGCTATTCGGCACCACAGGTACACCGTTGTCGGTCTGATTCGCGACCTGCCAGTACACCGTCCGCAGCACACGCCGCGCTTCCGCGGTTGCCTCGGTTTGGTTGTGGTCGTCGACTTTCAGCACACCCTCGCTGGGCAACGTCTTGCCGCGCAGATCGGGGCTGCTATCTCCAGTGCGAGGCATCAGAGTCTGCGTTTGATGCAAGCCGGTATACAGCTCGTTGAGCTTCACCGAGATGAGCTCGGTGGCGAGTGTCAATTGCTGCGACTGATCGACATACCGGTTGACGGACTGAACCGCCTGCTTTGCAGCCTCGCCTGTCCACCCGTTGGTAACTGTCGCGTTGATCGCGTCACCGAACGTGCGCGACTTTTCCCGGAATGAGCTACTGAGGTTCTGCCACATCTGCGAGGCTTCCCACGCCTGAGCGGGTTTCATGGCGTCGACTTTGCTTATCAGGTCTTGCAAGGTACCGGTTTCAATCGCGAACAGGTCCTCGCCGGGATTCGTTATTGACGGCGGATCGTATCCCTGCTCCAGGTCTCGCGCTAGACGGCTGCTGTGCGAGTAGATGGCAGTGCGATCGTCGTTCCACTGCTGCTGAGCCGCGATGATCCGCGCTTGATAGTCATCCTGACTCATGAGGCACCCTCCCCAGGGATGTCGACGGCGATGGCTGCGATCTTCTGGCTGTTGCTTTCATCGACTGCCTGGTAGTTCGCCATCGCCTTGGCGAAGACCTGGCGCATCACTTGGACCTCTTCGATGTGGGTTTGGATCGATACGTCGATCGACTTTTCGCCCTTGCCCTTCATCTGGAACTTGTGTTCAAGAATCGGTCCGGAGGGCATTGTGCCGAAGCCGCCCACGAGGATGTTCAACTTCGTCATGTCCCGGACGTCATCGAGGCCGTCCAAATAGGCCTGGCATTTGGCGTCGAGTTCTTTGCCGACATCAGGGCTCAGCGCTAGCTCGCCAGCGTTCGCCTGGTCCAACAGCATCTGCCACTCAGCCACACTCTCGCCAGCCATGTCAGTTTCCTCCAGGCAGGAACTTCGCGAATTCGTTAGCGTGCCGCGATGCTTCGTCGCACGGCTCCCCAAGCTTGCCCACTGAAGCGCGAGTGAGGACGTAGAAGACTACGGTTCCTTTCGCCTGGCCCTGTGGCACTTCGACTGTCATACCGCAATCAAGACGTTTGTCGTCGCCGACGTCGAGGAACCGCACCGCTGGGCGGCCCTCGACCGTCATAGCCGTGAATTGTTCATATTCGGGCCGTGCTTGAAACTGCGCCAAAGTGGCTGTTCCTGAGGCCACTGCGAGGGTGTACCAGCGTGCAGAGGAACGCCAGCCGCAAACCTTCCAGCCCGTCGGATCGATACCTGAGACATCCTTGGTACGGGTATCTGGGCTTAGACCACCAGCCCGCAACGCATCGTCCGGCAGCGCCGTACACGGATCCCAAATCGCCGCATCCGGATCCTTCGACCCCGACGGCTTCGCACTCACGCTCGTCGCACCAGTCGCAGTCGCGCCCCCACTCGTCGTGGGCGACCCATCCGTCTTCTGACACCCCGCCAACACCAGCACAACACCCACTACCAGGGCGATACCGCGCAGCTTGTTCCCCCTGCTGGTCATCCGTTCCCCTAATCGCCGGTGCTGAAATCCATCAGAGGTGGATGTGTCCCGGTGCCCACCCCCGTTACCTGGGCAAACCGTACCGCTGACCCCGCGCGGGCCGCAACAACACGTGCTTATTTGGCAGCAGATCGGCAGCTCTCCTGGCGAGCCGGGAGTGTTATCCGCGCTGCGCCCCCAGCAACGTGCTGTCATACATCGTCCGCGGGCGATCGGGGTTGTCCCGAATGTGCTCGGTGGCTCGGGTGATCGCCTGGCTGTAGCGTGCGCTCGCCGCGTTGTGGGTGAGCAGCGCGACGCCGATCATCATCGGCGCTACCGCGTGCACGCCCGCGTCGAACCAGCGCGCGTCCCGGACATGCGGGTAGGTGTTCAAGCCGATGGTCAGCGCGAGCAAGACGATTTCGGCGGTGACGACCTGGGTGCGGCTGTTCAGCACGCCCCATTCGGCGAGCTTGGTGGTGCCGATCATGATGATCACCAGGCAGACGCTGATCATCGCCTCGACCAGGTAACTGAACCAGTACAGCGGATCGGTGACGCCGTCCGGTGCGATGTTGTGCTGCACGTTGACCGCCGACCACAGCATGCCCGCGATCACCACGCCCGCGAGGGCGCGCAGCGACCAGGCGCGGTGCCGGTACAGCGAGGCGAGCTGGGCGTGCGGGCTGGACTCGCGACGCTGTGCGGCAATGGCTTTGCGTGCCATCAGCAGGTCGCGGATGTCGGCCTTCTCGATGGCTTCTTTGGTCTGCCTGGCGCGGTCGGCGGCGTTGGAGACGGCCTCGGCGTACTTCCAGCGCTGCCCGCGGTCCTGGGTGCGGATGCGCTCGGCCAGTTCACGTTCGGCTTCCAGCTCGTCCTCGGCCAGTGCCTCGGTCAGCGCGGGATCGAACTGGTAGGCCAGTCGGCCGCGGGCCCGCTCGACCCGCCTTGCCAACTGCGCGACTTCGTCGAAGGGGTGTTCCTCGGGCATGCTGCTCCAAAAGTGGATGGGCTGAACGGAACTCGACAAATCGGGAGATGCCGGGCTGCCCGATCACCGGGAGCTGGGTAGTAGCTCGCTGCGAGGGTAGCGGACAGGTGGCATCGACACCTACTCTTCATAGTCGATTCCGCGCGCCGAGGACACGCTCCAGCGTTATCTGCGCCGAAAATCCCGGCGAGTCACTCGGCCTCGATGGCCATGTCTTCCTGGCTCCAGTAGGCGCGCATGCGCGTGATCTTGCCCGCGTCGTCGAATTCCATCACATCGATGGGGCTAAGGGTGAAGCGCTGTCCGGCGACCCTGGTGACGATGGTGAACTGGAAGGCGACCTCGTTGCCCGCCACGCGGACGGTGTCGGCCTGCAACTCGGTGTCCCGATCGAGCGCGCCGATCACGTCGTAGAACTCGCGGATCGCGGCGTGCCCGTGCCGGACCGGGGTGCCGACGGGGTCCTCGACGCTCGCGTCGGAGGCGTAGAGCTCGACGATGGCCTCGGTAGGCCCCGCGCCGACCAGCTTGACGTACTGCTCGACGGCATCGCGGATCTGCTCGGTCATCGGAACTCCTGTCGAATTGGAACGTGTTCTAATTCGGCACAGTAGCAGCACAGCCGCGGGGGCGGTCAAGGATCGGTTCCGCGCTCTCGATGCGCTGTCCACGACCCGGTCCAGGTGGCTCGGGCCGTGGGAAATCCCCCCGAAAGTTGGAATGCCCCCGCAGACGCTGTGCTGTTGTCGGCATCCGCGTGATAGGACACGGTGACGACCCGAAAACTCGATCGCGCCCGGTGCCGGAGATCGCCGTTGATCTCCCGTGGTTCGCCGTTGAACCTTTATCCCGCGCTGATGCTTTCGTAAATTCTGTCGCTTCCACCCGGCTTGTTGTTACCGCCGGTCCGTCCAGCGGAACAGGTGTTGTTTCGGTCCGCTTTGCCCGCTGATTACTGCTTTCGTCGGCCCCGAGCCAGGAAACTCATCGCTAACTCCGCCGAACCGGTCCCGGTGTGTCGGCCTTGTGCTGCCGGTGAAGTGCTGTTTACTCGGTCCGGTCAACCAGATGTTCGAGTGACGAGTGGAAGCGGAGGAGACATGGCACTGCCTACCATGACCGCGGAGCAGCGCACTGAAGCGTTGGCCAAAGCGGCAGCGGTCCGCAAGGCGCGCTCCGAACTGATCGGCAAGGTGAAGGCGGGCAAGGTTTCGGTCGCCGACCTGCTGAAGAAGGCCGACTCTGATGAGCTGGTCAAGAAGACCAAGGTCGCCGCGGTGATCAAGGCTCTGCCAGGTGTCGGACCGGTGAAGGCCGCCAAGTTGATGGATCAGGCGGAGATCCCGGAGGATCGTCGGATCGGCGGGCTCGGCGCACGTCAGCGTGCGGCGCTGCTCGACGCCCTGAAGGACTGACCAGCTAGATTCGCGGTTGATCTAACCGGGGAACGAAACCTCACGTCGGTGGCGCGGCTTTGCCTCGCGAAGGACCGCCTGCTCGCGGCCCTGACCACGTAGCTCAGCCCCCAGCCGCACAGACAGTGCAAACGCCCCACAGCGCCTCGAACGGCTGTGGGGCGTTGGCGTCGGTACGCCAGGGAGTGCGAAAGAGCGCCAGCAGCTGGATGCGTGCCGTTTGCTCAGCGCCGGCGCCGCGGGAACTTCACGTTGAACGGTGCCGGGTCCGACATGGTTATGTCGCCGCGCGGCGGCAGCACTACGCAGGCGAGGCCGAGGGCGATCAGCAGGGCGGCCGCGACGAGGCTGCATGCGAAACTGACGCCGCTCATGTCCATGGGCTGATGGAAGGCGTGGTAGACGAAATGCGGCACGCTGAAGACCAGCCAGCCGATGCCCGCGATGCGCGCCGCCGCGGTGCTGTTGAGGACGAGGGCCGCGATGGTGACCGCGGTGAGCGCCAGGAAGAACGCGCCGACGTCGCCCGCCAGGTGATGGTTGTACGGGCCGTCGGCGGCGATCCAGTGCATGCCGAAGCCGGGGAAGCTGGTGTACCAGGAATGCGGCGCGATGGTCGCCCACAGCCCGACGACGGCGCCCTGAAGGGCCAAGACCGCCAAGACTATTCGAGTGATCAGCAAGCGGCGCCGGTATTGCTCGAAGCGCATCCGCACGCGTAACCCCTCTTGCGTGCCCTGCACCGAAATCCGCATCGGTCTCTCCGTTCCCGCCGAACTGCTCCGATTACGTGCTGTCACGGTAAATCGGCCACCCGGTCCGGGCAAGGGGCGATCAGGCCAGCATCGATGTCGCGTTCGGTGCGGCGACGATCCGATCCGGATGGGTATAGACGTTCATCGTGTCGCCGCGCAGGAAAGCGGCGAGGGTGAGCCCCGTCTCGGCCGCTAGATCGACCGCGAGCGAACTGGGTGCGGAGACGGCACCGAGCATCGGAATGCCCGCCATCGCCGCCTTCTGGACCAGCTCGAAGGAGGCGCGCCCGCTGACGATGAGCACCAGATCGCTTGCGGGAACCAGGTTTTCCCGTAACGCCCAGCCGATCACCTTGTCCACGGCGTTGTGCCTGCCGATGTCCTCGCGGACCGCGAGTGCCGTGCCGTCGGTGGTGAACAGTCCCGCCGCGTGCAAACCGCCGGTCACCTCGAAGAGGATCTGCTTGCTGCGCAAGGTATCCGGCATGCCCGCCAGCACCTGCGTATCCACCGCGGCCCCGCCCTGGACGATCGGGTACTTGGACAGGGTGCGCACCTCGTCGAGCGCGGTCTTGCCGCACAGGCCGCAGGCGCCGGTGGTCAGGAAGTTGCGCGGCCGCATCGGGCCCGGGTTGCGCAGCGTTAGGTCGAGGACGTTGTAGGTCTGGCGGCCTTCGTCGTCGGTGCCCGCGCAGTAGCGGGCCGCCATGATCTCCTCGGCGACGCCGATCATGCCCTCGCTCAACAGGAATCCGTGCACGAGGTCGACATCGTTGCCCGGGGTGCGCATGGTGACGGTCAGCGAATCACCGCCGATCCGGATCTCGAGCGGCTCCTCGACGGCCAGGGTATCGGGGCGTTGGATCTCACCCGTCGACGAGATCCGGCGCATTCTGCGGCGGGCGGTGACTCTACTCATGGCTGGCCCGTTCGAGTCTGATGGTCACCGACTTGGACACCGGTGTATTCGACCGTGCCGCGACATGGTCGAGTGGGACAAGGGGATTCGTCTCCGGATAGTAGGCCGCCGCGTTGCCGCGCGGGGTCGGGTAGGCGATGAGCCGGAAACCCTTGACGCTGCGCTCGGTACCGTCGGTCCACTCCGAAATCACATCGACGAGATCGTCTTCCGCGAAGCCGAGGGCGGTGATGTCGTCGGGATGCACCAGCACTACCTTGCGGCCGCCGTGCACGCCGCGGTAACGGTCGTCGAGGCCGTAGATGGTGGTGTTGTACTGGTCGTGGCTGCGTAGCGTCTGCAAGATCAGCCTGCCCTCCGGCACCGGGGTCCAGTTGAGCTCGTTCACCGCGAAGTTGGCTTTGCCTGTGCTGGTACGGAATTCGCGGCTGTCCCGGGGCGGGTGCGGTAGCACGAAGCCGTTGCGGGCGCGCACCCGCGTGTTGTAGTCGGTGCAGCCGGGGACAACCCGGGAAATCGCGTCGCGGATGGTGTCGTAGTCGCGCCGGAAGCGCGCCCACGGGACCGGGTGGTCGGCGCCGAACAGGGTCAGCGCGACATCGCAGACAATGGCGACCTCGCTGCGCAGATGCTCGCTCACCGGCTTGAGCCTGCCGGTGGACAGGTGCACCATCGACATCGAATCCTCCACCGACACCTGCTGTTTCAGACCGTCACGCAGATCCTGATCGGTGCGGCCGAGAGTCGGCAGGATCAGCGCGGTCTTGCCGTGTACCACGTGGCTGCGGTTGAGTTTGGTGGAAACCTGCACGGTCAGTGCGCAATTGCGCAGCGCGGCCTCGGTCACCGCGGTGTCCGGAGTGGCCGAAACGAAATTGCCGCCCATTCCGAAGAACACTTCCGCCCGCCCGTCCCGCATGGCGCGGATAGCGTCGACCGTGTCGAAGCCGTGTTTGCGCGGGCTGGTGATGCCGAATTCCTGGTCCAGCGCGTCGAGGAACGCGTCGGGCATCTTCTCCCAGATGCCCATGGTGCGGTCGCCCTGCACGTTGGAATGCCCGCGAACCGGGCAGACCCCTGCGCCAGGCTTGCCGATCATGCCGCGCAGCAGTAGCAGATTCGTCGCCTCCTCGATGGTGGCGACGCCGTGCGCCTGCTGGGTGAGGCCCATGGCCCAGCAGATGATGATGTTCTTCGACTCGGCCAATTGCTTTGCGGTGCGGTCGAGTTCGGCCCGGGTCAGGCCCGTCGCCTCGAGCACAGTGGCGAAATCTACCGCACGGACCTGTTTTTCGTATTCGGCGAATCCGGCGCAGTGCGCGTCGATGAACTCCTGGTCGACCACCGTGCCCGGCGCGCGGTCCTCGGCCTCGAACAGCAGCCTGCCGAGGGCCTGGAACAACGCCATATCGCCGCCGAGGCGGATCTGCAGGAAGTCGTCGGCGATGGACACTCCGGTGGTGAAGCCCTTCACGGTCTGCGGATCGCGGAAGCCGAGCAAGCCGGTTTCGGGCAGCGGATTGATCGCGATGATCTTCGCGCCCTTGGTTTTGGCGTCGGCCAGCGCGCTGAGCATGCGCGGATGGTTGGTGCCCGGGTTCTGACCGGCGACGATGATCAAGTCGGCGGCGGCGAAGTCATCGATCGAGACCGAGCCCTTGCCGATGCCGATCGAGCTGGTCAGCGCGGCGCCCGAGGACTCGTGGCACATGTTCGAGCAGTCCGGCAGATTGTTAGTGCCGAAACTGCGGACCAGCAGCTGGTAGAGGAACGCGGTCTCGTTGCTGGTGCGGCCGGAGGTGTAGAAGACGGCCTCGTCGGGAGATGTCAAGGCGCCCAAGTGATCCGCGACCAATCGGTAGGCGTCGTCCCACGCGATGGGGGAGTAGTGGGTATCGCCGGGGCGCAGCACCATCGGATGCGTCAGCCTGCCCTGCTGGCCGAGCCAATAGCCCGACTTGTCCGCCAGCTCATCGATCGAATGCGCGGCGAAGAACTCGGGGGTCACCGTGCGCAGCGTCGCCTCCTCAGCGACCGCCTTCGCGCCGTTCTCGCAGAACTCGGCCGGACGGCGATGACCGGTCGGCTCCGGCCAGGCACAACCGGGACAGTCGAAGCCGTGCACCTGGTTGACCCGAGCGAGGGTACGGGCGGTCCGGATCACGCCCATCTCGTCGACCGCGCGCTTCAGCGACACCGCGACCGCGGTGACACCCGCGGCCTGCTCTTTCGGCGCGGTCACGCTCAGCGCGGACTCATCGATATCCTCGGTCGGCCCATTACGGTGCATAGTTCGTATTGTCCTCTTCGCGGTGTCTGAGTCGGGCAGGGGACCAGCTAACTTCGATGGTATGCACTCGGCGCGATGCTGGTGCGGAACACGCGCTGACCCTAATAGGCGTTCGGCATCGGCGCCCGTCCCCAGATCCCACACCCCAGCGCTGACTCGGCGATAGCACCACAACTGGACTCACCCGAGTTGACTCCGCACAGGCGCACACCGCATTACGATGCTAGGGATCGCACGCACGTAGGCGCGGTCGTACAGAGTCCGTCATCGAACCGTGCAGGGTCGGATCGAAGGCGGTGGTACGCCTAGCGAGAGCATGGCCGATGGGGACGCTGGCACCAATTGCTGCGCGTGCCGACGCAGTGCGTCGGCAGGTGGGGAAGAGGCGCGCGACTCGGGTATTGGTCGAGGGTGCCGGAGCTCTGTGTTGGGTTGTGCTGCTTGGGTTTCCGGGGGCGTCCGCGGTCGGGGACACGGGTTCAGCCGGGTCGCCTGAGGTGGTCGGGTCGCAATGGTGGTCGCCAGATGGCGGGTTGACGGACCTTGGCGCTCGTGCGGGGCCAGCGGTGCTGGTTCCCGTCCGGCTGCCGAACAGTCCGCTGCCGCCACCGCCGAGAGATGATGGTGGGCCGGTGTCGCCCCCTCCGGCGCAGCAGCCGCCACCGGATGGCACCGGGACGCACGATGGGCCGTCGCCGCGTCGGGCGCACCAGCCTTGCGGCGGGGAGGGTGGTCCTACTTGTCCGAGTGTTCCGCCGTCGAGTGAAACGAAACCGCCGGACGTCACGACTCCGTCCGTCACTACTCCGCCGGTCACGACATCACCTGTTACGACACCACCTGTTACGACACCGCCGATAACGACCACACCGCCACCCGATACCTCGACGACACCGCCTGACACGACGACCGAAGTGGCCCCGCCGCCCCCAGAAGAGGCGATCCCGCCGCCACCTCCGCAGATCAGGCCACCGAATATTGTTGTGCCACCGCAGAATACGTTTCGGACACCAGCGGTCGTGCCACCTGCTCCTGAAGTGTTGCCGCCTCCTCCGCCGCCCCGATTGCTGCCTGCTGCAATGGATCTCACGCCGTCGGCGGTGGAACCCGGTGCCGGTGTCACGGCCAGTGGGCACGGGTGTGATCCGCAGGCGCCGGTCGATGTGACGATGGGGGAGGTTGCCGTTGCCAAGACGGTCGCCGGGGCGGACGGGGCGTTCGAGGTGCCGCTGGCCACCGGGGCGGCGGATGTCGGCAGGTACCAGGTGACCGCGAAATGCGGGCGCACGCTGGTCGCGCCGCTGGACGTGGTGCTGGTCGGCAGTATCGGGACGGGCACGTCGACGCTGACCGTGATCCTGTTCTTTCTCCTGCTCGGCGGGTGGTATTACGGCCACCGCCTCGTTTCGCAGCTACCTGCGCGGAGGGGCGAATGAGCGGTGGCACCCATGGCATTCGGCATGTTGTCTGGCTGGTGCTGATCGTGCTGGTGTGGACGGCGGCGCAGGCGGGTGCGCGGCCCGATGGGGTCGACATGTCGGCGAATATCGATGAGCACGATATCGCGGGGACGTCGGTGGAGAAGCCGCTGCGGCTCGAGCCGGACAGCACCATCCGAGTCGCGATCGAGTTGACGAACAATACGAGTGACCCGCTGGAGATCCGGCACGTCGATCTCGCGGGGCACGTGCTCGGCCTGAGTTTCTACTCCTACTCCACCGCCGTCGAATTGACCGTTGCGCCAGGCAAATCCGAGTCGCTGCGATATCGCCTGGAGTTGCGCGGGCTGTCCGGGCAGGCCGTCGGCTTGATCGGCGGTGAGCTCGCGGTCTACGACGGGAGCGGCGCGGCGGTGGCCGCGATTCCGGTGATCACCGATGTGCGCGGCTCATTGTGGTCGGTGTACGGACTGTTCGGGATCGCGCTCGCCGTGCTCACCGCGCTCGGCATCGCGGACGCGGCATTGACCATTGCGCGACATCGGCTTTCGGCCAATCGATGGCGGCGCGGGTTGCGGGTGCTCGCGCCGGGGCTCGGCATCGGGCTGGTGTTCGCGTTCACCGCGTCGGTGGCCAGGTGGTGGGTGCCCGACACCGGTCTGTGGCTGGCCTTCGCGGGGGTCAGCGCGACGGTCGCGTTTCTGCTCGGCTACGCCTCGCCGACGCCGGAGCCGGACGAGGAACTCGACGACGACTCCGACGACGTCGATGAAAACGTCGATGAGGCCGAGCCCTACCGGTTCCCGGCCGAAGGGCCGAAGCCGTGACCGAGTAGGTACCGCAACGCGATCTGCGCCTCCGGCTCTTGCGAGCTGAGCCCGGAGCGCGCGGTCGGTAAACTTTCCGGGATGCGGATCGGCGAATTGTCCAAGCGCACGGGCGTGAGTCAGCGCTCACTGCGGTACTACGAAGAGCAGGGTCTGTTGAGCAGCTCGCGCTCCGAGGCCGGGCAGCGTCACTATTCCGATGCCGGGGTCCAGCGCGTATCGCTCATCCGGCAGCTGTTCGACGCGGGGATGTCCAGTCGGGTGATCGCGACCGTGCTGCCGTGCGTGGAGACCCCCGATGACGAGCGCGTCGTCGAGCTGGCCTTCGAGACGATGGTGCGCGAGCGGGATCGGATCGACGCCGACATCGTGCACTTGATCGAGACCCGCGCGGCGCTCGACGTGCTGATCAAGGCCAACAGTCAGCACCGGACGAAGCTGTCCGCGTCGACCTGATGCTGTGACCTGCACCTCAGCCGCTTGCCCCTTACATCTGTGTCAGGGATGAGGATGGCGACAGAGCCCGGAACCACCGGGGTCGGTCACGCAGGAGGCGGCAGAAGATGGGACAGGCGTGGGGTTTCGGCAGGTACGGCGGGCCCGAGGTGCAGGAGTTGTTCGATCGTCCCGATCCCGTCCCCGGTCGCGGCGAGGTGCTGATCCGGGTTGACGTCGCCGGCGTGAATCCACTCGACCATCTGCTGCGCTCAGGTCTGGTCCCCGGGCTCGACGGCGGGCGGCCGTTTCCCCGCGTGCTGGGCATGGAGGCAGCGGGAACTGTGCTCGCCCTAGGCGCGGACGTCGACGGTCTCGCGGTGGGTGACGCGGTCTTCGGCTTCGCATTCACCGGTGGCGGCACCTACGCCGAGACGACGGTGCTGTCCGCACCGAACACCGCGCGCATCCCGGCGGGTCTGTCCGCGACCGTGGCGGCAACGCTGCCGGTGGCCGGAACGACCGCGGTGGACGCGCTCGACCAGCTCGGCCTCCCGGCCGGTGCTACGGTCATGGTCAACGGGGTCGGTGGCGGGGTCGGTCTTGCGGTCGCCAGGCTGGCTGCTGGACGCGAGCTGCGGGTGATCGGCACGGGGAGTACCGCTAAGCGCGAGCACGCCGAGGCCATTGGGGTGCGCTTCATCGACTACTCCGCCGGGGACGTTGTCGCCGCGGCACGCGAGCTGGTTCCGGACGGCGTCGACGGGATCATCGACCTGGTCGGCGGCGTCTCGCTGCGAACGGTCGCGCCACTGGCCAGGGACCCGCGCAACGTGATCGCCGTGGGTGATTCGGCTGTGGCCGACCTCGGTGGGCGTTTCGTCGAGCGTCGCCTCGACCGCGCGAACCTGGACCGGTCCGCCAGGCTGGCCCTCGACGGCGTCCTCGCACCCGTGATCACCGCGGTCTATCCGCTCGCCGACGCCACGGCCGCCCTCGCGACCGTCGAGAACGGTCACACTGCGGGCAAGGTCGTTATCAAGGTGGCATGAGAAGTGCCCGGACGACCGCCGCCAACCCGACGGGCGGTCGATCCGGGAACGCGCGAACGGCGATCGGTGGGTGGCCCACCGATCGCCGGTCGTACTTATGGATTTGTCATCGCGAGAGCGAGTTGCGCAGATCGGCGATGGTGGCGCGGCGCTCGTAGGCGATCCAGGCGAAGATCGCGGCGAGCACCAGCGGGAAGATCGCCATTCCGGGCTGCCCGGCGATGAAAGCCTGTGTCCCGGCGGCCAATACGGTGAGAACGGACAGACCCGAGGCAGCCAGGGCGCTGAGCCGCGGCACCAGCAGGCCGATACCGCCCGCGACCTCGGCGACGCCGATGAAGATGAGCAGGCCGAGCGGGATGGTCAGATTCGCCGGGGCGCTTTCCATCAAGGTGTTCGGCATCACGAGCTTCGGCCCGCCGGAGGCGATGATGAAGAAGAGGCCGAGCACGATCTGCAGGGTCCACAGGACGCGGTTGCGGACCTTGCCCGGGCGGGCGGTGACGTTGTCGGCGAAGTTGGCGGTGGGGTTGGCGGTGGTCATTTCTCTGGTCCTTCTCGTCGGTCGCGCCGGGTTGGTAGCGCGTTCAACGGATAAGACGGGGCACCCGCCGAGAACTCATCGCTGTCCGCGAAAATTTTTGAAACCGCTGGGCCCGGTCGCTCGCGGCGGAACTTCAGTGGTCCTGGAAGACCTGAGCCACAACAGGTTTCGTCCGCCGGATGCCTCGCGGTATGCGCGGCGCTGTCCGGCAAGAACTTGCTCCCCCGATGTCCGGTATTGACTGTGCCCCTACGACCGGGTGTTTACTGCCACCCGCACCCATGCACGACAGCAGTAAGGACACCATGACCACCACAACCCATCCGGCACGTGCCGCCAGCCGGGCCTTGCACGCCGCGGTCCAGGCCCACGACAAGGACGCCTGGCTGGCTATGTTCGCGGCGGACGCCATCGTCGAAGACCCGGTCGGCCCTTCGGATTTCGATCCGGAAGGTGCGGGGCACCGGGGCCGCGACGCCATCTCGGCGTTCTGGGACAAGACCATCGCGCCCAACGAGTCGATCGAGTTCCTGTTCGACGACTCCTTCGCCTGCGGAAACGAAGTCGCGTTCACCGGCAAGGTCCGCAGCCGCAACGGCGGCCAGGTGATCGACGCCGAGGGCGTGTTCATCTATCGGGTCGACGCGGCGGGCAAGATCGTCGCCGTGCGTGCCTTTTGGGAGTTCGAGCGCACTATGCGGACCATGAGACCTGCCTGACTTCGCGCTGTCGGGCAATGCCAATCCACTCGCACGACGCTCCGCCAGATCGGATCGGTCAGCGCCCGGCCGCCAGGAACGGCAGGAACCGCGACAGGAATTCGTCGACGCTGGGCAGCGCCAGCACGCGAGTCACCGCGCCGCACACCGCGATCAGCTGCGCGACGGCGGGCACGGTATCGATACCACCCGCGACGGCGACCACGGGAATGAGCGAGGCCAGTGCGACCAGCACGGCGAAGACCGTGCGGGCGGTGGCCTGCCAGGGGTAGACGACCTGGGTAGGGGCAGCAGCCTCAGACATAGTGAATCTCCTTGTATTCGTGCACTTTCCGGCATTGCGGGCGGTGCGGACGCCATCGAGCTCGCGGTCGGCCTCCGCTACCGCTCCGCGCCACCCACCAGCGGCGTAAACCGTCGACCCAGGATGGCGGATCCCCGCCTGATCGGATACCGACTGTTCCGGCCAGCCGAACGGCGGCTGCTCAGCGCCAGTCGATCGCGCGGTCGGGGCCGCCGAGCGGATCGCCACTGACCACCGTTTCGGGCACCCGCAGGGTGGGTTCGCTCTCGAAAAGCTTGCGCGCCTCGGTGCCGTTGCCCGCCGCGTCGGTCACGGCTGCGGTGTGATCGAGCAGAGCCAGTTCCGCGTCGGTGAACGTCCGGTTGTCACCCCAACCCCAAGTGTCCCAGAGAATCATCTCGGTACGGTTGAGCGTTGCCAGGTCGTGGACGAGGTCGCAGGCGATCTGCGGCCAGCCACGTGTCTCCGGAATATCGAGCCCGGGATCGACGACGAACGTAGCCGGGTCGGCGATAGCCGCACGGCATTGCTGCCAAGCAGAGCCGGCCAGGACGAACTGATCCGTTGTCACATCGAGCGGGTCGATGGAGATGCCGTCCGGGCGGGTGTGGTCATCGGCGAGTTCGGCGTCAACCCTGCGCCACCGCCGTTCCGACGCGTCCCAGACCTCGGCAATCTCGTGGTCGATGCCGAAACCGGGGACGAAGTACGTGGCGAATCCCACGCGCGCGCGGGCCGGAATACCCTTGGCGCGCAGCAACGATACGAACAGCAAGGTGACGTCGCGACAGCAGCCGACCAGGCGCTCGGTGAGCGACCGTGGCGTGGTCAGCGGACCGTCGGCCAACTCGCCGAGCCTGGCGAGCATCGCCTCGACGTAGCGAGTATCTATCTCGCGCAGGCGCTCGACCGGAACGCCGTTCTCGACCGGGTTCTCGGCCCGGTAGTGGACGACCAGGCCCGCCACCACCCGCCGCAGCTCGGCGAGGTCATCGGGAAGGTCGGCCAACAGGTGGCTCATCCGGCCCGGCTCGGTCATGCGGCTCTGGAGGGTGTAGTACGAAAGGTCGTCGTCCATAACTGGATGCTAGGTCTGCGACGAGATAAGCGGAAGCCGTCGACATCCGACTTGGTCAGTGCCGCAACAGATTCAGGCGGTCGCGTTTCGTCATCGCCGTGTTGGTTCTTATCCGGCCCGCTGCCTTGATGTTGCTCTAGCTTGATCTCATGACCATCGAATCAGATCAAAACGCCGGGTGCGGCGTGGATTCGGTTGTCAGTGAGTTCGAGCGCACTATGCGAACCATGAGACCTGCCTGATTTCAGCCGGTTTGGCCGGGACGTGACTGCCGGATTCGGGGGACGATCTTCGGCTTGCACCTGACGTAAGGTCAGGTTCTAACGTCAGCGACACCGACGCATGGTGCGTCGGTGGAAGTGGGATGAAACGGATGGACCTACCCGAAACCGAGCGTGTATGGAAGGTCGGTGAGCTCGCGGCCGAGGCCGGACTGACGGTGCGGACGCTGCATCACTACGACCACATCGGGTTGGTATGTCCGGCGGAGCGGACTGGCACCGGCCACCGGCTCTACGTCGCGAGCGATGTCCAGCGTCTGTATCAGGTGCTGGCCCTGCGTCAGTTGGGCCTGGGACTGGACCAGATCACCGGCCTGCTCGAGGGCGCCGTACCGGTGACGCAGGTGCTTTTTGCTCATCGCGACTATCTGGCCGCGCAACTGGCCGCGACCCAGGACCTACACGCCTTGGTCGCTGCGCTGGCCGCCACGGCACAGAGCAGGCCGGACACATCCGCGGATCGCTTCCTGGAATTGATCAGGAGGACCGTCATGGTGGACGACACCATCAAAGAGCATTTCACCGAGGAACAGCTGACGCAGCTCGCTGAGCGCCGAGAAGCCCTGGGAGAAAAGCGCATTCAGCAAGCCGAAGCGCAATGGGGTGAACTCATCCCCAAGGTCGACGCGGCAATCGCCGCGGGAATGGACCCGACCGCACCCGAGGCACAGCAGTTGGCGGCGCAGTGGATGGAACTCCTGGAAGGGTTCCATGGTGGTGACCCAGGGTTGCGCGACAGCATGTACCAGATGCAGGCCAGCCGGACCGAAAGCGCCGCATGCGGCCCGTCACCCGCCCAGATCGAGTTCATCACGGCCGCGAACTCGGCACGTCGATAGCGAATTCGGGAGGCGCCAGCGTATCGATTGAGACGCGGGGCCGCACTGAGGTTACGCACGGCGCCTGTGCGCGAGAACCTTTCTCGCGCACAGGCGCCGTGCCCAGATTTCGGATGGTGTCGCAGAGCCTGCCGCAACTCTGCCGGACCCCCAGAAAATGGGGGGATAGCCGTCAGCGCTCGGTCGCAGCATGCTCGACGCACGCAGTGGCCCGCGGGTCATGCCGACGGGCCAGCGGAAAGGAATTGAGAATGAGTAGGACACCACTGCGGCTTTACATGTCCATGTCGGTCGACGGGTACATCGCCGGGCCGGACGACCGGCCGGGCCAGGAACTCGGCCGCGACGGCGGGCGGCTGTTCAACTGGCTCGACGACCGGATGTCCGAGGGCATCAACGGGCAGGTGTACGCCGAGGCCTCGTCCACCGGTGCCGTGATATCCGGCCGCCGCACATTCGAGCTGGCCAACCGATGGCACGGCGACCACCACGACGGCGTGCCGATCAACGTGCTCACCCACCACATCGACCCGGCCGACGAGCCACCCGGCAGCGCGAAGTTCTACACCGACGTCGACGCGTGTGCCGCCGACGCTCGAGCGGCAGCCGGAGATCGAGCCGTGCTGGTCCATGGCGCCGGTGCGGCACAGGCTTTGCTGGCAGCAGGTCAGCTCGACGAGCTCGAACTGCATCTGGTCCCCGTGCTGCTTGGCGCGGGACGGCGGCTGTTCGAGCCGACCGGACTCGGCCACGTCGAACTCGAGCTGGTCCGGCGACTCGAAGGACGCAACGTCACACATCTGCGGTACTTGGTCCATCGAGAAGAACAACGGCCCTGACTGCTTTCGGCGTCAGAGTTGCCCGTAGGCAGCGGAACCTCGGTAGCGGCGGCCTCCGGTGAAAGGCGACGGGTATCGCACCGGTTAGATCAGGTGTCGCGGTGGTCTTCGGTTTGGCAACGGTAGGTGAGGACTCGTTCGCTGATGCGGACGCTCCAACCGGGCAGAAGTTCGGTGGGGGAGGTGCCTATTCGGGTCCACTGGTCGGTGCCGGGCGGGGCGATGTAGGTGCCGGAGGTGGCGGTGGCGTCGCGGACGAAGACCTTGCCTCGGTCGACCGAGACGTAGGCGTGTACGCGGGAGACGTGGCGGTCGCGCTGGATGACGATGGGTGCGGCGCTGGCAGTGCGCACCGCGTCGTCGGTTTGCGGGCCACGACCGATGACGTAGGGGCGGTCGAGCGGGTAGGCGGTGCCGTTCTCGAGGACCAAAGTGCCTGCGGCTTGGTCGTGTTCGGCGGCAGGGCGGATGAAGCGGGCGGCACGGTCGGCCGAGGTCTTGTGCAGCGCAACGGGTTCGGGGCGTGCGCCGGGCTGATGGGTTTGGGACCAAGCGAGTTGGCGGTCGGCAGCGGGACGGTTGCCGATCGGCGGGCGTGGTCGCGCCCGTGGTCGCGCTGATTCGCTCGGACGGAGTGCGGTGGCGGAGGTGGCCGACGATGCGGGCGCGGTGGTTCGGGTTGCCGAGCGTGCGGGCGTCGACGAGGAGGAGTGTTCCGCGCCGGATCGCGCGGCCGACGACACGCCCGCGGTCGAGGACGTAGCTGAAGCCGCGGCAGTCGGATTATCGGAGGTAGGAGAATCAGACCTGTCCGAAGTTGCCGAGGTCGCAGGATCGATGGCATCGGCGGCGCCGGTAGGTTCGGGCATCGCGGCGAAGCCGGCGGCGACGGTGGGCGGGGGCTCGGATGTCGATCGGGCGGTTGTCGCCTTGGATTTGGAGGTAGATCCGGTGGTGCTCGCCTTGGACTCGGGTGCCGACACGGCGGACGGCTGCGGCGCCGAGGCACCCTTGGCCGCTTTGCCCGCGCGGCGAACGGCGACGTTCAGGACGAAACCACCGCCGGGCACCACACCAGCACGTAGATCGGTGCGCGGCAACGCCTTCAGTGTCGCGCCGATGTCCGTGCCAACGGTGATCCGGCGCAGCGGTTCGCGCACGATCTCATCGACCCAGGTGAACGCTCGCGCCCCGTCGAGCCGCCGGGTTCCTTCCGCACCGTTGATCTCGGCGAAGACCGGCCCGCGCAGCAGGATCAAAGTGCCGTCGCCGGTCGGTGCCACCACGCCGAACGGTGGCACCTCGGAGGTGCCGCCGAAAACCACGGCCGCCAGCCGTTGGGCCAGCGCCGCTCCGGGATGTTCTGCCTCCGCGACGGCCTCGACGGTGCCGAGGATTCGATCGCTGGAGGCGGTGTCACCAGCCAGATAGACAACTATGCCACCGAAGCGCGCGACAAGGCCATGACCTTGCGCGATACCAACGGTCGGGGGTTTGCTGCGCATCCGCGCCCTCCTTTCCGGCGCACTTACCGACATTCGAGCCCAGCATAGAGCGTGTGCCTCGCGCGGATCGGCGCGTGGCGGCGGCAATGGGCTGCACGCGGATACGTTGTCGTCCTGGGCCGCGGGAATTGGTGGGCCGCCTAATTCGGTAGTGCCGCCAGGATTCTGGTCGTGCATCGGGTGGCGGTCCGATCGGCGCGTGGAACTCGATGGCGCGATGTTTGTCCCGGCCGCAAGTGTGGCGACCATCTCGCTCGACACCTGCGCTTCATCGCGCGGTCGTGTCGCACTCCGCGTGTCGGCACGCAAAACGTCTCTGCCAGCCATCGGGTGGCTGGCAGAGACGGATCAGTGAGCGTGACCCACGGTGTTCAGCTGGTGAATTCGGCGGCGTGCTCCTCGAGCCAGCTGGTGAAGGTGCGCGGCGGGCGGCCGGTGAGGGTGGCGACGGTGTCGTTGACCTCGGTCGGGACGCCGTCGCAGCGACGCCAGTAGTCGAGCAGACCGTCGGCGTAGTTGGCGGGCATGTAGTCGGCCATCTGCTGTTTCCAGGCGTCGGGCGTGACCTGCTCGACAGCGATGGTGCGGCCGGTGATCTTGGCGACGAGGTCGATCTGCTCGGTGAAGGTGAGCGTTTCGGGACCGGTCAGCGTGTGCTGTCCGCCGCGGTGTTCCGGCGCGGTGAGCAGGGCGTACGCGGCAGCGGCGACGTCGA
Source organism: Nocardia sp. NPDC051321 (assembly GCF_044455225.1). Lineage (NCBI taxonomy): Bacteria > Bacillati > Actinomycetota > Actinomycetes > Mycobacteriales > Nocardiaceae > Nocardia > Nocardia sp. NPDC051321. Next base: position 251,303 of record NZ_JBITEM010000015.1, on the reverse strand, counting down.
TTTCGTGGATCGGATCGGCGTAGGCGTTCGGGTAGGGCAGGTTGATCGGCCGACCGGCCTTGATCGCCCAGGCCCAGCTGCGGGCATTGCCTGCGAAGGCACCCGGACGCAGGACGCTGACCGTCATCGGGGCGTCGGCGAGCCCGAGCTCGGCGTCGAGATGCGACTTCGCGACCGGGTTGGTGGCGGCGTCGGGATCGAGCACCGAGGACGAGGACAGCAACACGATGTGCTCGACCCCGGCCTCCGTTGCGGCGGAGACGAATTCGTTGATCGCGGCGGCTTCCGCATAGAGGAACACGGAGGTGACACCGGCGAGGGCGGTGGGAAACGTGTTCGGGTCTTTGAGATCCAGGGCTACGGCTGAGACGCCGGCGGGCAGCTGGAGTTCCTCGGGTCGGCCGGAGCCGACCCGGACGGCGAGTCCATCGGCGTGCAGGAGGGTGCAGAGCTTGGTGGCGACCGCGCCGCGGCCTCCGGTGATGAGGATCATGAGAAGTCCTTGCAGAGTGGTGAATTGGGATAGTTGACCATGAAAAGCGTGGGCTCAGTGCTCGGCGGGCGCGTTGCGTGGCAGCAAACGAACCAGCCCGCAGCTGGCGAGGGTGATGGCGGCGACGAGAACCAGGCTGATGGTCAGCGCGTGGACCTGGCCGGTGTCGGCGGAGTGGAAGTACACCGTGGTGATGGCGGCCGCGCCGACAGCGTTGGCGAGCTGTTGCACGGCGGTGAGTGATCCACTGGCACTACCGGTTTCGGCCTGTTCGATGTCACCGATGGTGACCCGATAAATGGTGCCGAAGCAGGTGCCGAGACCGAGGCCGAGGATCAGGATCGGCACGGCCAGCGCCCATGGGGCGACGCCCGTTCCGGCGGTCACGGCGAGCACCAGCAGCAGCCCGGTGCCGACCAGGGTGATCAGCAGGCCGACCAGGATGAGGTTGCGGCCGAGCCGGGCGATGAACTGGTGTGCCGCGACCGAGGAGACCACGATGCCGACGGCCAAGGGCGCGAGGCCGAGCGCGGCACCGGTCGGCGGGTAGCCGAGACCGAGTTGCAGGAACAGCGACAACACGTAGAGCAGGCCGGAGACCGCGGCGAAGAACACGAGACCGAGCAGCAGTCCGGAGGTGAAGCCCCGGTTCTTGAACAGCGTGGGTTTGATCAGCGGGTTGGTGGCGGTCAGCTGGCGCCGGGCGAACAAGCCGAAGCAGACGAGACCTGCGGCGAGGTAGCCGAGCGGCACGGCGCTCCAGCCATGGGCAGAGCCGTCGATGAGGCCGAACAGTGCGCCGAACATCGCGACGCCGAGCAGCCCGGCGCCGAGTCCGTCGATGGACACCGTGCGGTCGCCGCTGTCGAACGGCAGCAAGCGGTAGGCGGCGGCGAACGCGGCGCCGCCGAGCGCGATATTGATCAAAAACATGGCGCGCCAGCCGAATCCGAACAGATCGGCATCGATCAGGAAACCGGCGAGGATCGGGCCGCCGACCCCGGAAAGGCCGAGGGCGGGGCCGAACACGCTGAACGCCTTGCCGAGCTGTTCGCGGGGGAAGACGGCCGTGAGGATGCCGAAACCCTGCGGAATCAGCAGCGCGCCGAACGCGCCCTGGATCAGCCGGGCGGCGATGATCGAGGTCGGATCGAAGGCAAGGCCGCAGGCGACCGAGGCGACGGTGAATCCGGCCAGGCCGATCAGGAACAGGCGGCGCTTGCCGAAGCGATCGCCCAGTCGGCCGCCGACGACCAGCAGCACGCCGAGCGCGAGGGCGTAGCTCGCACCGAGCCACTGGATCAGCGACTCGCCGCCGAGTAGATCCCTGGCGATGGTCGGGGCGGCGATGTTGGTGATCGTGGAGTCGAGCAGGTCGAGGATCTCGACCGCGAGGATCACGGCGAGTACGGCCCACATCCGGCGGTTGACCTGGGGTGTTGCGGGGGTGGACGTGATGGTGGTCATGGGCACCTCCTTCGAGGTGGAGTAGCTTCGATCGAACTGCGATCGTTACGAACGTTGTTCGTTGATGGAACAATACGAGACGAACGCCGTTCGTGTCAAACGGCGTTCGTTACGGGCGTATGCTCGACACCATGAGAGAGAGCGGAGAGCGACAAATGAGCACAGCCACCGCTGCGGTCATGGCGGATTCGAGCGCTGCAGAGGCCCAGGCATGAACACTGCGCCCGTCAGCCGCCGGGCCCGTCCGGCGAAGGCTCCGCTGAGCCGTGACGTGATCATCGAAACCGGCCTGCGCATCCTCGATGAGGACGGCCTCGCCGCGCTGACCATGCGCCGCGTCGCGCAGGAACTGGATACCGGCGCGGCTTCGCTCTACGTCTACGTCGCCAACCGCGACGATCTGATGGCCGCCATGCTCGACCACGTGCTCGGCACGCTCGCGGAACCGACCGGCGGCACCTGGCGCGAGCGTCTGGTCGCGCTGGTCGACGCGGCGGTGGCCGCGATGAGCCGCCATGAAGGGCTGGCGCTCGTCGCGCTCGGTTCGATCCCGACCGCGCCGAACACCCTCTTGCTCATGGATCGGATGCTGGCCCTGTTCGCCGAGAGTGGGGTGGACGAAATGACCAACTCGTGGGCCGTCGACCTGCTGTTCCTGCACGTCACCGCGGCCGCCGCCGAACAGAGTGCCTACAACACCAAGGGCATGCGCGCCGAAGAACACCTCGCCGAGGTCGCCAAGCGGTTCGCCGAACTACCGGCCGATCGCTATCCGATGATCGTGGGGATGCGCGAAAGTCTGATGACCGGCGACGGCGACGCGCGCGGAAAGTGGGCGCTTCGGGTGCTTATCGAGGGCATTCTCGCCACACCGGTCACCTGAACTCTAAGATGTCAGGGGTGTCCGTGATCCGACCGGCGACCGAGGTCGATTTACCAGCCATGCAAGAGATCGAGATCGCGGCGGGTAAACCGTTCGCTGATATCGGCATGACCGCCGTGGCGGAGGATGAACCGCCCTCGATCGAAACGCTACGCGAATTCCAGCGCGCCGGGCGCGCGTGGGTGTGGGCCGACGAGGGCGACCATCCGATCGGCTACCTGGTGCTCGGCGTTGTCGATGGCAACGCTCATATCGACCAGGTGTCGGTCATGCCAGGATATCGGGGCAAACGCATCGGTAAGCAACTGATCGACCACGCCGTTTTCTGGGCGAAAGACCATGGGATGCAGTCGATCACCCTCACCACGTTCATCGACGTCGCCTGGAACGGCCCCTATTACGAGCGGCTCGGTTTCCGCTACCTGAGCGACGCGGAGCAGACGCCGGGTCTGCAAGCGATCCGCGCGGCCGAGGCGGCGCACGGCCTGGACGGCTGGCCGCGCGGCTCCATGAGCGCCGATCTCGACTCGTGGTCCTTCGACGGGACCGTCTCGGAGACCTAAGACGCGGGTGCCAGCGCGGCCATCGCGGCCGGGGTGGCGGCCGCGCGGTCTTCGGCGACCAGGCCGATGCGGGTGCGACGGTCGAGCAGATCGTCGGCGTCCAGCGCCGCCTCGTGGGTGACGGCGAAGTGGAATTCCGCTGCGGTGACATCGATTCCGGCCGCCACGGGCTTGGCGAGGGCCGGATTGTGTTGTGCCGCGGCGAGCACGGTGGCGGCTTCGCTGCCGTAGCGGTCGATCAGGACCGGTGCGGCGTCGATGCGGTCGCGGGCGGCGCCGGAAACCGCGCCCACCAAGGGAAGTCGTTTGGTGCGGCACGGTCCCGCGGCGAGTCCGGCGCGGGTGACGGCGGCGTCGACGACGTCCTCGGCCATCCGGCGGTAGGTGGTGAGTTTGCCGCCGACGATGGTGATGACGCCGGTGGGGGAATACAGGACCGCGTGTTTGCGGGAGATGTCGGCGGTGCTGTCGTCGGCGGTCTTCAGCAGTGGGCGCAACCCCGCGTAGCTGCCGCGAATGTCCTTGCGGGTCAATGGTTCACGCAGGGCGGTATTGATGGTGTCGAGGAGGAAGTCGATCTCGGGCTCGGTCGGTTCCGGCTCGTCCGGGACCGGGCCTGGCGCGTCCTCGTCGGTCAGGCCCAGGTAGACGCGGCCGTGCGCGGCGGGGAAGGCGAACACGAAACGGCTGGTGCTGCCCGGCACCGGGACGGTCAGCGAGGCGGTGAGGCCGCCGAACGACTCGGCGGCGAACACCAGGTGGGTGCCGCGGCTCGGGCGCAGCTCGATGCTTGGATCGACCTCGTCGGCCCACACGCCGGTGGCGTTGACGACCGCGCGGGCGCGCACGGTCATCGTCTCGCCGGTCATGGTGTCCCGGAGGTTCGCCGAATTGCCGGTCACGTCAAGGGCTGCCACGCGGGTCAGTACCGTCGCGCCCTGCGCGGCCGCGGTGCGTGCCAAGGCGACCACCAGGCGGGCATCGTCGACGAGCTGTCCGTCCCAGGACTGCAGCCCGCCGCGCAGTCCGTCGCGGCGCACGGTCGGTGCGAGCCGCAGCGCTTCGGCGGCCGCGACGCGGCGGGAGCGGGGCAGGATCGCGGCCGGGGTACCCGCCCCACGGCGCAGCGCGTCGCCCGCCAGGAAACCCGCCCGCACCAGGGCGCTGTGCGTGGCACCGATGCTGGGCAGCAACGGCACGAGCTGCGGCAGTGGACGCACCAGGTGCGGTGCGGTGGTGCGAATGAGAATGCCCCGCTCCACGGCACTTTCGTGGGCGATGCCGACCTGACCGCCTGCCAGATACCGCAGCCCACCGTGCACCAGCTTGGAACTCCACCGGCTGGTGCCGAACGCCAGGTCGTGCCGCTCCACCAGCACGGTCCGCAATCCGCGTGCCGCCGCGTCGAGTGCGGCGCCGACGCCGGTGACGCCGCCGCCGATAACCAGGACGTCGACCTCCGGCTTATCGCCGAGCCGTCGCAGTTCGCGGGTGCGCCGGTCCGCGTTGAGCGCGGAATCTCCCCTCGACAGTGAATCCGCCATCGTCACAGCACCTTTCGATCGGTCGGTACGAGATAGCCGTCGAGCGCGTTGGCCAGTTCGGTGTCCAGGTCGGTTCCGGCAAGCAGCGGGGCGACCGTGCCCGCCGACTGGACCGCCGACTGCGCGATCAACAGCAGCATGGTGGCCAGCTGCTCCGGGTCGCCGTCGCGAATCGACCCGTCCTGCTGACCCTCGCGAATTCCCGCGGCGAACAACTCGATCAGTGCGCGCTGGTTGCGGCCGAGACGGCCGAAGACGTAGGTGAGCATCAGGTCGGTGTCGGTGCGGAAGATCTTGCCGAACAACGGATTCGAGCGAATCTTGACCGCGCCCGCGACGATGCCCGTGACCAGCTTGGTGCGGCCGATGCCCGCGCTCGGCATGGTGGCGGCGACGATCGCGCGCAGCTCGCGCACCAGCAGTTCGGCGACCAGCGCTCCGGTGTCGGGCCAGCGCCGGTAGACGGTCGGCCTGCTGACTCCGGCCCGCCGGGCCACCTCGGTGAGGGTGGTGCGGCGCACGCCGAACTCTTCCACGCAGCGCCGGGCCGCGTCGAGGATCGCCAGGTCGATGGCGGAGAGCGCGTCGTCGTCGGCGGGGCCGGCTGGAGCGGTCAAGGCGTCACCTTCGGGAGGTCGGGTTCGTTACTGCTTGACATTCTATGTCAAACTGTAACGCATGGTCGAGACGCAGAAGCACACCGGCGAGGGATCGGCTCCGGCAAAGAACTCGGGCGTAACCGGGGGCGCGGCGAGTATGGTCTGGGATGCCTGGGGCATTCCGGCCGGACACAAGCCGTTATCGGCACAGATCCGGGGCCTCCTGACGCAGGTGTTCGGAGTGTCCGGCGACCCGGTGGCGCGCCGCGATGAGGGCGAAGTGTCACTCCGAGAGTCGGCGCTCACGCCTGCCCAACGAGACGGGTTGGTCGAGGTGGTCGGCGCGGACAACGTCTCGGCCGACCACCAAGATCGGCTGCGGCACGCGGGCGGCAAGAGCACCCCTGACCTGCTGCGTCGCCGGGCCGAGGGCCCGCAAGACGCACCGGATGCCGTCGTCTTCCCCGCCGATCACGACCAAGTACTCGCCGTGCTCGCCTACTGCGCCGAGCACGCCATCGCGGTCGTCCCGTTCGGCGGCGGCACCAGCGTGGTCGGCGGCGTCGACCCGGCCCGCGGGCGCTTCGACACGGTGATCGCGCTCGACCTGCGCAGGCTCGACGCGGTGTCGGAGATCGACCCGGTCAGCGGCATGGCCACCCTCGGGGCCGGACTCACCGGGCCGCGTGCCGAGGAACTGCTTCGCGCCCAGGGACTTTCGCTCGGGCACTTCCCGCAGAGCTTCGAATTCGCCAGCATCGGTGGATTCGCCGCTACTCGGTCGTCCGGGCAGGCCTCGGCCGGCTATGGGCGCTTCGACGACATGGTGCAGCGGCTGAAGATCGCGACACCCACCGGTGCGGTGGAACTCGGCCGCCCACCCGCGTCTGCCGCGGGTCCAGACCTGCGTGAGTTGTTCGTCGGCTCGGAGGGCGCGCTCGGGGTGATCACCGAGGTCACGGTGCGGGCACACCCGGTGCCGGAAACCACTGCCTACCAAGGATGGTCGTTCCCCGACTTCGAAACCGGCGCCGCCGCACTGCGTTCGGTCGTGCAGGCAGGTGCGGCGCCGACGGTGCTTCGACTATCCGACGAGGCCGAGACCGGGATCAATCTGGCGCGGGCCGGCGATATCGGCGGCCAAGCGATATCCGGCTGCCTGGCCATCACCACCTTCGAAGGCTCGGCGGCGCACGTCGCCGCACGCAGCGCCGAAGCGGGCGCACTGCTCACCGCCGCGGGTGGCACCGCGCTCGGCGAAACTCCGGCCGAGGAATGGGAGCACGGCCGCTTCGGCGCGCCGTACATGCGCGATGCGCTGCTGGACGTCGGCGTGCTGTGCGAAACGCTGGAGACCGCGACCACCTGGGCGAACCTCGCCAACCTCAAGGCGAAGGTGACTGCGGCGCTGACCGATTCGCTCGCCGGACAAGGCACCCCGCCGCTGGTCATGTGCCACATCTCGCACACCTACCCGACGGGTGCGTCGCTGTACTTCACCATCGTCGCCAAGCAGCTCGACAATCCGATTGCCCAGTGGCACACGGCGAAACAGGCCGTCGGCGACGCGATCGTGGCGGCAAGCGGCACCATCACGCACCATCACGCGGTCGGCACCGACCACCGCCCGTGGCTACCCGCCGAGATCGGTGACCTCGGGGTGCGCGTATTGCGCGCGGTGAAGGCGGAAGTGGACCCCGCGGGCATCCTCAATCCTGGAAAGCTGGTTCCGTGACGCAGAATTCATCCCGAGCCGTGCGTGCGGTCACCGTGGTGACCAATCGGCACGCGGGGCTCGGCGCCGGCCAGGACGTCGCGACCGCGGCGCTGGCCCGGTTACGCGAACGTGGGATCGAGGTCGCCGAGGTGCGGGCACCGTCGGCCGCCGAAACGGTACGGCTGGTGCGGGATTCGATCGAGCGCGGCAACTCCGACGCGGTGGTCTGCGTCGGCGGCGACGGCCTGATCAACGTGACCCTCGACGCCGTCGCGCGAACGGGCGTGCCGCTCGGTTTAGTCCCCGCGGGCACCGGCAACGACCTGGCCAGAGAACTCGGTGTGCCCACCGAGGATCCGATCGCCGCGGCCGATGTCGTGGCCGACGGGCGCACCAGGACCATCGACCTCGGCCAGATCGACCTGCCCGCACCGGAATCCGCGCCGATGTGGTTCGCCACCGTCACCGGCACCGGGTTCGACGCCCGAGTCACCCTGCGCGCCAACGCCATGCGCTGGCCGAGGGGACGACTGCGGTACACCGTCGCCGCGCTGGCCGAGATCTCCGGCCGGTTCACCGTGCCCTATCGGATCGAGTTGACCGGCGCGGTCACCGAAGGCCTGACGAACCCTGGTGCGGGCTCGGCGTTGGCGTCGAACGCGGTGATGGTCGCCGTCGGCAACACCCGCACCTACGGCGGCGGCATGCTGATCTGCCCGGACGCGGCGCTCGACGACGGCCTGCTCGACCTCACCGTGGTCGGCGCGCTGTCCCGATCGGAGATGCTGCGCCTGCTGCCCGCGCTGTCCGCGGGCAAGCGGCAGAATCACCCGGAGGTCAAGCAGTATCGAGCCGCCGAAATCACCCTGACCGCGCCCGGTGCTCCCGCGACCGCGGACGGCGAACCGGCGGGCATGCTGCCGATCACTATCCGTGCCGTCCCGGGCGCGCTGACAGTGTTGGTCCCCTGAGACCTTGACGCCCTGGGCTGTGTTGACGGGCAAGGCTTTCCGATGACCGCAGCGGTCTGCTATGCGGCGAACGTGACGCGCCGCATGCGATCGACGGTGATCCGGTCGATGATCACCAGCGACTCCGGCGTGGGTCGCAGGCCACCACCGGCGCGTAGGCGTTCCATCAGCCGTCGCCAGCGAAAGCAGTGCAGCACGAAGGTCATTCGATTGGACCGCCGCCCGCGTGCGTGCTGCCCGGCGCGGGCCACCGCGGTCGGCACATCGAGCAGGATCAGGTGCAGCTCCCTGCCGTAGCCCGCGGCCCAGAACGAAATGATCCGCCGCGCCCAACCGGTGGTCGCACAGTCGTGGATGACCACCGGCCCGTCCGTATCACGCAGTGCCGCACGAATTCCCGCGAAATGCGCGACATGCACGACCGGTCGCCACAGCGAATACGGCAGCCAGCCGAGCCGGTGCCGCAACCTGTTCCGGGCTTGCAGCGAGTCCAATACCATCGACCCCTCCGGCCCGCAGGATGGATCCTCGGCCTCAGTGGTCGCGCCGAAGAATCGGCGCAGCACCGTGCTCTTGCCCGCCCCGGGTATCCCGGCGACGACCAACGCCGACATGGGCGGATAGTGCAACTCGTCGACCGCCCTACCTCGTAGATCGTGCACGGCATCCGGCGCGAGGCGGGGCAGTAATGCCTCGGGGGCGAGGGCGAGCGGAGGGTTCACCTCTTCCAGGGTCCCCAGCGGCCGCCCGTCCGACAACGGGGAAAACCCTGCATTTTCACTGAGATCTCCCTGAATCGGACTAGCGGATGCGTTCACGCCTTCCAGGGTCCGCACCTGCGGCCGATCTGGCAAGAACGGACAATATGGACACGTTCGTCGACCTCACGCTAGCCGCCCAGGTGCCCGTTTTCACCGGTTAATTCGGAGATCAAGGGTAGAAAATGCCAGATTCTGAGAATTGCTTATGGATTCCCGATCCCTTCCAGTTGGGACGGTAGGCTTTCAGGTGTAGGCGGAGTCTTCGGTGTCCCTCATCCACCGAAGACTCCGCCTTCCTTTCTGTCCGATCCCGTTGTGCGGCACCATGAGCAGCCGCAGGTACGACTGCTCGGCCTCGGTCAGCAGCAGCGCACGCGCGATGCCGTCGAGTACCTGATCCGAGACGCGGGTCACTCTCCCCAGCTCCAGCCGGGTGTACTGATCGACGCTCATCGAGGCAAGCAGCGCGACCTCCTCGCGGCGCAACCCGCTCACCCGTCGCGGATTGCCGACCGGCGCGAGGCCGACCCGCTCCGGCACGATCGACGCACGCTTGGCCCTCAGGAATTCGCCGAGCTCACTCACACCGGCAAGTCTCACACGACGCGCAGGACATAACGCCAACCATGGGCATTCGGCCCGACCGTCCGGTGCCGCCTCACACCCTGCGGAAATCGATTGAGCCGGACCACTAGAATCGTCGGGTGACCAGCGCAGCCCCTGACAAGACGCGTAATCGTGCCGATGCCCTCCCCAAGAGCTGGAACCCCGGCGAGGTAGAGGCCTCGATGTACGAGCGCTGGGTAGCCGCTGGCTATTTCGCGGCCGACCCCGCCAGCGACAAGCCGCCTTATTCGATCGTGCTGCCGCCGCCGAACGTCACCGGCAACCTGCACATGGGCCACGCCCTCGACCACACCATCATGGACGCGCTCACCCGCCGCAAGCGCATGCAGGGCTACGAGGTGCTGTGGCTGCCGGGCATGGACCACGCGGGCATCGCCACCCAGACGATCGTGGAGAAACAGCTCGCCGTCGACGGCAAGACCAAGGAAGACTTCGGCCGCGAGCTGTTCATCGACAAGGTCTGGGACTGGAAGCGCGAATCCGGCGGCGCCATCCAGTGGCAGATGCGCGCGCTCGGCGACGGCGTCGACTGGAACCGCGACCGGTTCACCATGGACGACGGCCTGTCCCGGGCCGTGCAGACGATCTTCAAGCGGCTCTACGACGCGGGCCTGATCTACCGCGCCGAGCGACTGGTCAACTGGTCGCCCGCGCTGCGCACCGCCATCTCCGACATCGAGGTCAACTTCCAGGAGATCCCCGGCGAACTGGTCTCGCTGCGGTACGGCTCGCTCGACGACAACGAACCGCACGTGATCGTGGCGACCACCCGCGTCGAGACGATGCTCGGCGACACCGCGGTGGCCGTGCACCCCGACGACCCGCGCTACCAGGCGCTGATCGGCACCACCCTGGAGCACCCGATCACCGGGCGGCAGATCCCGATCATCGCCGACGACTACGTCGACCCCGAATTCGGTTCCGGCGCAGTGAAGATCACCCCCGCGCACGACCCCAACGACTTCGAGATGGGCGTGCGGCACAACCTGCCGATGCCGAACATCATGGACGAGCGCGGCCGAATCATCGGCACCGGAACCGAATTCGACGGCATGGACCGGTTCGAGGCGCGCGTCGCGGTGCGTGAGCGGCTGGCCGCCGAGGGCCGCGTGGTCGCCGAGAAGCGGCCGTACCTGCACAGCGTCGGGCATTCCGAGCGCAGCGGCGAGCCGATCGAACCGCGACTCTCCATGCAGTGGTGGGTCAAGGTCGAGTCGCTGGCCAAGGCCGCCGGTGACGCGGTCCGCAACGGCGACACCGTGATTCACCCGGCCAGCTCGGAGCCGCGCTGGTTCGACTGGGTCGACAACATGCACGATTGGTGCATCTCCCGGCAGCTCTGGTGGGGACACCGCATCCCGATCTGGTACGGCCCCGAGGGCGACGTGATCTGCGTCGGCCCCGGCGAGACCGCGCCCGAGGGCTACGTGCAGGACCCGGACGTGCTCGATACCTGGTTCTCCTCGGGTCTGTGGCCGTTCTCCACCATGGGCTGGCCCGACGCCACTCCGGAACTCGAGAAGTTCTATCCGACAAGCGTTCTCGTCACGGGTTACGACATCCTGTTCTTCTGGGTGGCGCGGATGATGATGTTCGGTACGTTTGTCGGCGACGACCCGGTGCTGACTGCGGGCAAAGAGGGCCATCAGGTTCCGTTCAAGGATGTGTTCCTGCACGGCCTGATTCGCGACCAGTACGGCAAGAAGATGTCGAAGTCGCGCGGCAATGGCATCGACCCGCTGGCCTGGATCAACGAATACGGTGCCGACGCACTGCGATTCACCCTGGCCCGTGGCGCGCAGCCCGGCGGCGACCTCTCCGTCGGCGAACAGCACGCGCTTGCCTCGCGCAGCTTCGTGACGAAGCTGTTCAACGCCACCAAGTTCGCGCTGATGAACGGCGCACGGACCGGTGAGCTGCCCGATCGCGCCCTGCTCACCGATGCCGACCGCTGGATCCTGGATCGGCTCGAAGAGGTGCGCGCCGAGGTGGATTCGGCGCTGGACAGCTACGAGTTCGGCAAGGCCTGCGAGGCGCTGTACCACTTCGCCTGGGACGAATTGTGTGACTGGTACCTGGAATTGACCAAGGTGCAGTTCGCTGAGGAAGGCCCGCGCACCGACGCCACCCAGGTGGTGCTCGGCACCGTGCTCGACGCGGTGCTGCGCCTGCTGCATCCGGTCATCCCGTTCGTCACCGAATCGCTGTGGCAGGCGCTGACCGACGGCGAGTCCCTGGTGATCGCCGCGTGGCCGCAGGCCTCCGGTGTGCCGACGGATCAGGTGTCGGCGCAACGTATTTCGGACACCCAGCGGTTGATCACCGAAATCCGCCGGTTCCGCGGCGATCAGGGCCTGGCCGACAAGCAGAAGGTGGGGGCCAAGCTGATCGGCCTGGACACCGCAGGCCTGACCGCACTGCACGACTCGGTCGCGAACCTGGCCCGGCTCACCGAGCCCGGCGACGAGTTCGCGGCGACCGCGACCGTGGAGGTCCGGCTGAGCGGTGCCACCGTCACTGTCGAGCTGGACACCTCCGGCGCCGTCGACCTGGACGCCGAACGCCGCCGCCTGGAGAAGGACCTGGCCGCGGCGGAAAAGGAATTGGCAGGCACCGCAGCCAAACTCGGCAACGAGGCGTTCCTCGCCAAGGCGCCGGAGCCGGTGGTCGCGAAGATCAAGGACCGGCAAGCGGTCGCCGCCGCCGAGGTGGCGCGCATCGGTGCCCGACTCGCAGAACTGAGCGGTAAATGAACCACGAACCCGAACCGCAGTACGGCGACGACCTGCGCCACCCGGCCGCCGGGCCGCGGCTGAGTTCCGGGCCGTCGCCGGTCGAGCTGGCCGAAATGGCGCTGGTGGAGGCCGAACTCGACACCCGCTGGCCGGAAACCAAGATCGAGCCGTCGCTCACCCGCATCGCCACCCTGATGGACCTGCTCGGTTCGCCGCAGCAGAGCTATCCGGCGATCCACGTCGCGGGCACCAACGGCAAGACCTCGGTGACCAGGATGATCGACGCGCTGCTCACCGCGTTGCACCGGCGCACCGGCCGGATCACCAGCCCGCACCTGCAGCTGGCCACTGAGCGGATCAGCATCGACAACGCGCCGATCACGCCGGCCAGGTATGTGGACACCTACCAGGAGCTGCAGCCGTTCATCGAGATGATCGACGCGCAGTCGGCCGAGGCGGGCGGTCCGGCGATGAGCAAGTTCGAGGTGCTCACCGGGATGGCGTTCGCCGCCTTCGCCGAGGCGCCCGTCGACGTGGCGATCGTGGAGACCGGCATGGGCGGCACCTGGGACGCCACCAACGTGATCGACGGGCAGGTCGCGGTGATCACCCCGATCGGCCTCGACCACACCGACTACCTCGGCACCGACCTCACCGCCATCGCGGGGGAGAAGGCCGGGATCATCAAACGCGCACCGGAGAGCCTGGTGCCGCGCGACACCGTCGTCGTCATCGCCGAGCAGGACCCGGAGGCGATGGACGTGCTGCTGCGCCGGGCCGTCGAAATGGACGCCGCGGTGGCGCGCGAAGGCGGCGAATTCCGAGTACTGGCAAGGCAGATCGCGATCGGCGGCCAGCAGCTCGAACTGCAGGGCCTCGGCGGGGTGTACGACGAGATCTTCCTGCCGCTGCACGGCGAGCACCAGGCACACAACGCGGTGCTCGCGCTCGCGGCGGTCGAGGCGTTCTTCGGTGCCGGTGCCGACCGGCAGCTCGACATCGAAGCCATCCGGGCCGGTTTCGCGAACGTGACCAGCCCGGGCCGGCTCGAGCGGATGCGCAACGCGCCGACCATCTTCATCGACGCCGCGCACAACCCGGCGGGCGCGCAGGCGCTCGCCGCGACGTTGACCGCGGAGTTCGACTTCCGCAAGCTGGTCGGTGTGGTCTCCGTACTCGCCGACAAGGACGCCGACGGCATCCTCACCGCGCTGGAGCCGGTGCTCGACGAGATCGTCGTCACCAGCAACGGTTCGCCGCGCGCGATGGACGTCGACGTGCTCGCCGACCGCGCCGTGCAGCGCTTCGGTGACGAGCGGGTGATCACCGCGCCGACCCTGCCGGACGCGCTGGAGACCGCGATCGCCATCGCCGAGGAAGTGGGCGAAGCGGGGGAGATGGTGTCCGGTGCCGGCGTAGTGGTGACCGGCTCCGTGGTGACGGCAGGCGCGACGCGCGCGCTGTTCGGAAAGGACCCCGCATGACCGAGCCTGCCCAACCCGATTCGGTACCGGCACCGACGACCGATCCGTGGAAGGGCTTCCGCGGCGTCATGGCGGGCACGCTGATCCTAGAGGCGATCGTGGTGTTGCTCGCGCTGCCGGTCGTCGGTGCGGTCGGCGGCGGAGTCACCTGGGCGTCGGGCACCTACCTGGTGGTGCTCGCCGTGGTGATGTTCCTCGGCGCGGGCGTGCAGCGCCGGTCGTGGGCGATGCCGTTCAATCTCGGGCTGCAGGTGTTCGTGCTGCTCGGCACCTTCATCCATCTGTCCATCGGGGTCATCGGCATCGTCTTCGCGGTGGTCTGGGGCTTCATTCTGGTGCTGCGCGCCGACGTGCGCGGCCGGATGGAGAAGGGTTTGCTGCCGAGTCAGCGGGCCCCGCGTTCCTCCTGAATCTGGCCGCTCCAGGACGGTTTCCGGCCGTTCGCCGCAGCGCGCCGGTGCACCGATCTCACCGCGAGTTCGGTACCCGCCGGGGGTGCCGGTTAGAGTGTGCGCCGTGACTGAGCAGACGTTGGTACTCATCAAGCCGGACGGTGTGGCCCGTGGCCTCGTCGGCGAGGTGCTGGTACGAATCGAGCGCAAGGGCCTGAAGATCGCGGCCCTCGAGCTGAAGCATGTGTCCGAGGACCTGGCCAAGGGCCACTACGCCGAGCACGCCGAAAAGCCGTTCTTCGGCTCCCTGATCGAATTCATCACCTCCGGCCCCGTTGTCGCGGCCATCTTGGAGGGGCCGCGCGCCATCGCGGCGTTCCGGCAGATCGCCGGCGGCACCGACCCGGTGGAAAAGGCCGTGCCGGGCAGCGTTCGCGGCGACTTCGCCCTGGAAACCCAGGAGAACTTGGTACACGGGTCCGATTCGCCCGAATCGGCCAAGCGCGAGATTGCTCTGTGGTTCCCGGAGTTTCCGGCCTGAAAATAGTTTGCGATTTGAACACAGTTGTGAGTGAGCGCTGCGGGCGAAGCAAAGACATAGCGCCCAGCGGTGTGCGACTGACCGAACCTCGGCGAGGTTAGTCGTGCGCCGCGGTCAGCCCGCGGCGCTCGGTATGGGATACTGACATCGGCTGCTTTTGATGCCGACTGTTCGCGCAGGTACGTGGACTATCGGGGCCATCGCAGCCGGATGACACACCGCGGTTCGATGCCGATCATCGCTGCCACGGACAAAAGGCCCGGTCGCTGGGCCCGCTGTTCGCGTCGGCACGCTGGATGAGCGCTCACAACTGTGGAGTTCAGCCAACAGCCAGGCGCCGCGTGACCAGTTAGCCCAAACCGACGAACACCATGGTGATAACCGGACATGCGGGGCGAGACCATATGACCTTGCGCCAAGCGGCGTGAGGCGAACGGACAGTGCCCCCGCGTCGGCCGCTTCACTCCTTACCGGGAGGGACGCGCCCGGGGGTCCGAGGAGACTTCGTGGCCGAAAAAGAGCCATTGGAAACAACACCACAGGATGCCGAACAATTGCCGGAGCGAATCCGAGTTCACGCACTCGCCAAGCTGCTGGGGGTAACGAGCAAGCGCATCCTGGCCAAGCTCACCGAGTTGGGGTCCGACGCGCGCAGCGCGCAATCGAACGTCGATCGGGCGATCGCGGAATCTGTCCGCGACGCGCTCGGTCCGCCGGAGGGCGACGCCCAAGCGCCGCAAGCCGCGGCCGAGCAGCCGGTCGAGCCGCCGCCCGCGGCGCCGGTCGAAGCCCCGGCCGAGCCGGAGCCCGCGCCTAGCCGCGGTCACGGCGGGCTGGTCTTCTCCGCGCCCGAGCCGCTGATCGGCAACTCCGGCGCCGAGAACCCGAACGAAGTCGCGCACCAGCCCTCGGTGCAGCTGTTCACCCACCCGGTCCGGGAAGAGCCGCACGTCGCCGCGCCGGTGGTCTTCGAGTCCGCCGCCGTCGTGCAGGCACCGCTGTTCCTGCCGCCCGATGCCGCGGCCGCCGAGCAGACCCGCCGCAAGCGCCGCACCGAGCGTGTTGTCCAGCGCGAAGAGCCGGTGGTCGAGGAGCCGCAGCCGGAGGAAGAGCCCGAGACGATCGAGGACGACCAGGAGTCGACCGATCAGCAGGGCGACGCCGACGGTCAGCCGCGTCGCAGGCGCCGTGGCCGTCGTGGTCGCGGTCGCGGTCGCGGCGAGCAGCAGGGCGACGCCGACGACGAGAACGACTCGGACGACAACGAGGACGAGCAGAGCGGCGACACCGCCGACAACACCACCGCGGACGCCGGCGACTCGTCCGATGACACCAGCGATTCCGACGACGACGAGAACGAGCCGGAGGGCGCGAGCCGTCGCCGCCGTCGTCGTCGCCGTCGCAAGGTGGCGGGCGACACCGCCGAGGCCGAGGCCGTCGCCGCCACCGAGGACGACCCGCCGAACACCGTCGTGCACGAGCGCGAGCCGCGGAACAAGAGCCGCAGCCGGGCCACCGCCGTCGACGAGGTGCAGGGCATCACCGGTTCCACCCGGCTCGAGGCCAAGCGGCAGCGCAGGCGCGACGGTCGCGAGGCCGGTCGGCGTCGGCCGCCGATCCTGACCGAGTCGGAGTTCCTGGCCCGTCGCGAAGCGGTGGACCGGGTGATGGTGGTGCGCGAGAAGGCGTTCCCCGACCACCCGACCGCCACCCAGGTCGCCGTGCTCGAGGACAACATCCTGGTCGAGCACTTCGTCACCAGCACCGGTTCCGCGTCGATGGTCGGCAACGTCTACCTCGGCAAGGTGCAGAACGTATTGCCGAGCATGGAGGCGGCGTTCGTCGATATCGGCCGCGGCCGCAACGGCGTGCTGTACGCGGGCGAGGTGAACTGGGAGGCCGCCGGTCTCGGCGGTAAAGAGCGCAAGATCGAACAGGCGCTCAAGCCCGGTGAACTCGTGCTCGTGCAGGTCTCCAAGGATCCGGTCGGGCACAAGGGCGCCCGGCTGACCACGCAGATCAGCCTGGCCGGTCGCTTCCTGGTGTACGTGCCCGGCGGCACCTCCACCGGCATCAGCCGCAAGCTGCCCGACACCGAACGCAAGCGGCTCAAGGAAATCCTGCGCGACATCGTCCCCAACGACGCCGGTGTGATCATCCGCACCGCGTCCGAGGGCGTCGCCGAGGACGAGCTGGCCCGCGACGTGGAACGGCTGCAGGCGACGTGGCGAACCATCGAGAAGGCCGCCGAAGGCAAGAACGACGGCCAGCCCAAGACGCTGTACGAAGAGCCCGACCTGCTGGTCAAGGTCATCCGCGACCTGTTCAACGAGGACTTCTCCAAGCTCGTCATCGAGGGTGACCGCGCCTGGAGCACGGTCGAGAAGTACATCGGCACCGTCGCGCCGGAAATGCTCGCCAGGGTGTCCCGGCACGAGAACAACGGCGTCGACGTGTTCGAGGCCTACCGGATCGACGAACAGCTCGCCAAGGCGCTCGATCGCAAGGTGTGGTTGCCCTCGGGCGGCACCCTGGTGATCGACCGCACCGAGGCGATGACCGTGGTCGACGTCAACACCGGCAAGTTCACCGGTTCCGGCGGCAGCAACCTGGAAGAGACGGTCACCCGCAACAACCTGGAGGCGGCCGAGGAGATCGTGCGCCAGATGCGGTTGCGCGATATCGGCGGCATGATCGTCGTCGACTTCATCGACATGGTGCTCGAATCGAACCGGGACCTGGTGCTGCGCAGGCTCACCGAAGCACTCGGCCGGGACCGCACCCGCCACCAGGTGTCCGAGGTGACCTCGCTCGGCCTGGTGCAGATGACCCGTAAGAAGCTGGGCACCGGCCTGGTCGAGGCGTTCTCGACCACCTGTGAGCACTGCCATGGGCGCGGCATCCTGGTGCACGCCTACCCGGTCGAGCCGTCCTCCGGCGACGACGGGGGCGCACGGGGCGTCGCCCGGGAAACCGGATCGCGTCGCCGCCGTGGCCGCGACAAGGGTGCGGCACCGGCCGTGCCGGTCGTCGCGACCAACGGGACCGCGCCGGTGGAGTCCGAGGAGGACATCGCCGTCAAGCGGGCGCACCCGGTCGCGTTGGCGATGGCCGCGCACCACGGTGACGCGGACGAGGCGGATATCGCCACGGACGAGTCGGTGGCGGGTCCGGACGAGTCGATCGCCGCGGCGAGTGCGTCGGTGTCGGCCGAGCCGCTCGAAACCGAGGTCGTCGCAGCCGAGCCCGACGCGCCCGTTGCGGACGCGCCCACCGAGGCCGCACCGGTCGCCGAGGCCCCGGAGCCACCGGCTCCCGCGGAATCGACGGCACCGCCCGCCGCGGATCGTGCGGTAACCAACGGTGCGCCAGAGGCGGCACCGCGCACGAGCCGGCGGCGCAGGGTCGCTCGTTCGGCCGCGGCTCCGGCCGCGGACAGCAGTGGTGCGGTGTTCGTGCTGCCGACCGCGGATCAGGCGCCTGCGCCCGCTGTCGACTTCACCGCCGATGTCCCGGTCGAGGTGCCGGTCCGCAAGCCGCGGCGTCGTGCCGTCGGACGTCCTGCGGGCCCGCCGCCTGCGGAGTCGTAGCAGCTGATCTGACAGCTTCGACGCGGCCGATCACACCCTTGGGTGGGATCGGCCGCGTCGTTGGGTACCGGCCGCACAGGGCCCCGCTACGGCGGTGTCCGAGGTGCTTCGCCGCAGCGCCGGAAACGCACGGGCAAAGGGTTGCTCGCAGGCTGCCGACGGGCGGATTGTGTCGTTGAAGGGGTGCTCTGGTAACCTTGGTCGGTCGCTGCCTGGCGATGGGCGTTATACCACGCCCCGCGCAGCAAGCCAGCCAAGAACATCTCGCGTCGCGCAGTTGTGTCGCGAGAAGAAACATGACTGTACTTAATCGAGTGGAGGAAGCCGACCGATGGCAACGTACGCGATCGTCAAGACCGGCGGAAAGCAGTACAAGGTCGCGGTCGGTGACCTGGTGAAGGTCGAGAAGATCGAGGGTAAGCCGGGTACTTCCGTCGCCCTGGATCCGGTTCTCGTCGTTGACGGGGCCGACCTGACCACCGACGCCGCAAAGCTGGCCAAGGTCTCCGTGGCCGCAGAGGTCGTCGAGCAGACAAAGGGCCCGAAGATCCGCATCCACAAGTTCAAGAACAAGACCGGCTACCACAAGCGTCAAGGTCACCGTCAGCCGCTGACGGTCATCAAGGTCACCGGCATCAAGTAAGACATCCCGAGGAGATTCAGCTATGGCACACAAGAAGGGTGCTTCCAGCTCCCGGAACGGTCGCGATTCCAACGCCCAGCGCCTCGGCGTCAAGCGTTTCGGCGGCCAGAAGGTCAACGCAGGCGAGATCCTGGTGCGTCAGCGCGGAACCCACTTCCACCCCGGCGTGAACGTCGGCCGTGGCGGTGACGACACCCTGTTCGCCCTCGCGGCGGGCGCGGTCGAGTTCGGCACCAAGCGCGGACGCAAGACCGTCAACATCGTCGTCCCGGAGCCGGTCGAGGCCTAGGCCTTACCTCTCCAGACAACAGCCGAGCGGGTCAGGGTCGCAACCCTGGCCCGCTTTCGCGTTTTCAGAAGACGGCGCGCGTTTTCAGAAGACAAAGCGCGTTTCCCGCGCACCACTGCGATCGACCAGTCCTGAAGGAGGATGATTCGGAAATGTCCAAGTTCATCGACCGCGTCGTACTGCACGTGCGTGCCGGCAAAGGCGGACACGGGTGTGCTTCGGTACTCCGCGAGAAGTTCATGCCGCTCGGCGGCCCCAACGGCGGCAACGGCGGCAACGGCGGGGACGTGATCCTCGAGGTCGACCCCAACGTGCACACCCTGCTCGACTTCCACTTCCACCCGCACGCCAAGGCGGGCAACGGCAAGCCGGGCGAAGGCAGCAACCGCGACGGCAAGCAGGGCACCGACCTGCTGCTCAAGGTGCCCGACGGCACCATGGTGCTCGACGGCGACGGCAAGGTCCTGATGGACCTGGTCGGCGCGGGCAACCGGTTCATCGCCGCCCGCGGCGGCCGCGGTGGCCTCGGCAATGCCGCACTCGCCTCGAAGGCGCGCAAGGCCCCCGGCTTCGCGCTGCTCGGCGAGGACGGCGAAGAGATCGACCTGGTCCTCGAACTGAAGTCCGTCGCCGATGTCGGCCTCGTCGGCTTCCCGTCCGCGGGCAAGTCCTCGCTGGTGTCGGTGCTGTCGGCGGCCAAGCCGAAGATCGCCGACTACCCGTTCACCACCCTGGTGCCCAACCTCGGTGTGGTACTCAGCGGAGACACCACCTTCACCGTGGCCGACGTGCCAGGCCTGATCCCCGGTGCCAGCGAAGGGCGCGGCCTCGGCCTCGACTTCCTGCGGCACCTGGAACGCTGCGCGGTGCTCGCGCACGTAGTCGACTGTGCCACCCTCGAACCCGGCCGCGACCCCGTCTCCGACGTGGACGCGCTGGAAGCCGAGCTCGCCGCCTACCGCCCGGCGCTCAGCGCCGACGCCGACCTCGGCGACCTCGCCGACCGGCCGCGCGTGGTGATCCTGAACAAGATCGACGTGCCCGATGCCGCCGAGCTGGCCGAGATGGTCACCGCCGAATTCACCGCCCGCGGCTGGCCGGTCTTCGAGATCTCGGCGGTGAGCCGAGAAGGCTTGCGGCCCTTAACCTTCGCGCTCGCCGACCTGGTACTGAAATACCGGGAGGCACATCCGAAGGCGGCGCCGGCGCGCCCGGTGATCCGGCCGATCGCGGTCAACCAGACCGGCTTCAGCGTGATCGCGGATCCGGCGGAGCCCGGTGGCTTCATCGTGCGCGGTTCGCAGCCCGAGCGCTGGGTCGTCCAGACGCAGTTCGACAACGACGAGGCCGTCGGCTACCTCGCCGACCGCCTTGCCCGCCTCGGCGTCGAGGACGAGCTGGTCAAGCAGGGAGCCGAGCCGGGCGCCCCGGTGACCATCGGCAACGTGACCTTCGAATGGGAGCCGCAGATCACCGCGGGCATCGACCGGGTGCCCACCGGCCGCGGCACCGATATCCGCCTGGAACAAGACGATCGGATCAGCGCCTCCGAGCGCAAGCACGCCTCCCGGGTGCGCCGCGGGCTGGTGCAGGACGACGAGGAGTAGCCGTGCGCGCTTCGGCATCGGCGAGTTCTATTGCTGCGCAGGGAGTTCGATTGCGATGACAGTGAGTTCGGGTGCTACCGAGTCGGATTCGGGCCTGAGTGAGGCGCGTCTGGCGATCGCGTCGGCGCGCCGGGTCGTGGTGAAGATCGGGTCGTCGGCGCTGACCAGTCTGAAGGGTGGGCTCGACACCGCGCGCCTCGATCTGCTCGCCGATGCGGTCGAGGCGCGGATGCGCGCGGGATCCGATGTGGTGGTGGTGTCTTCGGGCGCGATCGGCGCGGGGATCGCACCGCTCGGACTCAGCAGCCGCCCGCGCGATCTGGCCACCAAGCAGGCCGCCGCCAGCGTCGGTCAGCTCGCACTGGCGCACGCGTGGGGTACCTCCTTCGGCCGTTACGGCCGCACAGTCGGCCAAGTCCTGTTGAGCGCGGACGATTTCGCCCGCCGCGAGCACCACCGCAACGCCCAGCGCACGCTGGACCGCCTCCGTTCCCTCGGCGCGATCGCCGTGGTGAACGAAAACGACACCGTCGCAACGGAAGAGATCCGCTTCGGCGACAACGACCGTCTCGCCGCCCTGGTCGCTCACCTGGTTGGTGCCGACGCCCTGGTCCTGCTCTCCGATGTCGAAGGCCTCTACGACGGCGACCCACGCAAGGGTGCCGCCACCTTCATCCCCGAGGTGCACAGCAGCGCCGACCTCGACGGCGTAATCGCAGGCAGCGGTGGCGCACTCGGCACCGGCGGCATGGCATCCAAACTCTCCGCGGCCCGCCTCGCCGCCGACGCGGGCGTCCCCGTCCTCCTGGCCGCGGCCACCTCCGCAGCCGAGGCCCTGACCACCGGCCAGGTCGGCACCGCCTTCGCCGCCCGCCCAATCCGCCTGTCCGCCCGCAAGTTCTGGGTCCGCCACGCCGCCGACAGCCGTGGCGCCCTCCTCATCGACGACGGCGCCGCCCAAGCCGTAGCCGCCCGCCGCTCCCTACTAGCCGCAGGCATCACCGCCCTAAAAGGCCGCTTCTACGGCGGCGACGTAGTAGACCTGATAACCACCGACAACCACATAGTCGCCAGGGGCGTGGTCGCCTACGACAGCACCGAACTAACCCCCATACTCGGCCATTCCACCGCCGAACTCCCAGAAACCATGCAACGCCCCGTAATCCACGCCGACGACCTCGTAAACGTCTAACCCCCAACGACTTAACGTACGTTGCATGCTCATGACGTAGGTTGCAGCGTGCGTCAAGAGCATGCAGCGTGCGTCAAGTGGGTCTGCCGTAGGCGCGGGTTCGGTGGCGTCGGTGCGGTGGTCACTTTTGGGAGGGCACTACGCCGGGTTGGTTGGTGGTTGAGGGGGGTTGCTGGTCGCCTTCGGGTGGGATCGGGCCGGTTACGCCTGGCTGGCCGCCTGGGTCTGGGAGGGGGACAGGCGGTTGGGCTGGGGCGGGGGGTGGCGGTTGTGGCGCTGGGGGCGGTGGTGGTGGCGCGTGTTCGGTTGACGATGGTGGTGCTTGTTGAGTTGGCGGCGGCGCCTGTTGTGGTGCCGGGGCCGGTTGCGTCGACGGGGGTGCGTCGGGAGTCGGCGGGGCGGGCGGAGGTGCCTGCTGGGTCGACGGTGCCTGCTGAGTGGGCGGGGGTGCGTCGGGGGTCGGCGGTGGTGGGGCGTGCTGGGGGGTCGGGGGTGGTGTCGGCTGCGGGTCGGGGACCGGGCGTGGCGGCGTTGTAGTGCTCGGTGGCGCTTGGGATTCCGGTACCGACGGAGCGGGGGTCGTGGGGTGACCGTTCGGTTGTGCGGGGGGAGGGTTTTGGGGTGGCGTGTATTCCGGCTGGCGTTGCGGCGTCGGCCGACGTTGTTGTGGCACAGCGGGTGCGGGTTTGGCTTGGTCCGACGACGCCGGCGGCGAAGGCAGCGCCGGAACGGCCTTGCCTGCCAGCCCGTAGGCCGGTTTGTACACCATGTTCATCGCGAGCACGGCCTCTTGGCGCAGCGCCTCCTCGGCCATTTTCGCGTCGATGACGTGCGCGGCCTCGAGTAGTCGTGCCACCGCGCCGATCGGACCGGACGAGCCGGGCGGTGCTACCGCGATCTTGACCGCTTCGGCCGCCGCGGCGACACCGCCGAGCCGGGCACCCACCTGGCCCATGACGGCGGCGAGTTCGTCCGCCGAGGCGGCGAAGCTGCGGATGCTGGCGAACGCGGCGTCGGCGGTCGCACCCTTCCACTCCATCGAGTTCATCACTCGGTCCACGCTGCCGCGGGTGAGCGGGAAGGAGGTGCTGAGCGTGCCCGCCACCTCCAGCCACGCGACGGACGCGCGCAAAACCTCCGCGGCATCGATCTGCTGGGTCTTGGCGTAGATCTCTTCGTGGCGCATCGACTCGAAATGTTCCATCGAGCTGATGTAGTCGGGATCGTTTCCGGTCATCGCGGGAGCCTCGATGCGACGGCGCGCAGGGCGGCGGCGTTGGCGGCGTCGGCTTCTTCGAGTAATCCGCCGCTGATCAAGAAGGCTTCTTTCATCCGGTAGGCGGCCTCGATGTAGTGATCTAGCAACGTAGCGGCATCCCGTGCTTTGTGATTGAACCCGGCCTGTAACTGTTGCGCCGACACGAATCCGCCGAATCCGCCCAGTTCCGCGGCGGTTTCGAGGCGCTGCTGGAGCTGGATCAGTCGTTCGGCCTGCTGGTCGTACATCTCGGCGCATCGTCGCGCCGCGGCCGGATCGAATTGGACGGTGCCTGCCTGGGCCGCTTGCTTGAACCGGACGATATCGGCTCGGCTGGTCTCGATCGTCATCGCACACCCCTGAGATGGTCGGTCAGCCTCAGACTAGCCCGTGGCCGCTGCCCGGGGCAGCAGTGGTTATCCGTCGGCATCGACGAACGAGTTCACGGCTGAATGCGTTTCTGCAGTTGCGCGCCGATCTGTTCGGCCGAGGCGGGCGTGATGTGTACTTCCTTGCCCGCCCTGATCAGGTAGCGCCCGTCGCCTTTGACGTCGAACCAGGTGTAGTGGATCGGCGGCGCGGGCGTCGGCTGGTCCAGCGCAGGCTCGATCCGGATATGCCCTTCCGCGCTGTGCGGTCTCAGCAGCAGCTTGCGGATGCGTGGCGCGATCGGCTGCCGCGCGACCACCGTCTCTTCGTCGCGCACGGCGTCCGTCGGCGCGACCCTGGCCGGTTCCCGCCCGGCCGGCGCGTCGGGCAGCAGGCCGGCGATGCGGGTGCCCAGCTTGCCACTGTGCCCGATCGAGAGCCGAACGCGCCCGCCGAAATCCGGCGTCGAGCCGGGCTCCTGCACGGCGAGCACGGCCCGGTCGAAGATCGCCGCGGCGAGCAGCCGGATCTCGCTGCCCGGCGTGTGGGTGCCGCCGATCGCGACGATCCTGGTGTGCGGCGCGGCGAGAATGCGCAGGCAGGCGCTGAGATCGGGGTCGGCGCGCAGCGGCAGCCGTTCGTCCAGTGTCGCGCGCAGCCGGTCGGCCTCGTGCTCGGTGCGCGGTGTCTCCAGTATCCGCAGCGGATACGGGTGCCGGTCCAGGTCGGTTTCGCGCCACAGGTGGGCGAACTCGTCCGGAGTGAAGGTCCAACTCACCGCCCGAATCACATCCTCACCGAACACCACCGAAACTGCTTTGTAGCTTAACGGTCATCGCGCACGGGGGCGGTTGCCGCACCGAGCACCTAGGATTGTGGGCTAACGCTGCGCTGAATTCTCGGATATATCCATACAACCCCCTATGTTGCTCGGCTCGACGTGCCGGAGCGCTGTGCTGCGACACATGATCACGGGGTGATGGGAGCATGCCGTGCAGGTGCTAGGACCGTGGACCGATATCGCGACGATCGCCGCAGTCGGCGGCGGTAAAGCGCGCGGTCTGCACCGCTTGCGGCAGTGCGGGTTTCGGGTCCCGGAGTGGACCGTGCTCGGCACCGAGGTCTTCGCGCGGTTCACCGCGGAGACCGATCTGCTGCGAAAAGTGACCGAGGTCACAGCCCTGGATGACCTGGGTAAAGCACTCGCGGCCGCTACCGCGTTGCGTGCCGAGATTGCCGCGACCGCACTGCCCACGGAGGTTCGCGAGTTGATCGCCGACGCCTACGCGCGGCTCGGGGGCCCGGTCGCGGTGCGCTCGTCGGTGGTCGCCGAGGACGGCCCTGAGCACTCGTACGCGGGCCAGTTCGATTCCTTTCTGAACGTCAACGGCATCGACGCGGTGCTCGACCGGGTGCGCGACTGCTGGGCGTCGGCGTTCTCGGAACGATCACTGCGCTATGCCTTCGCCAATAAGCAGCCGAGGGCGGGCGCGGTCGCCGTCGTGCTGCAACGCTTGATCGCGGCGCGGGCCAGCGGGGTGATGTTCACGGCCAACCCGATCAGCGGCGCCCGCGACGAACTGGTCATCAGCGCGGTCTACGGGCTCGGCGAGGGCCTGGTGTCGGGTGCCGTTGACGCCG
This sequence comes from Nocardia sp. NPDC051321, assembly GCF_044455225.1. Taxonomy (NCBI): domain Bacteria; kingdom Bacillati; phylum Actinomycetota; class Actinomycetes; order Mycobacteriales; family Nocardiaceae; genus Nocardia; species Nocardia sp. NPDC051321. The sequence continues at coordinate 225,937 of NZ_JBITEM010000015.1, read as the reverse complement.
ATTCGGTGGTGGTCGACAAGTCCTCGGGCGCGGTGCTGGAGAGCGTGCTCGGCGACAAGGACCGGTCCTATATGGCCGAGGGCGATCAGGGTTGCGCGATCAGCGAGATCGACCCGGCGCGCCGCGAACTGCCCGTGCTGACCGATGCCGAGATCGCCGAGGTCGCCGAGCTGGGCCGCAAGGTGGAGGCCGAGTTCGAGGCCCCGCAGGACGTGGAATGGGCGATCGACGAAGGCGGACTCTGGTTCCTGCAGTCGCGTCCGATCACCACGGCCCTCGGTGCTCGACCCGGCGCGATCATCCGCGGCGCCGGCGAGGTAGTCCCCGACGGCGAACAGCGAATCTGGGACAACTCCAACATCATCGAAAGCTTCAACGGCCTCACTTCGCCGCTGACCTACACCACCGCCGCCGACATCTACGGCCGGGTCTACCACGGCTACGCGAAATCCCTCCGAGTACCCGTTGCGCAACTGCGACAGACCGAGCGGTGGACTCCGGTGCTGCTCGGTTACTTTCACGGCCGCGTCTACTACAACCTGCTGCACTGGTATCGCATGGTGGGCATCGCGCCGGGCTATCCACTGAACCGCAAGGTGCTCGAGGCCGCACTCGGCGTAGACGAGCCGCTGGCAGACGACATCGCGAAGACGTTGCGCCCGTTTACCTTCCGGAACCCGCTGAGCCGACTGCGGTCGCGGTCGGTGACCACGTTCACCTACCTGCGCCGCCTGTTCGGCATCGACGACATCGTCGAACAGTTCATGACCGACTTCTACCGCGTCTACGACGAATACGACGCCATCGACTACACCGCGCTGTCCGGCGCCGAAGCCTATGCGGCATACCGAAAGGTGGACCGCGACCTGGTCGAACGCTGGGGCCCGCTGATGGTGCTCGACGCCATCCTGCTCACCTGCACCGGATTGATGTTCCTGCTGACCAAGCTGCTGCTTCCGAAGGCACCGGAGTGGTTCCTCTACGCGGTGGTCGGTCCCGGCGCCGACGTCGAATCCGCCGAACCCGCCCGCGCGATGAAGGCACTGGCCGACGCGGCCCGCGCCGATGCCGGGCTGACCGCCCTGGTGAATTCGACAGCGCCGGAACAGATCTACCCGGCGCTCGCCGATCACCCGGACTTCCGGGACAAGGTCGACGCCTACATCGATCGCTACGGCTATCGAAGCCTGGACGAACTCAAACTGGAAACGCCGGACCTGCGCGAAGATCCGGCCAGCCTGTTCGTCATGCTGCGCAGCGCCCTGCCCGACGCACCGCTCGGCCACCACGACGAGGCCGAGCAATACCTGGACGCCCACCTGCACGGCTTCCGCCGTCGAAGCTATGAACGGTTGCGCGGCAAGGTTTCCCGCTGTGCCGCGCACCGCGAACGGCTCCGGTTCTGCCGGACCAGGGCCTTCGGCATGGTCAAGCGGATGATCCGGGTGATGGGCCGCGACCTGGCCGAGCGCGGCGTCATCGACGAGTTCTCCGACGTGTTCTCGCTGACCGTGCATGAGCTGCGCGGCTGCTACGACGGTGCCGACACCGCGGACCTGCGCGACCTCGTCGGCACGCGAAAGGCGCAGCGCGCCAAGGACGCCGGGCTGGTCGCGCCGGCCAGGTTCGTCACCACCGGTTCGACCTTCGGCCGGGCAGAGCTGGCGAGGCAGGGCTGGGTGCCGATCACCGATACGCCTGCTGCCGAGGCGGGGACGGTGCTCGCGGGCACCCCGTCGGCCTCCGGGATCGTCGAGGGGACCGCGGTCGTCGTGGACGAGCCGCGCGACGTGGCGGGTGGCATCCTGGTGGCATATCGGACCGATCCCGGCTGGGTGGCCGCGCTGCCCTCGGCGTCGGCGCTGGTCATCGAGCGCGGCAGCCCGCTCACCCATGTCGCGATCGTGGCGCGGGAGCTCGGGGTGCCGACGGTGGTCCAGGTCAAGGACGTGACCAAAAAGGTACGGACCAGTATGCGGATTCGGGTCGATGGCACACACGGAACCGTTACTGTGCTGGCCGAAGGAGATGTCCGCGATGGATCATGACAAAGACGTTGCGGCCGTACGTGATTGGCTAGCCCGCCCGGCCGGGCAGGCCGGCCTCCGCTTGGCCGACGAGGCCGACGGCTGGGACTATCGAAGCTACCCCGAACTGGCCGAACAGACCTGGTCGATCGCCGCGCTCATGCGCCAGCACGGGATGGGCAGCGGCGACGGCGCGTGCGTGATCATGCCGACCGGATTCCCCTGTGTCGCCACGTTCTACGCGGTCTGGGCCTGCGGCGGGGTGTTCACGCCGGTCGCGCCGCCGATGTTCGGTGACCTCGACCAGATCATCGCGCACATCGCCGCGATTCTGATCCAGGCCGAGCCCCGGCTGGTGGTCACCTCGACCGAATTCGAGCAGTTCGTTCGGCAGGCGGCGACGGCCGCGGGACGCGCCGATGAGCCGCTGGTGATCGACGCGTCGACGTTGCGCCCGTGCCCGCCCGGTGCGCGCGAGTTCGGCGAGCCCGCCGAGTGCGCGCTGCTGCAATTCACCTCCGGTTCCACCGCCGCCCCGCGCGGGGTGCGGGTGAGCTGGCACAACCTGGCCAACAACATCGCGATGATCTCCCGGCTGGTCGAGTGGCGGCACGGCGAGGCGATGGTGTCCTGGCTGCCGCTCTATCACGACATGGGTCTGGTCGGCGCGTTCCTCACCACCGTCACCAATCAGGGCGATCTGTATCTGATGCGCCCGGACCAGTTCGTCCGCGAGCCCGCGCGCTGGCTGCGGGCGATGGCGCACGCTCAGCATTCCCCGTCGCCGTCGTTCGCGCTCGGCTATGTGGCACACCGGGTTTCGCCCGAGGAGATCGCCGACCTCGATCTGTCCGGGTGGCGCACCCTCGCCGTCGGCTCCGAACCGGTCGAGGTGGCCGATCTCCAGTCGTTCGCGAACCTCACCGCCCCCCTCGGCTTTTCGATGAACGCCTACACGCTGGCCTATGGGTTGGCGGAGTCGACGCTGATGGTGACCTCCTCGGCGCGGCATCGCCCGATCACCGCCCTGCGCATCGACACGCCGACGCTGCGTTTCGGCGAACCCGTCACCATCCTCGACCGGGAGCTACTCGACGACACCCACCGTGTCGACGGCGCGGGCTGGATCACCGGCCTCGGCTACTCGACCCCCGAATCCACGGTGCGGGTGGTCGATGCGGACGGCAACGAGCTGCCCGACGGCACCCTCGGCGAGATGGTGGTGGTCGGTGACTCGGTGGCGCTCGGCTACTCCGACGACTCGGACGGTGCGTCGACCAGGATCGTCGACGGCACGCTGTACTCGGGTGATGCCGGATTCCTGCACCGCGGTGAGGTATTCGTGCTCGGCCGGATGGGGTCGAGTGTGAAGGTGCGCGGGCGTTCGGTGTTCATGGAGGACATCGAATCTCGCGTCGCGCAGGAAACCGGGATCACCAAGGGCAAACTCGCCGCCGTCGCGATCACCGAACCGGGTGCGCAGGGCATCGCGTTGTTCGCCGAGTCCGCACCCGGCGGCTGGATTCCCGAGGCGCGCAAGATTATTCGTGGCGAGTTGGGGCCCGCGCAGACGGTCACCATCGTCACCGGCCCGCGTGGCATCATCCGCCGTACTTCGAGTGGCAAGCCGCGCCGGCGGTACATGTGGGAGCAATTCCGCAGCGGGGCTTTGGCGGACGCGGTCGTGCATGAGGCGGACGGCCCTTCCGGTGCGGTCGTGACCCCCAGTTCTTCCGGCGAGGGCCGGAATCGATTGGCGCCCGACGTGTTCGACCTGCCTGAGCCGACGCTGGCCGCCGAACGCGTGCGTCAACTGCTCGATAGTGCGCTGGAAAGCGTTGCGATTCCAGCGGATTCGACCGTGCTCTTCGAGGGTTCACTGGCCGAGGGCTTCGGCAACGAGGGGTCCGACGTCGACTTCCTGGTACTCGCGCCCGGCGACGAGGAGTTACCCACGCTGCCGACCGTGCTGTTCATCGACGGCCGTCGAGTCGAGGTGCGCACCCGTTCCGAGTCCCAACTCCAGCGACAGCTCGAACAGGTGGCGAAGGCCGCGACTGTGACCGAGCTCGACGAGGATCTACTCAACCGATGCCAACGATTCCTGCGGGCAACGGTAGTCCGGCCCGGCGTCCTCGATATCGACGAATTACGCACGCTGCTTCCGCATTCCACGTTCACGACGCTGATCGCGGACTGGTGGACCGCCCGAGCCGAGCAGGCTCTGCGATACGCCATCGCGCTGCGCGCGCTGAAGGCGCGCGACGAGGCGATCGACTGGGCGCGCGACGGCCTGCTGCAGGCCATCAAGGGCTGGGCCGCACGGCGCGGCGAAAGCTATCTGGAGACCAAATGGCTGCCGCGGCAACTGGATCGGATCGGTACCGACGAACTCATCGACCGCTACCGCGATCTCGCTGATCCAGATGCCTGGGCAGGCAACGACTCGACGCGTTCCTACGGCGACGCCCGGCCCGGCGTGCTCGGTGCCGCGAAGGCGCGAGCGCTGTCCGAGCAGGCGACCTGGGCGCAGGTCTTCGAGCTCGCCAGCGACCTCGGCGTCCGGGACGTCGTCGACGATCCCGACCAGATTCTGTTCGCGCGGGTGCCCGGCGTCACCACCTGGGCGATCGGCGAGCGGGTGCACGTCATCCGGGGTGACAGCGACGTTTTCGTCCTCTCCGGCAGCGGTGCCCGCGCTTGGCGCTCGGTGGTGTTCCGTCATTCGCTCGCCGCGGTACTGGCCCGCCAACAGCACGACAGCAGCGCCGAACTGGCCGAGTTCCTCCGGCTCGGCTTCGTCGGATTGCAGTGGCGGCGAGGCGAACTCCTGACACCCGCACTCGCGATGTGCAAACCGGTGCGCCCTTACACGCCGGTGCCATCCGTGCTGGCACCCGCGCTCGGCGTGACCGGCGCCGCGCGCGATGACGCGATCGCGACGCTCTCGCCGCTGCCCGCGCGCCGTTTCACCGAATGCGCGATGAACCTGGTCTGGTCGAACATCGTGCTGGAGAACGCGCGCGAGGACCTGGCCGGTGCCGTCAAGAACGGTCAAGGCGCCGTCGCCGATATCGCGGCCCATCGGATGATCGCGATGGGTGTGCGGGTGATGTTGTCCGCCTTCGGCATTCACCCCCTGCCCGCCGATGTCGCACCGTCGGCGACCCTGAGCAGGCTGCTGCCGCCGCACGCACATCGCCGTGCCGACCTGCTCGCACGGCTGGAATCGGCTCGGCAAGTGCGGTTCTCGGAGACCGGCGACGCCATCACCGGCATAGCGGTTCTCGACGACTTCGTCGCACTGGTGCGTTCGGTCGCCGCGGACCCGGCCGCCGCCAACTTCCCGGCCTCGTTCGATTCCCGCGAACAGTGGCGGCGCACACTGGCCATCGGCTACGACTGGCTGCGCATCGCGGGCTATCTCGACACCGACCTGCCGCTCGACGAGGCCCGCGACCTGCTGGCCTCCGGCGGGCAGCAACCACACCTGCGCGACGACGCGGTGCCGTCATGACCGCCGAGGTGGCGCAGCGGGTGCGCACACTGGTGCACGCCATGGCACCCGACCCGCAGGCACAGACCGGTGACACCCAACGACTCATCGAGGACCTGGGCTTCGACTCACTGCGGTTGATGGAGCTGACCGTCGTGCTGGAGCGGTCGTTCGGCCTGCCGCGCTACCAGCCGGAGCAATTGGTCGGCGTGCGCCGAGTCGGCGAGGTCATCACCCTGGTCGCGACCACACTGGCCGCTGAGGGTCAATCGTGAGTGCGCGCGACACCGTATTGGTCACCGGCGCGACGGGACTGGTCGGCGCGGAGGTCGTTGCCCGGCTGGCCGCCGCGAGCCGCCCGGTCGCCGCTGTGCTGCACAGCAATTCGTCCATCGTCCGCAACGACGGCACCGCCCTCGGCGCGGGCAGCCCGGTCGCCGGTGACATCCGCAGCCCCGGATTCGGCCTGTCCCAGCGTGATTGCGCCGACCTGTCCGAACGCGTCGGCATGATCGTGCACTGCGCGGCCACCACGGCATTCGACGCCGGGGACACCGACTACCACGAGCTCAATGTGCAGGGCACCGCCAACGCGATCGAGCTGGCCAGGACCTGGGACGTTCCGCTCGTGCACGTCAGCACGGCCTACGTGTGCGGACGGCGCGGCGGCCCCATCGCCGAGGACGAACTCGACGCGGGCCAGTCCTTCGGAAACGGCTACGAGGAGAGCAAGTTCCGCGCCGAACAACTGGTACGTGCCGCGGGTGAGCAGGGCATGCGCTGGGCCATCGTCCGGCCGGGCATCGTGACCGGCGCGACCGGCACCGGCGTGATCCGTGAGTACAAGAACCTCTACACCGTCGTCAAGCTCATGGTCGAGGGCAAGCTGCGGTCGCTGCCCGGCCGCTACGACGCGACGCTCTCGCTGGCACCGGTCGACCACGTCGCCGATGTGATCGCCGCGGTCGTCCTCGATTTCGACTCGGCCACCCACCGCACCTTCCACGCACTCGGCCGAGACACGCTCTCGCTGCGCGAGGTGTCCGACGTGCTCGCCGAATACCCTTCGTTCGAGGTCGCGACCTTCGTGCCCGCGGCGACGTTCCGCGAAGACGATCTCGGCGCCATCGAGCGGGAGTACTACCGGCGCATCGGCTCGCTCTACACCAGCTATTTCGAGCGGCGACTCGCCTTCGGCACGGCGAATGCCGAAGTGCTGCTCGGTAAACCACCACCGTCGACCGGCAAGGAGTATCTGCGAGTGCTGCTGGACTACTGCCTGGAATCCGGCTATCTCGGCGTGCCGTTGCCGTCGATCGAGGAAGTGCTCGCGGGCAATGACACCGGTGGGGCGGACCGGTGAGCGCCCCGCTCGGCGAGCTACTCGCCGCGCTGACACCGCAGCGGGAGAAGGTGACGGCCTACGCCGACGACACCTACCTGCAGGAGACCGTCGACCAACTCGACCGCCTCGGCGTCGACGCCGCGAAGTTCGCCAGGGAGCACTCGCTGCTGCTGCTCAAGCCGGACGCGATCGTCGCCAGGGCCGTCGAGCCGACACTGAACTGGCTGGCGGACAATGACTTCCGCGTTGTCTGCGCCTTCCGGGTCGCCGTCGACCGGCACGTCGCCCGCGCGCTGTGGTATTTCGCCTGGAACATCGCCTCACCCGAACGCCGACGCCTGGCCGATCTGCTCGTCGGTATTTCGGACGTGCTGGTCTTCGTCGTCCGCGGCGCGGACGCGGAACTGCCTGTCGCCGTGCGCCTTACCGAGGCCAAGGGCGCGACCGACCCCCGGAAACGCAAGCCCGGCGAGCTCCGCTATCTGCTCGGCAGGCACAGCTATCTGCTGAATCTGGTGCATTCGCCCGACGATCCCGCCGATGTGCTGCGCGAGCTCGCCATCTACCTGGACGAGCACCGCCGGGCGAGGGTGATCGCGGAGGTAGGCGAGGGTATCGATCGCTCGTCCCAGGCTCTCGCGATCGCGAACGACCTGTATGCGCAGGCACCCGCGCGCAGCTTCGACCGTGCCGCCGCGGTCGAGCGGATACTTGGTGATCTGGCGGCGGCCGGTGCCCCGGCCGAACCCGCTTTCGACCCGGCGGCGGACGCGGCATGCGCCCAATTGCTGTATGCCGCATGGGCCGACGGGCGGGAACTCGATCCGTGGTCGGTGATCGTGCTCGGGTCCTATGTACTCCCGATGCGGGTCGGTACGCAGCCGCAGGCGCTGCGACCGGTGACCGCGAAAGACTGGCTGGAGGTACGACCGTGACGGCGAACGTGGAAACGGTGAAGACAGCGACCCATCTCCGCACCATCTCGCGTGCGCTGGCGCACCGGTGCGCGGTGTCCGAGGTGTTCGTCACCTCGCTGGACGCGGTGGCCGAGAACGAGTTCGTGGTCGGCGCCCAATTACCGCGGATGCACGCCTATTACAGCGACCACACCGGATCGCTTGCGCTGCGGCACGATCCGCTGTTGGTGATGGAGGCCGCCAGGCAGGCCGCCATCGCGCTGAGTCACGAGTTCTACGGCGTCCCCGCCGATATGGCGTTCGTCGTGCGCACCTTCAACGGCACCGGCGCGGACACCCCGGCGTGGGAAATCGGCACGGCCCCTGCCGATCTCGTGATGCGCGCTCGGGTGCCGCGGCGGCATGCGCGCGGCGAGACGGTGCACGGCGTGGACATGGTGCTCGAAATCGACTGTGGCGACGAATCTATGATGACCGTCGACGGCTCGTTCTCCTGGATGACGCCGCGGCAATGGACGGGGTTGCGCGCCGCGTTCCGGAAGAGCCTTGGCCTCGGGCCGTTTCTGGGTGCATCGGCGCTCGCCGACCGCGCGGTCTCGGCCGAGGTCGGGCGGGAGAACTGGCGCAATGTCGTGATCGCCGCGCCGAGCCTGTCCGGAACCATCGCCCGCGCCACGCTGGTCCCGGATCTCGGTCACCCGTTCCTGTTCGATCACGAGCTCGACCACGTTCCTGGCAGCCTGCTGATCGAGGCGTGCAGGCAGACCGCGCTGGCCATGGTGCTGCACCGGTCGCCCCGATTGGAATGTGTTGGAAGCGCTTTCGAGCGGTTTGTGGAGTTGGACCGTCCGGCGGAGTGTGTCGCGGAGATCACCGGGCAGCAGGCCGACCGCACGGTGATCCACTGCGAGATCCGCCAGTGCGACGCGGTCGCGGCCGAGGTCGACCTCGAATTCGCCGACGACGAGCTGGGTTTCGATGCCGAGGAACCGGAGGCCGCTCGCTGATGAGTACCGAACTGCTCACCACGACCCGATCGTTTCGCCGTCGTCTCGATCTGACGCGGCCGGTCGAGCGTCGAGACCTGCTGGAGTGCCTGGATATCGCGGTGCAAGCACCGAGCGGCAGCAATCGGCAGCCGTGGCGATTTCTCATCGTGCAGGACGGTGAAACCAAGCAGCAGATCGCCGACTACTACCGAAAGGGATTCGCCGCCAACTTATCCGGGCGCACGCCGCGGCCCGATCAGCTCGGTGATCTCGCCTCCGGCCGGTATCTCGCGGATCATCTGGCCGAGGTGCCCGCGCTCGTGCTCGTCTGTTCGCTCGGCCGCCTGCCAGCGGCGTCGTCGCCATCGCGGCTGGCGAGCTTCTACGGCTCGATCTATCCCGCGGTGTGGAACTTCATGCTCGCCCTGCGCGAGCGCGGCCTCGGATCGTGCCTGACGACCGCGCATCTGGCCTACGAGCGCGAAATCGCCGACCTGCTCGCTATCCCGTTCGACGAGGTGACCCAGCTGGCCATGGTCCCGGTAGCGCGGCTGTTGCCCGGCAGCGATGGACCGGCCCGGCGCGCGCCCGCCGCCGAGGTGACCATGTGGGATCGGTGGGCGTGACACATCCGCTGGTGTCGGCCGCGCGCATCGCCCGGTTCACCGCGGTGATGTACAAGCCGCACTATCTGCTGTACGGCGTGCTGTGGGTGCTTGCGCTCGAAGGCACGGCTTCGCTTGTGACGCGGCCTGATTCGGCATGGCGGCCGACCTGGTCCACCGTGGTCCGGATCGTCGTCGTCGCCTTCGTCCTGCTGTATCTCCGAATGGTCGACGAGCAGAAGGATCTCGAGTACGACCGCGTGCACAACCCGGACCGCCCGCTGGTGACCGGCGCGGTCAGCGCCGTCGAACTGCGGGTCGCCATGGGCCTCATCGCGATCGGCGCCATCACGGCCAGCCTCGCGCTTTCCGTGGGTTCCGCCGTAATGATCACTGTGGCAATGGCTTACGGGCTGGTGCTGTGGGGTCTGGAGCGGTTGTTCGCCGTCGTGCGCACCAACATCCTGATCAATCTGATTGTCACCTATCCGGTGCAACTGCTCGTCACCGGCTACATCGTGGTCTCCGCGATCGATACGGGTGAAGTCCGCGCACACTGGCAGGCGGCGGCGGTCGCTGGAATCTTCGCCGGTGCGTTCCTGCAGTTCGAGTTCGCCAGAAAGACATCCCGTGAACGTCGGCCGGATGCGTTGCTGTACTCGAATGCCTTGGGCGCCACGGGAAGTATCGCGGCCTCCCTGCTCTGCGCGGTCGCGGGGGTGCTGTGCGACCTGCTGCTCGTCCGGCCGTGGGACTATTCGCCGCCGTCCTCGCTGCTCGCCTGGCTGCCCGTTGCGCTGCTGTTGATCCCCGCCTTCGGCGCACTGCAGTTCCACCGCTCGGGCCGCACGGACTACCCACCCCTTCCTGCCGTCGTCTTCATCCTCGCGCTCTACCTCACGCTGATCGGCCAGGCGCTGACCTTGCCGTAGCCGACCTCGGCAAACGGTGGCACGGCCGCCGTGCGTGTCCCGCACGAGTAAGCCTCGTGTCTGGTGGAATAGCGCTGGGGAGAGACCTACCCGCCGATATGGCGACGCACCGGACGATGGATTACCGAATCGCGCTGAGGAAGGGATTCATGTGAGCATGCGGCGAATCGTGGGAGCTGGCGGCCTGCTCGTGCTCGCCTGCGGCCTGGTGATCGGTGGCGCCGATGCGGCGGCCGACCCCGGCGGTTGCTTCGTCGACCGAGGCCTGACCGACGCTGTCGCGCTCTGTCATGAAGGCTACGGATCCTCCATCCTGGAGGTCGAATGCCTCGGCATCAGCGTTCCCGCAACCCCGGACGGCCCGATTTTCGGCCCGTACTCCGGCTCCGATTCCGCCTCGGCCGCGGTCGGTCAGTCGATGCGCGCCTCCTGCGTGACGCGCACCGGGCTGGGCATCACTACCAGCGCTTTTGTAACACCCACTTAGCCGTAGAGACGGATGAAATCCTGGGTGGGATCCACGGCGGGCAGCGTGTAGGTCGAGAAGGTCGGGTCGATCAGGGTTTCCTCGACATACCGGGCGGGCTCAGCGGGGAGATGGCGCCACCGGGCGCGTGGATCGAGTACCGGGTCGTCGTCGTTCGACATCAGCCGCACCTTCCGAAAGTGTGTCACGCCAAGGATATCCGGAAATCGTGGACCGGGTCGGCGGCCCGTCGAGCAGGTCAGGTGGCGAGTCGTGCCGCCGTGACCATGACCGCCGTGTACTGCGCGGTGAAGCTGCCGCCCACTTCGTCGATGGCGTTGCCTAAACCGCCGAGCACGTCGTCCAGTGCGGCCTGCGGGAGTTGGGTGGCGACGCCCGTGGTGGCTGAGAATTCCAGCCACTGGTCGCGGGTGTATCGCTGCTCCCACTGGAATTGCCGCTGCTCGGGCTCACCGAAGCCGCCCGCCGCGCGGAGGCCGTCGGCGGCCTTGTCGCACCCTGCCAGGTAGATCCGCACCGCGTCGGCCGCGAGCCCTCGGGTGATGGGGGAGTCGGGGAGCAGTCGCCGGTAGACCTCCGCGAAGGCCGCCACGAGTTCGGTCGGTGGCTGCCCGGCGTTCCAGAACAAGGCCAACCGGCCGCCGGGCCGCAACACCTCGGCCGCCTTGGCCGCGCCGGCGACCGGATCCACCCAGTGCCACACCTGCCCGGCAACGACGAGGTCGAAGGTGCGGCCTGCGGGATCCCATTTTTCCAAGGTGGACACCTCGACTTCGGTGCCGTGGCGTCGCGCGAATTCGGCCATCCGTTCATCGGGGTCGACGCCGAGGACATTGCAGCCCGCCGCTTGGAACTGCCGGGCGACGATGCCGGTACCGGTGCCGACGTCGAGGACTTCGCGCCCAGGACTTGCTGCGATGGTCGCCTGCACCATCGCCTCGGGATAGCGGGGCCGGGAGCGGTCGTAGCGCGCGGCGTCCACGCCGAACGACTCCGCCATGGCGCGGGCTTGATGAGATTCTTGGTGCGGAGCCGACGAGGGCTCCGGCGGTAGAGTGGGCATGCGCCCACTATAAGTGGGCACATGCCCACTCGACAACCGATTCGGGCTCGACGACGCGAGGAGAAGTACACGGTGCCAACGGGAGTGGCCATGCGCGACGTGCGCGAGCAGTTGTTCGACGCCGCGGAACGCATTCTGCTGCAGGACGGGCCGAGCGCGCTGACCAGCCGCGCGGTCACCACCGAGGCAGGCTGCGCAAAGGGCGTGCTGCACCGGCACTTCGCCGACTTCGATGATTTCCTCGCCGAACTCGTGCTCGACCGCATCGCGCGGATCGACCACCAGGCCGCCGCCCTGTGCGCGGCCGCGGGCACCGGCACCGTCGTCGGCAATCTCAGCGGCGCGCTGACGGAGGTGTTCGGGACGGTCGCCGTCTCGATCGTCAGTCTCGTCACCTTCCGGGACGAGTTGCGGGCCAGGCTGCGTCGGACCAGGCCGACCGGCGTTCCGCTGCTGGCCGAGGCTACCCAGATGATCGCGGCGTACCTCGGCGCAGAGCAACAGCAGGGTCGCGTCGTCGCGGTGGCCGACGTAACTGTGTTGGCGCCCACGCTGATCGGTGCCGGGCATCTGCTGTTCGCCGACCGTAAAGGCACGCCGCCGGAGTCGGCGGCGGTCAGCCGGGTCGTCAGCGCGGTCGTCGCGGCGGCGTTGACACCTTAAGCGGGCTCGGCCTCCAGAATGTTGTCCGGTGAGACGGTCGGGACCACCCGACGCAGCCTGAACCCATAGCGCGCCAGGAACTTTCGGTACTCATCGACGGTGCGCTCCCGGCCGCCGGTATTGACCAGCATTTCCAGATCGATGAACTTGCCGGGGTGCGGCCGGGCGTTCTCCGGGACGACCAGTTCGATAATCAGCAGGCGGGCATCAGGTTTCATCGCCGCGCGAACCGTATCCAGGATCCGGCCAGCGTCGTCCGCCGGCCAGTCGTGCAGGATGTGTTTGAGGATGTACGCGTCGCCGCCCTGCGGGACCGCGTCGAAGAACGATCCCCGCTCGACCGTGCACCGGTCGGCCAAGCCGAGCTCGGCCAGCCGATGGGTCGCGGTCTCGGCCACCGCCGGCAGTTCGAACAGAATTCCCCTGGATTGTGTTGCGCGGCAGAGAACTTCGGCAAGCATCGTGCCCTCGCCGCCCCCGACATCGACAAGCGTCTCGAATCGCCCGAAGTCGTAGGCCGCGAGCAGTGGGGCAAGGCCGAGGCTGCCGATACTGGTCATCGCGTTGTCGAACAGCGTGCCGAGCGTCCGGTCCGTTTGCGCGTGCTCGAAGAACGACATCCCGTGCAGCGCTTCGCCGACCGGCTTACCTGTGCGTACCGCGTCGACCAGGTGCGACCAGTTGTCCCGATGGATCGGCGAGCCGAAGAACAGCGCCGCATCGCGCAGTGATACATCGGCGTCACGCCGCAGCGCCCGCGCCATCGGAGTCAGCGCGTACTGGCCGTCCCGGCGCCGCCTGAAGATGCCGTGTCCGATGAGCAGCCGCAGCAACCGATGCAAGGCGTCCTCGTCGGCGCCCACCGCCTGTGCCAATTCGGCTCCGCTACGCGGCCCTGCGGCCAGCGCGTCGGCCACCCCGAGCTCGGCGGCGGCATGAATCGCCTGTGTCAACCACCCGGCGGCAAGCAGCTCCATCACCGCGAGCTGCCCAGGAACCATCTTGCGATAAGCGACAGATAGGCCGTTGCGTACCAACTCGACCGCGCGAACCAGCCGTGGCGGGGGCATTCTCGGGTAGTCGGCTGCCACCGGGCGACTCCCCTTCCACTCGACGGTCGGCACTGTGCGCCACTCAGCAGGGTACGGGCCTGCGATGCGCCGCATGCCGAACCGGTCGGTGGATCCTCAGAAACGCCAGCGCGTCGCGCCGCCGGGCTCGACCGTGCCGAGGGCCATCGCGGTGCTCGCGGTGATGCGGTAGACGTGCCAGGGCGGCGGGCCCGCGGACGGGGCGCTGTACTCGGCGGTGAGAGCCTGGCCGGTGTCGTCGACCTTGGCGGGCCAGCCGTCCGCGGCGTAGCGCGCGGCGATCTCGGCGACCGCCTTCGGGTCGGTGACCTGCGCCGCGGTGCCGTTGACGGTGAGGTCGAAGTCGTGCACGGCAATGCTGATCGCGCAGCGCGGGTCGCGGGCGAGGTTGCGGCCCTTGCGTGATCGCGCGCCGGTGGTGAACCAGAACGCGCCGTCGAGCCACAGCGCGCCGAGCGCGGTCATGTGCGGGCTGCCGTCCGGGTTGATCGTGGTCAGCCAGTAGGTGTGGCGGTTCGGGCCGCCGGTGCCTGGGGCTTGGGGGATGTTCGCGTCGAGGGTCTTCCGGACGTTCGTCCAATCCAACTCCGGCAACGAATAGAGGTCAGCGAGATTCTTGGTGTCCATGTCTGTGCTGACGACCCGGCGGCGCGGAAATCATCGGCGGCGCCGTCATTCGCGCACCTGATGCCGGGCCTGCAGGACCACCGGCAGCCGGGACGGCGCGGCGACGAAATCACGGTTCGACGGTTTCACCCGGTAGCCGGGGTCGGCGACCGGCTGCCAGCGGGCGAACAGGGCTGCGGTGGCGAGCGTGATGGTGAGCAGCGCGAAGTTATTGCCCGGGCAGTGCCGGATGCCGACGCCGAACGGCAGGATCGCCTTCTTGTCGATCTCCTCGGCGCGGCCGGGAAACCAGCGATCGGGGTCGAAGGTTTCCGGGTCCGGGTAGTAGTGCGCGTTGTGGTGAATCATGTACGGGCTGAACACGACCATGGCGCCGTCGGGGAGCGTGGTGCCGCCCAGCGTGACCGGGCCGTCCGCGGTGTGCGTGCTCACCCACGGCCCCCAGAACCGCAGGGTCTCCAGCACGGCCAGGCGTAGATAGGGCAGCTGCGCGACATGGTCGGGGGTGACCGGGGCATCGCCGACGAAATCGTCCAGCTCGCGGCGCAATTCGGTAGCGATGTCCGGATTGCGCATGATCTCGTGCCATACCCAGCCGAGGATGGACGCGGTCGAGCCGACCCCGGCGGCCAGCATCAGCAGAAGTTCGTCGATGATCTCCTCGTCCGACAGCCGGGTGCCGGTCTCCGGATCGCTGTGCCGCACCAGGGCGGAGAGCACATCGTGGAAATCGCGGTCGGCGCGCCGGTATTCGGCGACAACGGCGCCGATCTCGGCACGCAGCCGACGGGATTTGGTGGTGAACCGGCGGTTGGCAAGCACCCGCAGGCGGCGCACCGGCGGCGGCAACGCGGCGCGCTGGATCACCTGGCCCAGCAGCCATGGAATGTTCTGCTGGACTTCCCGTTTCGCGTCCGCGCCGAACTCGGCGGTGAACAGCGTCGAGGAAATGGTGTCGAGGACGAGCCGGTGCGCCTCGTCCACCAGGTTCAACTGTCGGTCCGGCCGTAGCGATTTCGACCACGTGTTCGCGAGATCGGCGGCCACCACGGCGTATTCGTTCAACCGGCGCTGCCGTAGCGCGGGCGCGATCATCCGGCGGCGCAGCTCGTGCGGCTTGCCGCTGAGCACGTTGGACGCGCCGCGAATGACCTCCTGGATGGCCTCGCGTAGTTCCTCGCGATGGAATTCGCCTGCCTCGCCGAAGCTCACCTCGCGAATGAGGTCCGGGGTGGTGAGCACGTAGGCGGGGCGCGGCCCGAGATAGATCCGGACGATAGGCCCCACCTCGGCCAGCGACGTGACGAACTTCAGGCCGTCGCGCAGCGCCACCACGCTGTGGCCGAGCATGGGGAGCCGTCCCGGGGCGGTCGGTACGTTCGGAACAGACTGCGGCATAGCGGGTCTCGTACCTCCGATGAGGTCGGTGTAGATCGACAGGATCGAATCGGTGAGGCGTGACTGCCGCGCGGCATCGGCCCGGTCGGTGAGGATCTCGCGCATCGGCGCCAATTGTGCTGGGTGCGCGGCGAGTTCGCGCAACGAATCGGCGATCGCCGGCACCGATGGGTCGCGGGTGCAGACGCCGCCGCCCTCGGGCACCGTCTCGGCCAAGTCCGGATCGCAGTAGACGACCGGCAGCCGCATCGCCACCGCCTCCAGCAGGGCCATACCCTGGGTGTCGAAACCTGAAGAGGGAAAGAGCAATACATCGTGCGTCGCCATCGCGGCAAGGCAGTCCGCTTGACTGACCGCACCGTGCAGCCGGACACGATCGCTCAGTCCGCCTGTTTCGATCGCCGTCTGTGCTCGCTCGCGCAGGTCGCCGGTGCCGTAGATGTCGAACGTGCAGTTCGCTACCTGCCGCACCGCCTCGATGGCTTCGAGCAGCCGCTTCTCGCCGGACAGCCTGGCGCACCAGAGGATTCGCAGCGGGCCGCTGTGCGTCGCGCCGCGCTCGGTCGCCTGCGCGCGATCGAGCAGTTCGTCGTCGATGCCGTTGGAGATCACCTGAAGCGGCCGGTCCAGCCCGTGCGCGAGGATGCGCCCGGCGAAGTGCTCGGTCGGCACGATCACCCGATCGGCGGCCTGCGCCTGAGCGACCATCGTGCGCCAGGCGTGCCGCGCCGCGCGGGATTCGTTGTTGCGCGGCAGCTGTCCCCGATGGGAGACGAAGCGGCCGTGCATGGCACGCATGGTGAGCGCCGACAGATACGGGACAGGGGAGGTGTTGGCGATGAACACATCGTCGCGACTGTGCACGGTGTGCACGACGGGAATGCCGTGACGGCGCGCCGCGCGGAGTCCGGCGATGGCGACCCCGTAGGTGGTTTGGGTGTGCACGATGTCGAACGGGCCGCGCTCGGCGAAGGTCGCATCGATCAGGCGGTTGTTCGCCGGGGTCGGCAACACCATGGCGAAACCGTTCACCAGCACCCCGCCGAGTGCGGAAAGGACCACAATGTCCCGCTCGGATTCGGTAGATTCCGGCGTGGGCGCGGTGAACACGGTGACGCGATGACCACGCAGCTCGAGCCCGCGACGCTGGGCATGGACCGAGGTCTGGATCCCGCCGAGGGTCGCGGGATGAAAGTCCGTGAACAGCGCGACGTGCATGGGACCACGGTACGGACATGTGCGCCGCGCGCACGCTGGGAAGAAAGACGAGTCGCCGACGCGCGGCGCGACGAGCGCGGGGCGGCCCGCCGAGTACAGGAGCTGGCATGAGAGTGGCGATTCCGTTGACGGGCACCCGCGGCGACGTCCAACCCGCGGTGGCACTCGGCCTCGAGCTGCGCAGACGCGGGCACGACGTGCTGCTCGGCGCGCCGCCGAACCTGGTCGACTTCGCCACCCGCACCGGCCTGTCCGCCGTCAGTTGCGGTCCTGACGTGCAACAGCTCTACTCCTCCGACGAAGGCCAGCAGGCGCTGGCCGCGGGCAGCAGCTTCCGGCTGATGCAATTGGTCGGCAAGCAGATGGCCGACTACGCCGAGCAGATGAACCGCGAGGTGATCGACGTCTGCGCGAACGCGGACATCATCGTGTCGACGATGCTCACCGAGGATCGGGCCGCGTCGGTCGCCGAGGCGATGCGGGTGCCGTTGGTGTCGTTGCATGGTTTTCCGTGCCGGAAGAATGCCGCGTATCCGTTTCCCGGCGCGCTGCCGTCGCAGTGGCGGCCGCCGGGCGTGGTCAATCAGGCCACCTGGCTGCTCGCCGAGAACCTGCGCCGCGTCGTCTTCATGAAGTACCTCAACCAGCTCCGCAAGCAACTCGGCCTGCCGCGCTCGACCGCGAGTCCCGCCGCCGTGCTCGCCCGCGAAGGAGTGCCCGAGGTGCAGATATATGACCCGGCCCTGGTGCCCGGCCTGGCCGAGGAGTGGGGCGAGCGCAGGCCGCTCGTCGGCTTCCTGCCGCTGGAACGAACCGCGCGCGAAGCCCTCGGCGAGCTGGCCGCAGACCACGGCGAGGTGATCGCCTGGATCGCGGAGGGCGAGCCGCCGGTCTATTTCGGCTTCGGCAGCATGCCCATCCGCGACACCCATGCCGTGCTCGCCATCGTCGAGCAGGTGTGCGAAAGCCTGGGCATCCGCGGGTTGGTCAGTGCCGGCTGGAGTGATCTGGCCGCCGCCGACGCGGAAACCGGTGCGCGAGTCAAGGTCGTCGGCCCGGTCGCGCACGACATCGTCTTCCCGGTCTGCGCCGCCGCCGTCCACCACGGCGGTATCGGCACCACCTTCGAAAGCCTGCGCGCCGGTCTGCCGACGCTGGTCTGCTCGGTGTCGTTCGATCAGCCGATGTGGGGTGCTCAGGTCGAACGCCTCGGCGTCGGCGCGCATCTCGGTTTCCGCAAGCTCGACCGCGACGGGCTGGCGGCGGGGGTGCGCACCCTGCTCGAGCACGGCACCGCGCAGCGCGCGAAAGCTCTTGCGGGAGAGCTGCAATCGCATGCGGACGCGACTCCTCGAACGGCCGATATCATCGAGGCAGCCGCCGGGTGAGCAGGCGCGTGCTCAGCGGTGGAACCGCGGCATGAGTCCGCTGGCAACGGTGTACACCGATTCCGCCGTCATGTTCCGGCGCGCGGTGCGGCACACCCTGCGCAGCCGCGACACGCTGCTGATCTCGCTACTGCTGCCGGTGCTGATCATGCTGCTGTTCGTCTACGTGTTCGGTGGCGCGATTCAGGTGGACGGCCCGTACATCGACTACGTGATCCCCGGAATCATCCTGCTGTGCACCGGCTTCGGCGCGTCGATCACCGCCACCTCGGTAGCGACCGACTTACGCACCGGCGCGGTCGATCGCTTCCGCACCCTGCCGATCTACCGGCAAGCCCTGCTGGCCGGTCATGTGGGCGAAGGTGTCCTCCGCAACATGATCGCCGTCGCCATCGTGCTCGTGGTCGGCGTGCTGCTGGGATTCCGCCCCACCGCAAACCTTTTCGCGTGGCTTGGCGCACTCGCGATAATCGTTCTCTTCGTCCACGCGATCACCTGGATAGCGGTCGCACTGGGCCTACTGGCGCAAAACCCGGAGGCCGCAGGTGGATTCACTTACGCGATCATGTTCATCCCCTACATCAGCAGCGCGTTCGTGCCCACCGCTTCCATGCCGTCCTGGCTACGCCGCTTCGCCGAACACCAGCCCGCGACCCCGGTGATCGATACGCTGCGCGCGCTGCTCTATGGCACCGAGAGCGGCGCGCTATTGGCCGTGCTCTGGTCGATCGGCCTCGCCATCGTCGGATATCTCTGCGCCGCAATGCTCTTCGCCCGGCGATCACGCAACTGAGGCTCGTGTGCAGAGCCGCCTAAGTGGAGGTGTCGGGACGCGAATCCGTTCGGGCGCGTTCGCGTTCGGCCGCGGTGGCGAGGTAGTCGCCGAGTTCGTGGCGCAGGGTGACGTCCAGCGAGCGGGCGAGGGTGGAGTGCACCGAGGCGACAGCCAGCTCGCGCATCTTGCTCAACATTGTTGTGGTGTCGGCGATTTCGCTGCTGGTGTCGGGGAGCCAGCCGGCACCGTGTTCATCGATGATGTGCTGCTTGGCGGCGGTGATCATGATGTGGGTGATGTCGTCGATGCGGTCCGCGACCTTGGCGTATATCTCGATGAGAGTGCGCAGTTCCAGGCCGTACTCGTGCAATTCGGCGAACGAGGTGAGCAGCTGGGTTTCGGTGAACACCACGGTGTCACCCTCGAGCCGGACCAGTTTCATCTCGCGCAGGCGGTCGACGAGTTCGTCGGCCTCGGCGCCGAGGATGGTGCCGATCAGCTCGCGCGGGACCTCGAACGTTTCGTCCTTGGACCAGGACGCGGTCACCGCGTGCTGCAGGCCGAGCACCTCGGTGAGGTCCTTGCCGGTTTCCCAGCTGGTGATGAAGTCGCCGATATGCGCGGTGGTGAAACCACGCTGCAGCAGGGCGTCGATCAGCCGCAGTCGCTCCAGGTGCGAATTGTCGTAGATGCTGGCCCGGCCGTCCTTGCCGACGGGCGGGGGCAGCAGGCCACGTTCCTGGTAGGCGCGCACATTGCGGGTGGTGGTGCCCGCGGCGCGCGCGAGATCATCGATGCGGTACTCCACCGATTCCACCTCCTCGCCCACCGCGGCGCCGGATTGCCGACGGCCGAACAGCACGGTCAATGCTCAATTGCGGCGTGCACGGCCCTCGAGCTACCGCCTCCGGGCCCGTCGCTCACGCCGCGTGATCGACTGAGTCTATCGCCAAGGCCGTCGGCAACCGTCATCTAGGAAACCGCCGCGATCCGGGGCGTCCGTACGTTCCGGTCCGCCGCGACCACCGTGTAGTCGGCGAGGTCGACGGTCCGCAGCTGATTGACATACTGCGTAGCGAACCCCGGATACATGGTCGCGTTGAAGCCGTCCTCGGTGAGGTACCAGCTCTTGCAGCCCGAGTTCCAGGTGGTGCTGGTGAGCCTGCGTTGCATGCCCGCGTTGTAGCGGTCCTGCCGGTCCTTCCTGACGTCGAGGACGCGCAGATCCTGCTCCAGGATGGTGCCGATGGCACTGACCAGGTAGTCGATCTGGGCCTCCATGTACACCAGCGCCGAGTTGTGGCCCGGCCCCGAATTCGGTCCGAACGTGAGGAACATGTTCGGGAATCCCGACACGGCGACACTCTTGTAGGCGTACGCGCCGCCCGACCATTCCTCGGCGAGCACCCGGCCGTCCCGGCCGGTTACCGGGATCGGCGTTCCGGTCTTGGACACGTCGAAGCCGGTCGCGAAGACGATGCAATCGGCTTGGTGCTCAACACCTTCCGCGGTGCGGATGCCGCGCTCGGAGAGCGTGGCGATGGGCCAGGTGATCAGCTTGCAGTTGTCCCGTTGCAAGGCCGGGTAGTAGTCGTCGGTCATCAACAGCCGCTTGCAGCCCGCCCGGAAGTCCGGGGTGAGCTGGCGACGCAACCAGGGATCCTTGACCTGCCTGCGCAATTGGGCCTTGCCGACCAGCTCTACGACCCTGGTCAGCGGCGTGTTCCAGACGACGCCCAGCGCGACCGACTCGTGTCCGTAGAACCAGGCCTGCCTGGCAAGCTGTTCGGCGGCGGGCACCCGGCGGTAGATCTCCTTGGTCACCGAGTTGGTGCGCCGGTTGACCCTGGGCAGCACCCAGCCCGGCGTGCGCTGAAAAACCTTGACCGAGGCCGCTTTATCGACCAGCTCGGGAATGATCTGCACCGCGCTGGCCCCGGTGCCGACGACCGCGACCTTCTTGCCGGTGAAGTCGTAATCGTGATCCCAACGGGCACTGTGGATCTTGTGCCCGGCGTACTCCGCTATGCCTCGGATGTTCGGAAAGCTGGCGTTCGCCAACGGTCCGGACGCGAGCACCACGGCGCGGGCGCGCACCGTGCCCTGGCCGTCGATCGTGATCTCCCATTGCCCGGCCGCTTCGTCGAACACGATGCCGGAAACGTTGCTGCCGAACCGGAAATGCGGCCCGAGCCCGAACTCGGCCGCCATCGACTCGATGTAGCCCAGGATCTCGTTGCTGCCCGAGTAGGTGTGCGACCAGTCCGGGTTCGGCGCGAAGCTGTAGGAGTACAACCGCGACGGAATGTCGCACGCCGCACCGGGATAGGTGTTGTCGCGCCAGGTGCCGCCGATCGTGTCGCCGCGCTCGAAGATGGCGAAACCGTCGATTCCCTTCTGTTTCAGGCGAATCGCGGCGCCGATCCCGGCGAACCCGCCGCCGATGATGGCGACGTCTAATGTCTTGTTGCTCATATGCCTATGCCGCCGGCTCGTAGGTGACTTCCTTGACCCAGGTCGGGTCCTTGCGCAGCAGCGCCTTCGGCACCCTGGCGGTGATCTTCACCAGCGCGTCGGCGACCAGGTGGTACGGGTGGCCGCGGTCGATCACCCAGCCGCCCTGCAACTTCACCAGCTGATACATCGGCAGCCTGCGCGCGAATTCGCTGCGCTCACCGACATTGGCGTAGCGCTTGAGCGCCGAGTACAGCTTCTCCTCGTCGACGCCCATCTCGACGATGTTGTCGCGCATCTTGTTCAGCAGCGGCACGTAACTCAGCACGCCGATGATCAGCGAAGGCTTCAGCCAGCCGCCGACGAGATCGGTGGCGAGCTTGCGCGCCCGTGCGTGACCGAGCACATCCATCACCGCGAAATCGACGGCCAGATGCCGGGATTCGTCGTTGTTGATCTTCTTGAAGACCTCCTGGCAGACCGGGTCGTGGATCTCGTCCATGATGAACTTGACCAGCGCGCCGTCCAGCGCGACCTCGAGCATCGGAATGACGGTGCCGAGGAACGACAACGACATGCCGTCGGCGTACTTGTCCAGGAAGTCGATCACCAGCTTGACGTTGATGTTCGGCTGCGGGATCTCGTCGCCGTCGAGCATGCCCCAGCGGCGCATCAGCGCCAGTTCGGCATTGGCGTGCCGCTGCTCCTCGGCGTGGAAGTAGCGGTAGATCTCGCGCAGCGTCTCGGTGGGCGCCTTCTTCGCCATGGCGGCGAAGCCGCGCGCGCCGACGTTCTCGATCCACATCAGATCGGCCATGAACGGCTTGAGCTTGGCGTGCAGCTCGGGCGAGATCGTCTCGGCACCCGGTGCGTCCCAATCGATATCGGCAAGTGCCCACTGCCGGTCTTTGATCTTGGTGAGCATGTCGTCGAAGTCCATCGTGATGGCCATGTCAGACTCCTGTCTTGTCGGTGACCGAGGTGCGGTCGGTGGCGGGGGAGTTGTCCTGGGGCAGCACTCGATCCAGGAGGCCGAGGACATAGGTGTACTGGGCGGGGAAGTAGCGCTTGAGCCGCCAGACGACGTGGGCGTCCAGCTGCGGCAGCACATACAGCTGGCCGCGGTCGTGTGCGTCGAGGGTGTTGCGGGCGACGTATTCCGGGGAAAAGCCGGTCCAGCGCATAAGGGTGTCGGCCAGGCTCGCGGACTGCTGGGTGATCCGGCCGTCCTTGGCCACATTGGTCTTCACGAAGGTGGGGCACAGCACGGTCACCGCGACTCCGGTGCCGCTGAGCTCGGCCGCCATCGTCTCCGACAGCGACATCACGCCCGCCTTGGACACGTTGTAGACGGCCATCGAGGGCGCTGCGGCGAACCCGGCGGCGGAGGCGACATTGATGATCCCGCCCCGGCGCGCGGCGCGCAGCTGCGGCGTGAACACCTCGCACCCGTGCACCACACCCCACAGGTTGATGCCGAGCGCCCACTCCCAGTCCTCGAATCCGACCTGGCCGACGCGCTTTCCGCCGATGCCGACGCCAGCGTTGTTGATGACCAGGCTGACCGGGCGTTCGAACAGCGATTCGGCAAAGCGCGCAAGGTTTTCCACGTCCTCGCGGTGCGCCACATCGCAGCGGAAGGCGTGCGCGGTGCCGGGATGCTTGCGCTCGATCAGCGCGACGGTCTGATCGGCGCGGGTCTCATCGATGTCGGCGCAGATCACCTGGCCGCCGCGCTCGGCGATCTCCAGCGCGAAGGCCCGGCCGATACCGCTGCCCGCGCCGGTCACCACCGCTCGCGCGCCATACGTGCGCCGGGGCCGGTTGCCAAGGGGCAGCAGCTTTTCCAGTCCGAACATCGTCAGCTCACCTTCTCGGAGACAGTGCGGTCGGCCAGTGCGGCGCGCAGGAACTCGGCCGCGCGGGTCAGGGCCTGATCGGCTTCTGGCACCAGCGTCGGCAACGCCTGGAAGACGTGCACCTGACCCGGCCACACCTCCAGTTCGCAGCTGCCGCCCGCGGCGCGGACCATCTCGCACAGCGCTCGCGCGTCGGCCCTGAGCATTTCGGTGCCGCCGACCTGGACGAGCATGGGCGGCAAGGGCATTCCTGCCGGCACCGTCAGCCGCAGCCGGGGCAGGTCATCGGGCAGGCCCTGCGTGTACTCGCGCGGCATCCGGCTCGCGGCCTCGGCCGAGATGAGCGGATCACGGTGGCGCCGTTCCTGTTCGGCGGCCAGCCGCAGGGTGAGGTCGAACAACGGCGAGAACATCGCTACGGCCGCGGGCTGCGGGATGCGGTGGCGGTCGTTCTGGATGAGCAGGTCGAGCGCGAGGTGCCCGCCCGCCGAGTCGCCGGCGATCACCAGATCGTCGGCGGCATAGCCGCGTTCGAGCAACCAGCGGTAGCCCGCCTCGATATCGTCGGCTGCCGCCGGGAAGCGGTGTTCCGGCGCGAGGCGGTAGTCGGTGACGAAGACCGGGAGTCCGGTCTTGCGCGACAACTGCGCGGCCAAACCGCGATGGGTGCGCGCCGAGCAGATGACGTAGGCGCTGCCGTGGATGTAGTAGATGGCTTGCCTGCCGAAGGAGACCCCGGCGGCACGGACCCATTCGCCACGCACCGGCCCGGACCGAACCGGGGTGACGGCGGTGCCGCGGGGGACCGGACCGCCCACGGCCATGAAGGTGGCCACCAGCTTGCGGGCGAACCAGACGCCAGGGGCGTTCATCGGCACCGCGTTGTTCAGCGGACGTAACCCGATCTGGGTGGCCGCCGCGGCCAGCGTGGACCGTGCGGAGGCGGTGGTCGGTACCCCAGGTATCGAGGTCTTCGTTGACCTTGTCATGCGTTCAGCATCAGCGATGAATGTGCCAGTTGTCAATGGCACATTTGTTGCAGGCTCATCGCGATGCGGGTTGACCTGCGACGACGACCGCGGCATCAGCTGGGGTGCTGGTGCCGCGGTCGTCGAGGTTATTCAGTTATCGGTGGTTTACCGCGCTTTGCGCAGGCCCAGGTACTGCATGGCGGCGAAACCACCGACGGTCACCGCCTGTGGTGGTCATGGCAGGGGTTCCTTCGGTGAATAAGCTTGTGGCGGAGCGGGTTCGGTCAGGCTGCGGCGGGGACCTTGTCGAGGAAGCCGTACACGTTGGCGAACCGGCCGTCCTCGACGATGGCCACGTCGAAGCCGACGACCACGGCCGGGGCATCGGCGGGGCCGAGCTCCCAGGTGAACCGGACCTGATCGTGGTGGGCGTCCACCGGCCCGGCCAAGCGGAACGTCCAGCCGGGGAATTGTGCTTGCGCCGCGGCGATTCCGGCGTCGATGGCGTCGTGCCCGGCGACCGCCATCAGCGGGTCGGTGTAGCCGGCGGTCTCGGTGAAGACCCGGGCGACGGCGGCCTTGCGGTCGGTGGCGTCGGTGGTGTTCCAGGCTTCCAGGTACTGGGCGACGATGTTGTTCATGATGGGCTCCTTCGGGGCTGTGATCTGCGGTTTCGCTGTCGTTCTTGCTGACAGGAACTACGTTATGGCCGCAGGGGGGTGCCCCGAATCAGTCATCTATAAGTACTTTTCGCCGTCGGATACGTACGCCGGCGGTCTGGGAGTCAGTAGCCTCGGTCCGGATCGATGGGGGCCAGTAGGTCTTTGCCGGTGACGAACCGTCCGACGTTCGCGCACGCGTGGTCGGCGAAGGCGGCGAGCCGTAGCTGTGGTGGGTTCGAATCATGCGGCGTCACAATGGCATTCGGGAGCACCCAGAGCGGATGGCCGTCCGGCAACGGCTCCGGATCGGTGACATCGAGCCCCGCGCCCGCGATCGCGCCGGAGGCGAGCGCGGTGACCAGGGCGTCGGTGTCGATCAGGCTGCCGCGAGCGATATTGATGACCCACGAGTGTGGCTTGAGCCGGGCGAGCACGTCCGCGCCGATGAGACGGTCGGTCGCGGGGGTGGCCGGCGCGGCGACGACCACGTGGTCGGTGCGCGGCCACACCCGGGAAAGGTGATCGGTCGAGATCGTCTCGACCGTGTCGGGGATGCCAGGCCCGGTGACCGGTCGGCCGGACCGGTTGACCGCGATCACGTGCGCACCGAGCGGTGCGAGCATCGGAATCAGCGCCCGCCCGATGCCGCCGGCACCGACGATGGTGACCGTCTTACCGCGCAACGAACCGATGTGCGGGATGAAATCCTGCTGCCGCCAGCTGGCCGCCCGCAGCTGTTCGGGCAGATAGCGCACTCCCGCCAGCAACAGCATCAGCGCGTGCTCGGCCACGCTGGCCGCGAAAGCGCCTGCGGCCGAAGTGAATTGCACCCTCGGATGGGCGGCGATAATGCCCGCGTCGAACCACTCCTCTACCCCAGCCGCGGGCAGCTGCACCCATTCGATCGTCGCCGGCAACTCATCCGGGAACTGCCCCGGGGTCCCCACCCAGATCAACCCACGCGCCTCGCCCAGTCCGGCCACCCTCGCCCCGGCATCCGCGACCGCCTTCGCCAGCAACGCAGGAGGCGGATCAGCGGGCGCGATCGCTATCGCTACTGCCGGTCGGCTCATGGATAGACCTCCTTCGGAGCAGTACAGCGGGTGCGCAATGCGCTGGTGACAGCGCCGCAGCGACGTTATCACTGCCCCCGGTCCGCACCCCGCCTGCCGGGTGGGGTGGATCAGTCCTCGTCGAGGTCGGTTTCCTGGTCGAGGTCGGCGTCTACTTTGTCGCGGTCGGCCCATTCCAGTAGTTGATCTATGTCGAAGACCGCGTCGTCGATGCCCGCGTGTAAATCGCCTAGCTCGGCGAAGCGGGCGGGGACGGTTTTGATGGTGAAGTCGCGGGGGTCGACGTCGGGGATCTCGTCCCAGCGGATCGGGGCGGAGACGGTGGCGGTCGGCACGCCGCGGACCGAGTAGGCGGCGGCGATGGTGTGGTCGCGGGCATTCTGGTTGTAGTCGACGAACAGCATCTCGGGGTCGCGGTCCTTGCGCCACCAGGTGGTGGTCACGTCGTCGGGTGCGCGGCGCTCGACCTCGCGGGCGAAGGCGAGCGCGGCGCGGCGTACCTCCTTGAAACCCCAGTTCGGTGCGATGCGGACGTAGATGTGTAAACCCTTGCCGCCGGACGTCTTCGGCCAGCCGACCGCGCCGAGCTCATCGAGCACCTCGTGCGCGACACCGGCCACTCGCTGCACGCGCGACCACGGGCAGTCCGGCATCGGATCCAGATCGATGCGCCACTCGTCGGGGCTCTCGGTGTCGGCCGCGCGCGAGTTCCACGGATGGAACTCGACGGTCGACATCTGCACGGCCCAGATCACGTCCGCCAGCTCGTGTACGCACAGTTCGTCGGCGTGCCTGCTGTAGCGGGGGAAGAAGACGCGCACCGTGTTGATCCAGTCCGGCGCGCCCGCGGGCAGCCGCTTCTGGTGCACCTTGGCCCCGGCCAGACCCTTCGGGAAGCGATGCAGCATGCACGGCCGATCGCGCAGCGCGCGGACGATGCCGTCGCCGACGCTCAGGTAGTACTGCACCAGGTCGAGCTTCGTCGCGCCGGTCTCCGGGAAATACACCCGGTCCGGGTTGGAAATGCGGATCGTGCGGTCGCCGACATCCAGTTCGATGGCCGACGCCGCAGCCTTGCTGGCCACGCGTCCGACGATAGCCGACCCGGCACCCCGCCCGCCGTGTGAAAACGCGCTTCACAATATGCGGCACTCTGGTATGCATGACGGTATGAGTAAGGCGACGCGCGTGACCGTGACGCTGGATCCGCAGGTGGCCGAGTGGGCGAAACAGGCGGCCGACCAGCAGAATCGCAGCCTGTCCTCGGTGATCAACGCCTCGCTGCGCACCGCGCTCGTACACGACAGCCTGGCCAAGCTGGCCGTCGACGATGCCGCCGAGCAGAGCGCGGCCTACGACGACTTGAACGTCACCGAGGCGGCCGAGACCGACGCCCGCGGCGCCGCATGAGACGCGGTGAGGTCTGGCGTTATTCCCCGGCATTGCGCGACGGCACCCCGCTGCCGAGACGCATGTCGGTGGTTCTGGTTTCCGACTCCGCGGTGATCACCTCGCCGTACCGCTGGCTGCACGTCGTTCCGCTGCGCGACGCCGACCCCGGCCACGTGCTTGCCACATTCACCGAACACGGCTGGGCCGACACCCTCGAACTACATCGCGCCTACCGTCCCTGGCTCGCCGAGCAACTCGGCGAACTGACGACCAGCGAATCCGAATCACTCGACGCCAGGTTGCGCGCCACCCTCAGCCTGTAACTTCGCTCCTCGCGAACACCATTGTGACCGCCCGTCCGGCGAGCACACTGGACCTCATGAGAAAACTATTGCGAGCCATCCGAAGATTGTTGGGCGGCAAGGTGACCCCCGGCGGCGGTCGACCTGGACGCGAAGGCGGCGGCGGCACCGCAGGCGTCCGCGAACCCCGCCGCCCCCTACCCCCAGACAACCACCTGAGCGCAACCCGACGAATCGAACCCGACCCACCAACCATCACCCTCCCCGACCCCCGCCGCTGACCCGCACCTCCGCCCGGCACCCGAACCACAAGCAGGTGTGCGAAGAAGTCTCGGTTCAACGGGCTCAGGTTACCGACGCGAGGGCGAAGGGGAGTACGGCGTCGGCGCCTGCGGTGCGGAGGGCGTGGGCGGCGAGGGTTAGGGTCCAGCCGGTGTCGGAGAGGGTGTCTACCAGCAGGATTGGGCCCTCGATGTTGGTCAGGTCGGGGACGTCCCAGGAGTCGAACAGGCCTGCGACGCGGTGTGCCGAGTTGGCGGCGGACACCGGGGGGCGGTCCGGGCGTTTCGGTAGCGTGCCCAGGTCGTTGAGGCGGCCGATCTCGGCGAGACCCGCGGCGAGGGTGGCGGTCAGCACGGGGTAGCGCGCGGATTCCAGGGCCATTACCGAGGTGGGCCGGGTGGTCCATTTCCAGTCGCGCAGCACGGCGACGCAGGCTTCGAAGACCTTCTCGGGGATCGGATCATCGGGGCCGTCGAGCAGGGTGCGCAGGCGCTGACCCCAGCCGAGATCGGTGAGCCTGCCGAGCACGCGACCGGTCTCGGCACCGTTGGTGATCTTGCCGGACAACGGGATACCGAGCTTCGCCATCCCGGTGGGCCACTGCTTGCGTGGGCTCAGATCCAGTCCGGGACGGTCGAGACGGGCCCGGGTGGCGGCGACCGCCTCGGCGTCCACCGAGACGTCGGGCCGGGTGCCGGTGCAGTTGTCGCAGCGGCCGCAGCCGGGCGAATCCACTTGCCCCGCAGGCAATCCCGGGTCGTCCAGCTGGCTGCGCAGGAACACCATCCGGCAGGCGCTCGTCGACTGATAGTCGACCATCGCCTGCTGCTCGACCTCGCGGGCCTCGGACAGCCGCGCATAGCGTTCGGTGTCGTAGGTCCACGGCTGGCCGGTGGAGATCCAGCCGCCGCGCACCCGGCGCACCGCACCGTCCACGTCGAGCACCTTGAGCACCATCTCCAAGCGGGAGCGGTTCAGCTCGACCAGCGGTTCCAGCGCGACCGTGGACAAGGCCCGGTCGGTGTCGAGCGCGTCGAGCACCGAGCGCACGATGTGTTCGCGCGGAAACGCGACGGAGGCAAAGTAACTCCAGATCCGCGCGTCCTCCGGTCCGGGCAGCAGCACCACCTCGGCGCGCTCGGTGCCACGGCCCGCACGACCGACCTGCTGGTAGTAGGCGATCGGCGAGGAGGGCGCGCCGACGTGCACGACGAAGCCGAGATCGGGCTTGTCGAAACCCATGCCGAGCGCCGAGGTGGCGATGAGCGCCTTCACCTCGTTGTTCAACAGCGCCGACTCCAGCGCCTCGCGTTCGGCGGGATCGGTCTGGCCGGTGTAGGCGGCGACGGTGTGTCCATGCGAGTTCAGCACGTCGGCCAGGTCGTGCGCGGCCGCGACGGTGAGCGTGTAGACGATCCCCGAGCCGGTGAGCGTGCGCAGGTGTCCGCTGAGCCACGCGGTGCGTTCCACCGCGTCGTCGAAGCGCACCACCGACAGGTGCAGCGACTCGCGGTCCAGCGTGCCGCGCAACACCAGGGTGTCGGTGCCGATCTGGGTGGCGACGTCGGTGACCACCCGGTCGTTCGCGGTCGCGGTGGTGGCAAGCACCGGCACGTCCGAGCCGAGGTCGGCGATGAGCGTGCGGATCCGCCGGTAGTCGGGCCGGAAGTCGTGACCCCAGTCGGAGACGCAGTGCGCCTCGTCGATCACCACGAGTCCGGCGTCGGCGGCGAGCTTGGGCAGCACCTGATCGCGGAAGTCCGGATTGTTCAGCCGCTCGGGGCTGACCAGCAGCACGTCGACCTCGCCGGACGCGACCTGGCTGTGGATTTCGTCCCATCCGGTGACATTGCCCGAATTGATCGTGGCGGCAACCACACCCGCCCGTTGCGCGGCGGCGACCTGGTTGCGCATCAGCGCGAGCAGCGGCGACACGATCACCGTTGGCCCGCGCCCGGCCCCGCGCAGCAGCTTGGCGGCGATGAAGTAGACCGCCGACTTACCCCAGCCGGTGCGCTGCACCACCAGCGCGCGGCGCCGCTGCACCACCAGCGCCTCTATTGCCGTCCACTGATCCTCTCGTAGCCGAGCATCGGGCCCGGCCAGCTCGCGCAGCAGGTGTTCCGCGCGCTCGCGAAGGTCGGGTGCGGTGAGGTCGATCGCCGGGACATCGGTCGCCGTGGTCATGCGCTCCATCGTGCCCGACGGTACCGACAGCAACCGCGCGCGTCGCGCCAACCCGCCCCGGCCGTGCTTGTCGAAATCGATACCGGTCGGACTCTCGGTAACCGCCGCGATGTGTCCTACACTGCGTGAATCGCCGCGATGACACCGTGATCACCGGCTTCCGCGGCGGCGTTCACCACAAGTGAGCGCGGTTCGAAACGATTACGAGGGTTCCTGGTCGACGCCGAGGACGAGTCGAATGACCGAGCGTAGCGAGCGAACGATAGACACAGCCGAGCACTCGCTCGGCCCGGAGCCGTGGGTGACCGGGGCGCGGTCATGAACGGCTACCTGCGATTACTGCGGGATTGGTGGCAGGACGGCGTCGACTACCGCTGGGTGGTGAACGCCCTCGCCGACCGCTCGGCACTCGGCGTGGTGAAGTACGCCATCGGACTGTGCGGACTGGCGACGCCGCTGATCAGCGTGCTCACGGTGACGTCGTCGGCGGGTCCGCAGCACGTGCTCGGCCGGGCGGTGCTGTGGTGCATCGTGGTGGCGGCGGTGCTGTGGGTAGTGCGCTGGTGGTTGCTGCCGTGGCCGAGCAGAGTGGAATCGCTGACCTTGGTCGCGATCGGTGACGTGTGCATCACGCTGGTCTGTGTGCTGAGTCCGGGCAATGTCGTCCGGTCGGTCGGGATGATGCTGCTGCTGATCGTCGGCATCTATGTCAGCGCCTTCCACAGTCCGCAGGTGCTTGCCGGGCACACGGCGTGGTCGTTGGCGTCGGCGGTGGTGCTGTCGATTCCGCTGTTCGGTGTCGGCGATGCCGCGTCGGCGGTGATCATGATCCTCGGCATGGTCGCTGCCACGGTGGTGCCGCCCGGCCTGCAATTCTGCTACTGGGTGCTGCGCAGTGACATGCTCTCCGATCCGTTGACAACGCTGTTGAGCAGACGCGGATTCGAGTACCACTCCGCGATGACGGTCGGTGGCTCGGGGCCGGTGCCGGTCTGCGTGATGATGGTCGATTTGGATCGGTTCAAAGGGGTCAACGACGCGTTCGGGCATGCCGCGGGCGACAAAGTGCTGGTTCACACGGCGGATCGGTTGCAGCGCGTGGCCCCCGAGCACAGCATCGTCTCCCGGCTCGGCGGCGAGGAGTTCGCGATCGTCGCGCGCTTGCCCGTCCCCACCGCTGTCGATGCCGCCGAGCGACTACGCGGCGCCGTCGCCGAACCCATCGGATCGATTTCGGTCACCGCCAGCATCGGTATCGCCGTCGCCGACACGGGTGCCGACGGCTACCGGCAGAGCCGCCAGCTGGTGCAGGATCTGATCAGGTGCGCCGACAGCGCGATGTATCAGGCGAAGCAGCGGGGCGGCAATACCGTTGTGGTGGAGCACATCACGGTGCTGCAGGGTATCGACAACCATGACGTGACGCGGTCGGCGTGAGGATTACGCTCCGCCACAACAACATCCGTCAGTGCGTTCAAGCCGGTGCGGTCTCCGCCGCGAGGATGATCAGCCGGGCCCGGATCAGGTCGGGGCGTTCCTCGGCGATGAAGTGACCGCAGTTCGCCACCCGCTCCAGCGTGTAGTCATCGGCTTTCGCGGTCTCGGCGGCGGCAAGCGAGTGGTGCACGGCACTGTCGTCGACACCGAACAGGGCTCGGATCGGGATGGTGGCGCGGCGGGTTTCCCCATGACGGGCACCGCGCGGAAGTTCACGAAGCAAGAAGGTGCGGTATGTATCGACACCGGCGCGTGCGACGCCCGGGTCGCGGAACCGATCGGCATACGCGCGAACCACTTCCGGACCGAACTCCGCGCGATTCTTGACGCCCTTGGCGAGCATCACCTCGAGCAGCCGGGTGCGCTGCAGGTACTGCCCGAACGTGGCGACGACCGGTTGGTAGACCAGGAACCGCCACAGATGCGGTAGAAAACCGCGCGGCGTCTGCCACGGATGAGCGATATTCAGCACCAGGTATCCGTCGAACCGCTCGGGCTCGCGCAACACCATGAGGTGTCCGATGTAGCCGCCCCAATCGTGGCCGATCAGCAGCACGCGGTCGAGCCCGAGTTCATCGAGCAACGCCAGTACGTCGGAGGCGACATCGTCTTTGGCCCACCGGTGTGGCGCCGGACCGGACCAGCCATAACCCGGCAGGTCCGGCACGATGATGCGCAGTCCCGCAGGCGGATCGGCCAGCAGATGGCGATAGGCATAGTGATGCTGCGGCCACCCGTGCAGCGCGAGTACCGGCCGACCGTCCGAGGGCCCGGCCTCGGTCACATGGAAGTCGACGCCGCGTGCGGTCGCGAAGTAGCGGCGAACACCTGGAATGGCCGGGGGCTCGGTGGCCGTCGCGGTGTGCGTTGTCGAGCCCGAACCTCGTTGTTGCTGGCGCATACCCGATGGTAACCAGACCTGACGTGCACGTCTCTCCGATCTCGTCGGAAGCGCGACCGCAACCGCCCCGGCGCGGCATTCGACGCGAAATGACCATGAACGGCGGACAATAGGGGCCGAGAGGATCCCCGACAGTGGGGTCCGCGCAGGAGGACAACCATGTCGAGCCAATACCAGCCGCCGGCGGGCTGGTCGCCGCCGGGCTCCCAGTTCCAGAGTCGCAGCGGCTTCGGCCGCACGCTCACCGGCACGCTGATCTCGCTGGTGATCACCCCGATCGGGATCGGCCTATCCGCGCACGGCGCGCTCGACACCAGGCAGTGGGTTATTTTGGGCAGTTCGGCGGACCGCTGGGGTTCGAACTTTCAGATCATCGGCGGCGCGGTGTTGCTGTTCCTGGTGGCGGCGCTGGCCGCGTTCTCCCCGGTTGGCACGGCGATCGCCGGCCTGGTGTGGGGCGTGATCCCCGGGATCCTGCACATTGTCTTCCCGGACGACACCTACCGGCAGATCGAGAACCTGCCGGAGCTGTCCGACGATTTCCATCTCGCACTGCACAATTGGATACTGAACGGCTTCGCGCTGCTCAGCGGCATGTTCTTGCTAGGCGCGGCGTTCGCGGCCACCTTGCGGCGCAAGTGAATCGAGGCCGCGCCCATCGGTGGCGGGCGCGGCCCGAAGTCAGCCCTTGACGCAGAGCACCTGGCGCAGCGTCGCGACGACGTCGACCAGGTCGCGCTGTGCGGCGATGACCTCGTCGATGTCCTTGTAGGCGGCCGGAATCTCGTCGACAACGCCCGCGTCCTTGCGCGACTCGACGCCCTCGGTCTGCGCGACCAGATCGGCGACGGTGAACTGCTTCTTCGCCGCGTTACGACTCATTCGCCGCCCGGCGCCGTGCGAGGCAGACTGGAACGAGGCCGGATTTCCCTTGCCGCGCACCACATATGAACGGGTGCCCATCGAACCCGGGATCAGCGCGAGATCACCCGCGCCCGCCCGGACCGCCCCCTTGCGGGTCACCAGCATCGGGATGCCGTCGATGAGCTCCTCGGCCACATAGTTGTGGTGGCAGCTGATCGGCTGATCGAAACGCACCGGGCGCTCGGCGAATTCGTCGCGCACCGCACGGCAGACCAGGGCAAGCATTACCGCGCGGTTGCGTGCGGCATATTCCTGTGCCCAGGTGAGGTCGCGCCGGTAGGCATCCATTTCCGGTGTGCAGGAGAGGAATACGGCTAGATCACGATCCGGCAGATCGACGTTGTGCGACAGCGTCCGTGCCACGGCCATGTGCCGCTCGGCGAGCTCCTTGCCGATATTGCGGCTGCCCGAATGCAGCAGGATCCACACCGCGTCGTCCTGGTCGAGGCAGACCTCGATGAAGTGGTTGCCGCCACCGAGTGTGCCCATCTGCTTGTGCGCCTTGGCCTCTCGGTTGCGCACGCCATCGTCGAGCGAGGCAAACGAGCCCCAGAAGGTGTCCCAGCCCGCCCGCAGCGTCGCGGTGCTGGCGCCCAATGCGGACACTTCGCCGCCGAGCTTGGTCACATTGACCGCGCTGTCGTGCGCGCTGAAACCGACCGGGACCGCGGCCTCGATCCTGGACCGCAGCGAACGCAGGTCGTCCGGGAGATCCGCGGCGGTGAGGTCGGTCTTGACGCTCTCCATGCCGCAGCCGATGTCCACGCCGACCGCGGCCGGGCAAACCGCGTCCCGCATCGCGATCACCGAGCCGACCGTTGCCCCCTTGCCGAGGTGCACGTCCGGCATCACGCGGACGCCGTGGACCCATTTCAGCGCGGCGATATTCCGCAGCTGCTGCAGCGCGGACTGCTCGACCGCGTGCTCTTCGGCCCACATAAGCGTCTGCGCGCGGGTGCCGCGCAGCTCGACGGGAAACATTGTCGATCCTTTCGTTGGTTTTCCCGATCAACGGTAAAGATCGACGCGAATAAGCGCACTCGAATAAATACGCGGGCAGCTCGAGTATTTTCCCGTGGTGTTACTTGCTGCCCGGGTACGCGTCCTCGGCGTTGATGTGGGCGACGCCGGTGGCCAGGCGTTCGGCGTCGGCGGTGGTGATCAGGTCCTCGGCGATCCATTCGTCGAGCAGCCTGCCGAGGCCGCGCCGCCACCAGAATGCGCCGAGGAAATGCAGTTCCGGCAGGCCGTAACCATCGGACGAATAACACAGCGAACGGAACGGGGCGAGTTCGAGCGTCTCGGCGAGGACCGCCTCGGCGCGGTGTCCGACGTACGGGACGGTGAGTCCGATATCCATCCGTGCATGCGCGAAGGCGTGCGCCAGGTAGGCGGCATTGCGGTGGAACGGCCAGCAGTGCAGCAGCATCACGGTCAGGCCGGTGTTCGCGGTTTTACGGAGAAAGTCGGTGAGCAGCAAGGGATCCGCGCGATGTAGCCGCAGGTCGGTATCGCCGAAGCCGGTGTGGAATTGCAGGGGCAGGCCGCATTCGGCGCCGATGCGCGCGCCGAGCCCGACCAGCCAGCCGAGCAGATCCGGGTCGGTGAGGCGGTGTTCGGGGAACACGGATTTCGGTGGTCGATCGCGCAGCGGGAAATCCAGGCCGCAGCGGTAGGCGACGATGGTCTTGAGTCCGACGGCATTTCGGGCGCGTTCGCGCAGCCGGGCCTCGATCTGATCGAACACCGACTTGCCCGCGCCTACCTCGGCGATGACCTGTTCGGCGACCTGTTCGATCCGCACCACCTCGCGCACTTCGCCGTCGGTGAGCGGACCGAATTCCGCTGTGCCGCCGCCGAATCCGGTGTCGAGGAACCAGCTGGTCGTACCGGTGGCGGCCAGCAGCCGGACGGCGGCCTCGCGCCAGCCGAGCTCGGCTCGGTGGGTCAGGTAGGCGTCCGGGCCGACGTGCGGCGGCAGGTCGAGGGCCGGTGCGCACCAGCGGCGGACCGCAAGCCCGATCGCGGAATCGAAGGTACCGGTGGGTCCTTCGCCGAGGAGCCGCTCGAACCCGGCCCGGTCCAGATCGTGCGGGACGACGCCGTGACAGTGGTGGTCGGTGAGCGTCAGACCGTCGGTCAGCACTCAGAACCGCCAACGAGTCAGCGCCACAAGTTCTTCGGGGCTCGTGTGCTGATAGCGCTCGGCTTCGGCGCGGCGCACGGTGATCAGCGCGTCATGCAGTTCGGGACCCATGGCCTCGGCCAGTACCGCGGAGTCCGACAGTCGATC
The DNA here is from genome assembly GCF_044455225.1 of Nocardia sp. NPDC051321. Taxonomy (NCBI): domain Bacteria; kingdom Bacillati; phylum Actinomycetota; class Actinomycetes; order Mycobacteriales; family Nocardiaceae; genus Nocardia; species Nocardia sp. NPDC051321. The sequence goes on along the minus strand of NZ_JBITEM010000015.1, from coordinate 190,119 downwards.
AGCGGCCTCGGCAGGGGTCGTCGGCAGCCTGCGCACGCCGGACATCAGCAGCTGTTCGGCGTCGAATGCGACCGGGTCGCCGCTGATTTCGGCGGGCAGCCGCAGCTGCTCGGCCACGCCGGCCAATCCGGCGGCGATCACCGAGCCCACGATCAGATACGGATTTCCGGTCGCGTCAAAGCATTTGACCTCGGCGTTGGCCGCCCACTCCTCGGTGCCGCGCACGCCGGTGATGAAACGCAGTGCCGCCTCCCGGGTTTCCCTGCCCCAGCATTGCCAGACGCCCGCCCATCGTGACGGCACCAGGCGCAGGAAGCTCGCCGGATTGCCGGCACCCACCGCGACGAGCGCGGGCAGCTCGCGCAGTATCCCGGCGAGGAAGGCCTCGCCGGTCCGGCGCATGCCGTACGGGCCGTCGCCGGTGGCGAATAGCGGGCCCTGCTCGTCCTGCGCCGAAAAGTGCAGGTGCGCACCGGAACCGGTGCCACCTGGTTCGAGACAGGGCGCGAACAGCGCGCGCCAGCCGTACTGCAGGCTCGCCTGGCGGATCGTGTGCCGCACCAGTACCGCGTCGTCGGCGGCGCCGACCGGATCGGACGGTTGGACGGACAGTTCCAGTTGGCCCGGTGAGTATTCCGGGTGGAACTGGTCGACGCGGATGCCTTGCCGATCGAGTATCGCGACCAGTTCCCGCGCGTAGTCGGCCACCTGCCCGAGCCGCACCAAGCCGTACGCGGGCCCGTAGGCGGCGGGGGTGAAGTCTTGTGTGTCGCCCTGCCCAACCGCCCATTCGGTCTCGAACGCCATGGACAGCCGGAGTCCGGCCTGCTGCGCCGCCTCGGCCTGCCGGGTCGCGAACCCGCGCTGGCAGGCGGCGAAGGGCGTCCCTTCTTGGGTGTATTTGTTGGTAGGCGCCCACGCCCAGCCCGGCTGACAGGCGAGCTCGGTCAGCGCCGACAGATCCGGGACCAGCCGCAGATCACCGTCCGGCCCGCCGAGGTATTTCCCGGCCGTCATCAGATCATCGAAGGCGAACGTCTCGAAGCAGGGCGACACCCCGACCCCGTGCCGCGCCGCCTGCGCGAGCCGCCGCATCGGCACCGTCTTCACCCTGGTGATTCCGGCGTTGTCGACAAAGGTCAGTGCCACGATGTCGGCATCCAACCTGCCGATGACCGCGTCGTTGTCGTCGTCGGACGGAATGCGCTCCGGCATGGTGGGCATGAACATCAACGATAGTCGGCGGGTTGCTGTTCGGCGTGAACTTTCACCGGCGGCGGTTCATCGTGCTGCTGCGGGATGGTGAACCGACAAGGCACTGGCCGCCGAGCCGATCCCAGTGCGCGCCATCGCATTTACGCAATGGTCAGGAAGGCGCGACTCGCGGTACGGGTGTTGCGGCGATCGCTAGTTCTCCGGGAGGGCGGCGCGGATCTCGTCCTCGGTGGGGATCGAGGTGCTCGCGCCGAGCTTGGTGGTGGCCAGTGCGCCCGCGGTGCCTGCCCAGCTCAAGGCGTGTTCGGGGCCATGGCGCCAGGCGGCAGCCAGTGCGCCGGTGAAGGTATCGCCCGCACCGGTGGTATCGATGACGTCGACCTCGGGGCTCGGCTGGGACAGCCGTTTGCCCCCTGGCCCGCGATAGGTAGCGCCATCCGCGCCGCGGGTGACGACCACGTGGGCGACCGGATCGAGGGCGGCCCCGAGCTGATCGGCCTCGCCCGAATTCACCACCGCCACATCGACATTCGCCCACAGGTCGGCGGGTAGCTGCTGGGTGGGGGAGGGATTGAGCAGCACCGTGGTGCCATTGGCGCGCGCGTGCCGTGCCCCGGCCAGCACCGTGTCGATCGGAATCTCCAACTGGCACAGCAGAATATCGGCGGCGGCGATGGCGTCGAGGTCCGCCTCGGTGAGCTCGGTCATCCGAGCGTTCGCCCCGCCGACCACGATGATGCTGTTCTCGCCGCCACCGTCCACCACGATCGCGGCGACCCCGCTCGGCCCGTCCACCGTTCGCAGCCGCTCGACATTCACCCCCGAATCGGTCAGCGCACGCCGCAATTCGGCCGCGAACACGTCATCGCCGACCGCCCCGAGAAACCGCACCGCACCACCGGCCCGCTGGGCGGCGATCGCCTGATTCGAGCCCTTCCCGCCGGGCACCATCGCGAACCCGGTACCGAGCACCGTCTCACCGGGTACCGGCCGCCGATCGGTGGTCGTCACCAGATCCATGTTGATACTGCCGAGCACCGCGATCGAGGGAACGTCCGTCTTTTCGGCCATGCCGTCCAAGGCTAGTAGAGGCGCCGCTGCGTCTGCGGTGTCCACTGCTGCCCGTCGAACCAGCGGACGAGGTTCGGATCTGCCGGGTCGGGATACCAACCCGGACCCGGGACCGGCGGTGGCGCGGGCCGGGAACCGGACTTCACGGCGACCACGAGGACACTGGCGAGCACGACGATCAGGACGAAGGCCACGACCCCGAGCAGACCCAATTCCATCACCTGAATATGTGACCACGAACCGGACGGCGGGCGATGTGCGGTGCTGGATTATGCCTTGGACCGGGTCAGTAGGCTGTACCCATGACGGTAGGAACGACGACCGAGCCGGATGTCCGCGAGCTGGTGCACGATGCCGCCCGCAAGGCTCGGGTCGCGTCGCGTGTGCTGGCGCAGCTGACCACGGCGCAGAAGAACGAGGCGCTGCATGCCGCGGCCGACGCGCTGCTCGCCGCGGCCGACGCGGTACTCGACGCCAATGCCGAGGACGTGCTCGCGGCGCAGTCCGCCGACGTCGAGGAATCGCTGATCGACCGGCTGCGGCTCACCAAATCGCGGATCGACGGCATCGCCTCCGGCCTGCGCCAGGTGGCCGGGCTGCCCGATCCGATCGGCGAGATCGTGCGCGGCTCGGTGCTGCCGAACGGCCTGGAAACCCGCCAGGTCCGGGTACCGCTCGGCGTGCTCGGCATGGTCTACGAGGCAAGGCCGAACGTCACCGTCGACGCGTTCGGGCTCGCCCTCAAGTCCGGTAACGCCGTGCTGCTTCGCGGTTCCTCCTCGGCGTCGCACTCCAATGCCGCGCTGGTCGCCGTGCTGCGGGAATCCCTTGCCGCCCAGGGACTTCCGGCCGACGCGGTCCAGTTGCTGCCCAGCGCCGACCGGTCGAGCGTCACCCACCTGATCCAGGCCCGCGGCCTGGTCGACGTGGTCATCCCGCGCGGCGGTGCGGGCCTGATCAGTGCCGTGGTCCGCGACGCCACCGTGCCGACCATCGAGACCGGCACCGGCAACTGCCACGTCTATGTGCACGCGGCGGCCGACCTGGACATGGCCGAGCAGATCCTGCTCAACGCCAAGACCCGCCGTCCCAGCGTCTGCAATGCCGCCGAGACGGTGCTCATCGACGACGCGATCGCCACCGTCGCGGTGCCCAAGCTGATCGAGGCGCTGGAACGGCACGGCGTCACCGTGCACGGCGACCTGCCCGGCCTGGTACCCGCGAACGACAAGGACTGGGGCGAGGAGTACCTCACCCTCGATATCGCGCTCAAGGTGGTCGACGGCCTCGACGCGGCCATCGAGCACATCAACACCTGGGGCACCGGGCACACCGAGGCCATCGTCACCGGTGAGCTGGCCGCGGCCCGCGAATTCACCAGCCGAGTCGACGCCGCGGCCGTCATGGTGAATGCTTCAACCGCGTTCACCGACGGTGAGCAATTCGGCTTCGGCGCCGAGATCGGCATCTCCACTCAGAAGCTGCACGCCCGCGGACCCATGGCGCTACCGGAGCTGACCTCCACCAAGTGGATCGTGTGGGGCGACGGCCAGATCCGGCCGGTATAGGTAATAGGGAGCGAGCGGCGCTCGTTGCCAAGGAAGGACTGCACGTGGCCCCCACCCCCGAGACGACCCAGGAGCCGATCTTCGCCTCGGTCGACGATGTGATCGATCAGCTGGCGACCACCGGCTATCTCGCCGACAAGGCCACCGCCACCTCGGTGTTCCTGGCCGACCGGCTCGGCAAGCCGCTGCTCATCGAGGGTCCGGCCGGTGTCGGCAAGACCGAGCTGGCCAGGGCGGTCGCGCAGACCTCCGGCGCCGAACTGGTCCGCCTGCAGTGCTACGAGGGCGTCGACGAGGCCCGCGCGCTCTACGAGTGGAATCACGCCAAGCAGATCCTGCGCATTCAGGCGTCCAGCGAAAACGATTGGGAAGAAACAAAAGCTGACGTCTTCACCGAGGAATTCCTGCTGTCGCGCCCGCTGCTCACCGCGATCCGGCGCAGCGATCCGACGGTGCTGCTGATCGACGAGACCGACAAGGCCGACGTCGAGATCGAGGGCCTGCTGCTCGAGGTACTCAGCGATTTCGCGGTGACCGTTCCCGAACTGGGCACCATCGTCGCCACCCGTAAGCCGTTCGTGGTGCTGACCTCCAACGCCACCCGCGAACTGTCCGAGGCGCTCAAGCGCCGCTGCCTCTACCTGCACCTGGACTTCCCGGACGAGGAGCTGGAGCGCCGCATCCTGGCCAGCCGGGTGCCCGAACTGTCCGCCGCGGTCGCCGCTCAGCTGGTGCGGATCGTGCACGTGCTGCGCGGCATGCAGCTGAAGAAGCTGCCCTCGGTGGCCGAGTCGATCGATTGGGGTCGCACGCTGCTCGCGCTCGGCATGCACGACCTGGACGATTCCGCGGTGCGGGCCACGCTCGGTGTCGTGCTCAAGCATCAGAGCGATCACCAGCGTGCGCTGGCCGAGCTGAAGCTGGCCTGAGCCGTGGCAGCGCGATCGCAGCCCGCGCCGGATGCGGAAATGACCGCGCCGCACGGTCTGCCCGGTCATCTCGTCGGGTTCGTCGAAGCGCTGCGCGAGCGCGGCATCCCGGTGGGTCCCTCGGAAACCGTGGACGCGGGCCGGGTGGTGACCGTGCTCGATCTGCTCGACCGGGACGTGCTGCGCGAGGGTCTGGCCTGTTCACTGTTGCGCCGGACCACCCATCGTGCGACCTTCGATCGGCTCTTCGATCTGTGGTTTCCGATCGCGATCGGGGAACGAAGCGGTGCTCGCGATGAGGTCGAGATTCCACGGACGCCGACGGGCGAGGTGGACATCGCGGCACTGCGGGAACTGCTCGCCGAGCTGCTGACCCAGGAAGCGGGCGATGCCCGGCTGGACGCGCTGGCCGCTCAGCTGGTCGAGCAGCTCGGTCAGTATCAATCCGCGAGTGGGTCGTCGTTCTCGGCCTATCAGGCGTTGAAAGATGTTCAGCCGCAAACGTTGCTGGCCAAGATCCTGGCCGGACTGGCGGCCGGGCCGGACACCAGCGCGTTCGACACCGAGATCGCCCGGCGGGCCGCGCGCGGTCGCATCGACGCGTTCCGCGCGTCGGTCGAAGCGGAGACCCGCCGGCGGGTGGCCGAGCGGATCGGCAAGGAACGGGTCGCCAGTTACGGCGTGCCGCGGCAATCCGAGGACGTCGACTTCCTGCGTGCTTCGGAATCGGAGCTGATCGAGATGCGGCGCAGCACCCAGCGACTCGCGCGCATTCTGGCCTCGCGACTCGCGGTGCGGCGCAGGCATTCGCGCCGCGGTGAGATCGACCTGCGCAAGACGCTGCGTAAATCGATGTCGACCGGCGGCGTGCCCATCGACCTGGTGAACCGCAAGCCGCGGCCGGGTCGGCCGGAGCTGGTGCTGCTGTGCGACGTGTCCGGCTCGGTGGCCGGGTTCAGCAACTTCACCTTGCTGCTGGTCAGCGCGTTGCGCGAACAGTTCTCGCGGGTAAGGATTTTCGCGTTCGTCGATCAGACCGATGAGGTCACCCAGTTCTTCGATCCGCGCACCCAGCTGGACAATGCGATGAACCGGATCTTCACCGAGGCGCGCGTCGTCGGGATGGACGGGCACTCCGACTACGGCAACGCGCTGGCCGGATTCGCCAGGGACTTCCCGGATGCCGTCACCGCGCGCAGCTCGCTGCTGATCCTCGGCGACGCGCGCACCAACTATCGTGACCCGGAATTGGCGACTTTGCGGTCGCTGGTGCGGACCGCCAAGCACGCGCACTGGCTCAATCCGGAGATGCAAACCAACTGGGGCTCGGGCGATTCCGCCGCCGACAAGTACCGGCAGGTGATCGAGATGCACGAATGCCGCTCGGCCAGCCAACTGACGGCAGTGGTGTCGATGCTGCTGCCCGTGTGAGGAATAGACATGAATGGCAAGCAGCTGCTGAAGTACTGCCTCGCGAAACCCGGTGCCTGGCAGGACGAACCGTGGGAAGGCGATGTAGTCGCGAAGGTCGGCGACAAGATTTTCGCATTCCTCGGGGAGACCTCGGTCGGGCTCAAATGCGGGCGCACCCGGGAGGAGGCCGACGAGCTGATCCGGGTGTATCCGAACGATGTGACGGCCTCGGCGTACATCGGGCGGTATGGCTGGAACGGCGTCAAGCTCAACGGCGCGATACCGGACGACGAGGTGCGCGAATTGATCGATCAATCCTATGCGGCGGTGGTCAGCAGGCTGCCGAAGTCCAAGCGGCCGCAGGTCTGATCGGCGTCATCAGCGATTGTTAAGCGAACCATTGGGGCGTGCGGCAAGGATTGCGCACCATGGTGGAGCGAACGCCCAATGGTGTGGCGGCGGTGCAAGACAGCTATACGTTTCAGGTGGATCTGCGGGGGATCGTCGACTTACTCTCTCACCACCTGTATTCCAGCCCTCGGGTGTACCTGCGCGAGTTATTGCAGAACGCGGTGGACGCCGTCACCGCGCGTGCCCAGCGTGACCGTTTGGCGCCAACCGCGATCCGGATCAGCGTCGACGCGACCGGCTTGCGGATCGCCGACCCCGGGGTCGGCCTGACCGAGGCGGACGTGCACCGCTTCCTGGCGACCATCGGCCGATCGTCGAAGCGCGACGACATCGAAGGCGCGCGGCGAGAGTTCCTCGGGCAGTTCGGCATCGGACTGCTCGCCTGCTTCACCGTGGCCGAGAAGATCCGCGTGGTCACTCGGTCCGCCGACAATCCCGCGGCCGCGCCGGTCGAATGGCTGGCCGCGGCGGACGGCACCTACTCGGTACGACTGCTGGAGCCGGTGGAGTATCCGGAGCCGGGAACCACGGTGCACCTGACGCCGCGCACCGGCGCCGAGTCGTGGTTCGCGCCGCGCCGGGTGATCGAACTCGCCCGTGAATACGGTTCCTTGCTGCCATATGCGGTGACGGTCGAGTCCGACGGCATCATCGTGCCGGTCACCGACGGCCCGGCCGTGTGGCATCGGCACTACCCGTCCGCCATGGAGCGGCGCGAGGCACTGCTCGAATTCGGTGAGCGTACACTCGGATTCGATCCACTCGACGTCATCGACCTGGACGCGGAACTGGCCGGCGTCAGCGGCGTCGCGTATGTGCTTGCGCAGCCGGGCAATCCGGCCGAGAGCAGCGCGCACCGGGTGTATCTGAAGGGCATGCTGCTCGGCGACGCGGTGCGCGGACTGCTGCCGGACTGGGCCTTCTTCGTGCGGTGCGTGATCGACACCGACTCGTTGCGGCCGACCGCGTCTCGCGAGGGGCTCTACGAGGACGAACGGCTCGCCATCGTCCGCGAGGTGCTCGGCGACCGGGTGCGCGACTGGCTCACCGAGATCGCGGCCGAGCAGCCGCAGCGGCTGGCCGCGTTCCTCGCGGTGCACGCGCTCGGCGTCAAGGCGATGGCCAGGCATTCGCCGGAGCTGTTCCGGATCATGCTGCCGCACTTGACGTTCGAGACCACCGACGGGCGCGTCCCGCTGACCGAATTCGCGCGAAAACACCCGGTCATCCGGGTGACCGCGACGGTGGAGGAGTTCCGTCAGGTGGCGTCCACCGCGGCGGCGCAGGGAATCGGGATCGTCAACGGCGGCTACGCCTACGACCGAGAACTTGCCACCCTGCTGCCGCAGCTGCTACCCGGCGTCGAGGTGATCGACCTCGACACCGACGCCATCACGGCAGCACTCGACCCGGTCGATCCGGCCGAGGAACTGGCATTGACCCCGGTCCTTTCCATTGCCCGCGCCGTCCTGGATCCGCTGTCCTGCGACGTGATCGTGCGTGCCTTCCACCCGGTTTCGGTTCCCGCGCTGTACCTCGAAGGACGCGGCGCGCGCAATGAACGCACCAGGGCGGAGACCGCGCTCGGCGCGAACGAACTATGGAGCGAGATCCTCGGCGCGCTGGACGCCGCCGCGCCGCGCGCTCAGCTAGTGCTGAACCAGCACAGTCCGGTCGTCCGCAGGCTGACCCGCATCAACGACCCAGCCTTCCTGAAGACCGCGGTGGAATCGCTGTACGGGCAGGCGCTGCTGATGACCCACCGTCCGCTGCGGGCGACCGACACGGCGCTGCTCAACCGCGCGTTCGGCGAATTCCTCAGCTGGGCAACGCAACGTGCCGCGGGCACCGGCGAAGAGACGGAGTGAGACGTGGACCCCGTCGAGATCGATCATGCGCTGGCACAGGTCTACTCGTTGCCGCACGGCCGACTACGCGTCGAGCGGTTGGAAATGCTTGCGGCGGCGGCGAAGTCGGGCCCGAACCGGAATCTGGAAGGACGCGTGCTGCTGGAACTCGCCGAGTCCTACACCTACGCGGGTGAACGCGACCTGGCGCCGGTCGCCTACGGCAGGCTGTTGCGGATCTATGACGAGTTCCCCGCCGAACTCGGCCCGCTCACGCATTCGCTGCACTGGTACCTCAAGTGGATGACCTGGGGGCTCATCGACAACCCCGCGATACCACTGCCGACCGTGTACCGCTGGTTCGACGAGCTCGAAACCCGTTACCGCCAGCGCGGTTACAGCCTGCGGCCGGTGCTGGCGCTGCGCGCCCAGCTGGCGCGGAAGCTGGGGGATGTCGAGGAGGGTGCGCGGCTGCAGGAGGAAGCCATCGGTGCGCCGCGCGACGGCCTGTCCGACTGTGAGGCGTGTGAGCGCAACGAATGGGGCGCCAGCAGAGCGGCTTTGGGGGATGACACGGATGCCCTCGCGCATTGGCAGGTGGTCATCGACGGCGATCGCACCTGCGCGGAAGAACCGCATCGGGTACTGGCCCAGGCGCTGCTTCCGTTGCTGCGTACCGGACGATTGGCCGATGCTCGCGGCGCGCATCTGACCGGGTACCCGCTGGTGCGGCACAGCGAAAGCTTGCGGCCGTCGGTCGCCCTGCACATCGAGTTCTGCGCGCTGACCGGCAACGAAGGACGCGGGCTCGAGATCCTGTCCGAACACGCCCGCTGGCTCACCGACCCCGGCGCCGACGTCGGCGCGCGCCTCGCGTTCATCACCGGCGTATGCGTGCTGCTTCGCAGGCTCGTCACCCTCGGCCTCGGCTACCTGCAGGTCGCGGGCGAGACGGTGGATTCGCTACTGGCGGAGCTCGATACGGAGATCGCGGGACTGTGCGCGCGATACGACATCCGCAACGAGAACGTGGCGGTGAGCACTGAAGTCGCGACTCGATTGGCGAGACAGCCTCTAGTGGAACGACTTCCACTCGGTCTGCGCAGCAGACTGCCGCAAGCCACCGGGATCACCGGTGTTGATTGCGTTCCTGCGGATACGGCCCGTGCCGCCACAGACGGTGAGATCTCGGCATCCAGCACCGCTTCGAACGGTGTAGGGGTAGCAACCAGCGATGGAGTCCCCGCGGGCACTGACGTGGCTGCGGGTGCTGTTGGACCATCTGCGGCAGCTGCCGTTCCTAAGGGCGATACGGCTCCCGGGGCTGGTTCTGCTCCCACCGGCGCTGCCTCATCCACCGGAGGTACTGCTTCAGCGAATGGCGCTGACGCCAGTGGTGAAGCTCGTGCTAGTGGTCCTGCTCCGGCAGCCGAGGGCGATGGCGTGGCTTCCGCGGCCAGTGGACTTCGTTTCCTCGCCACCGCACGCGGTGCGGTACTCACCGCCACAGTGGGACGAACGGTGGCCACCTTTCCTGAGGAGTGGCCCGAGAGCGTTGCCTCCGACGCGGACCGGATCGCCGAGGTGCAGCGGCTGGCGGAGCTCGGCGCTGCCCGGCTGGCGGATGCGCCGGAGCATGCCGAGGCGAGGCTGCGGGAGGCGTTGTCGGTCGGTGCCGGAATCCTGCCCGCCGAACAGCTGGCGCGGCTCAGTTCGCAGTTGGTCATCGCGATCGCCGGACAACCGGATCGGGAGCTCGACCTAGCCGATGCGGCGGTACGTGCCGCCGCGCGGTGGGAGGGGTTGTCCGAGCCGGATCTGCTGCACCACACCGTGATTGCCGCGCGAGCGTTTCATCGCGCGCGACGGCACGGCGAGGCCGCCGCGCTCTTCGAGGAGGCGATGGTGGCGGACAAGGTGCCCTATCCGCCCGCCGAACTCGCCGCGGTCCGTGCCCAATTCGGCGAATCATTAAACGCGCTGCACCGATATCAGGACGCCGCACCGCAATTCGCGCTGGCAGCCCAACTGGTAGAGCACGATCTCGACCGACGTGAACTACACGCCGATCTCGCCATGGCCGCAGCCACCGCACTCGGCTACGGCGATCAGGACGCGGCAGCGGTGGCCGCTTATCACCGAGCCGCCGAATTGTTCGGCGATCTCGGCAACGTGGTGTCGCGCGCCCGCTGTGTGCGGTCGGCGGCGTGGCTGCAGTTGTGGGGCTCCGACGAGGGGCCAGGCCGACCGTGGGTGAGTGCGATGCAGGCGTTGATCGCCGAGTTGGCGGATAACGGCTCGTCGGCCGCGATAGCCGAGGAACTCGCCCAGACTCGCAGGGAGCTGAGCGAGATGCTGGACGCGGAAGATGGGTACGGGCTGGCGGGCGAATAGCGGACCAGGCGCTGGTGGGGCGGTCCGCGGCAGTCGAGGTGACACTCGGCTTGCCGCCCCTGGCCGCCTGAACTCGACCAGTTAAGCTCGGCACTCATGCAAGAGACAGGTCGGCGCGGCCGCAAACTGGGCGTGATGGGCGGCACCTTCGACCCCATCCACCACGGTCACCTGGTCGCCGCCAGCGAGGTCGCGAATCGGTTCGCGCTCGATGAAGTGATCTTCGTCCCCACCGGTCAGCCCTGGCAGAAGGCCGATAAACAGGTCAGTTCGGCGGAGGACCGATACCTGATGACCGTCATCGCGACCGCGTCGAATCCGAGTTTCTCGGTCAGCCGGGCCGACATCGACCGGGAAAAGGTCACCTACACCGTCGACACGCTGCGGGAGATGCGCGACCGGCATCCGGATGCCGAGCTGTACTTCATCACCGGAGCGGATGCGCTGGCCAACATCCTGACATGGCAGGATTGGGCCGAACTGTTCGAACTGGCGAGGTTTGTCGGGGTGAGCCGTCCGGGGTACGAGCTGAATACCGATCATCTCGAGGAGCATCTGCGCGATCTTCCGGCCGATGCGGTGACCATGGTCGAAATCCCGGCGCTGGCGATCTCGTCGAGCGAATGCCGTCGCCGCGCCGCCGAGAACCGGCCGGTGTGGTACCTCGTCCCCGATGGCGTTGTGCAGTACATATCTAAGCGGCACCTCTATGTGCCCGCAGGAGCGGAAGGTAGCTGAGTGAGCGAGCGTAGCGGGGGGCAGGCAATGGTTGGCCGCATCGAGGTGCGCCGATGAGCGCCTCTGTGGAGTCGGTCGAGATCGCGCAGGTCGCGGCACGGGCGGCGGACGAGAAGTTGGCGCTCGACGTGGTGGTGCTCGACGTGTCCGAGCAGTTGGTGATCACCGACTGCTTCGTCATCGCCTCCGCGCCGAACGAGCGTCAGGTGAACGCCATCGTCGACAACATCGAGGACAAGCTGCGCGAGGCCGGGCACAAGCCGGTGCGGCGCGAGGGCACCCGTGAGGGCCGCTGGGCGCTGCTCGACTACGTCGATGTGGTGGTGCACGTCCAGCACAACGACGAGCGCAATTTCTATGCGCTGGAACGGTTGTGGAAGGACTGCCCGGTGGTGCCGGTGGACGGCATCGGCGGACCGGACGCGCGGGCCGCGGCGGTGAACGGTGACGCGGAGAGCGACACCGAGTGAACGAGCGAGTCATCGGTAAGGCAGCGTCGAGCGTCAGAAAGGCGCGACCGTGAGTAAGTACGCCCACGTGCGCAACCTGATTCTGTTGCGGCACGGGCAGACCGAATGGAATGCCGCCGACCGGATGCAGGGCCAGATCGACACCGATCTCACCGAACTCGGCCGCCGTCAGGCGAAAGAGGCAGCGCGCGAACTGGTTTCGCATAATGCGATCGCCATTATCTCGTCGGATCTGCGCCGTGCCTTCGAGACCGCTTCCGCGCTTGCCGAGCACACCTCGCTCGATGTGGTGCCCGATCCGCGGCTGCGCGAAACCGATCTCGGCGACTGGGAGGGGCTGACCCACCTCGAGGTCGACGCCGACTATCCCGGTGCGCGCCAGGCCTGGCGGCTCGATGCCACCTACCGGCCGCCGAACGGGGAGAGCAAACTCGAGGTCGGCGCGCGGTCGCTGCCGGTGGTGCGGGAACTTCTTGTCGACCGGCAGGACTGGCCCGGCCGGACTATCATCCTGGTGGCGCACGGCGGGCTGATCGCCGGTCTCACGGCCGCGCTGCTCGATCTGCCGCCAGCGAACTGGCCCGTCCTCGGCGGACTGGCCAACACCAGCTGGGTGCAGCTCAGCAGTCACGGTCCGAGCATCGACCAGCCCGGCTGGCGCCTTGACGTGTGGAACGCATCGGCGAAGGTGGCCCCGGATGTCCTCTGAAGATCCGATTCGGCAGGTGCCGGATGAACTGTTCCGGAAGGCGTCGGCCAAACCGGAACGTTCTGTCCCGGACGCGCTGTTCGGCCCGCCCCCGGCACCTCCGGTGGTCGAGCCCGAACCTGCCGAGTCGGGCACGGACGAGGGGGAGGCGCCGTCCGAACCAGAGGGCTCCGCTCCCGCCAGTTCGGTTGACCCGCCTCCTGATCGGGCGGCTCCTGGCGAAACTTCCGCTGTGGCTAGGGAATCCGTGGTGCGGGCGGTCGAGGGTGAAGCGGCCGCCGAGGCGGGCGCGGCTGACGACCGAGTCGATGCTGCCGAATCCGCAGCCACAGTTGCTGTCGCTGGTGTGCAGGCTGCCTCGGATTCCGTGTCTGATGAACCGGTCGTCGAGTCGGCCGAATCCGCTGTCGGAGTTGGCTCCTCACAGGCCGGCGGCGAGTCTGTCGAAGCTGTGCGGTCGCCCGTGCGGGCGGATTCCAGCGTTTCGGAGCAAGCATCGACTTCCGGACGGCCCGTGCTGCTGGTGATCGCGGATTCGTTGTCCTACTTCGGGCCCAAGGGCGGACTGCCCGCTGACCATCCGCGGATCTGGCCCAACCTTGTTGGGGCCGAGCTGGATTGGGATGTCGAGGTGGTCGGGCGGATCGGCTGGACCTGCCGGGACGCGTACTGGGCGTTGATCGGTGATCCGCGGGTCTGGGCGGCGGTGCCGCGGGCCGGTGCCGTGGTGTTCGCCGTCGGCGGCATGGATTCCCTGCCGTCGCCGCTGCCGACCGCGCTGCGTGAGCTGATCCGTTACATTCGCCCGCCCGTCCTCCGCCGCGGCGTGCGAGCGACCTACACCTGGCTGCAGCCCAAGCTGTCGAAACTCGGTCGCCCCGTAGCGCTTCCGCCGAAGGTGAGCGTGGATTACCTGGAGCAATCGCGAGAAGCGTTGGCGCACTTGCGTCCCGATCTGCCGTTCGTCGCGGTGCTGCCGTCGGTGCACAACTGCGACGCCTACGGACGCGTGCATTCCGGCCGCGAGCGAGCGGTGCGGGCGTTGCGCGCGTGGTCGGCCCGCACCTCGGTGCCGCTGGTCGATCTCAGTGAAGCCGTGCGCGACAACATCTTCTCCGGCGAGGCCAACCCGGACGGAATCCACTGGGGCTGGGCCGGACATACCGCCGTGGCCAACGCGATGGTGAAGACCCTGCAGGAGGTTCGGTAGTCCGTGGCCGTCGTGGTCGTGACAGATTCGTCCGCCAGCCTCCCTGCCGAACTCGCCGCCGAGCTCGATATCGCCGTCGTACCACTGCATGTCCTGATCGGTGACCGCGCGATTCGCGAGGGCGTCGACCCCGTCGACATCGACTACGCCTCGGACACGGTCACCACGTCGGCCGCATCGCCGGGCGAGCTGCGCGCCGTCTACGAACATGCCTTAGCGCTCAGCGGCGGCGAAGGTGTTGTCGCGGTGCATATTTCGCGCCAACTCTCGGGCACCTGGGAGGCGGGCAGGCAGGCCGTCCGCGACATGGACGCCGCCGACCGGGTTCGTCTCGTCGATTCGCTCGGCGCGGGTCTGGCCACCGGTCTGCCGGTGCTGGCGGCGGCACGCCGGGCACGCGACGGAGCGTCGCTGGATGTCGTCTACGACACCGCGGTCGCCGCGTCGAGCCGAGCGCGCACGTTCATTCTGGTGAACCGCACCGAACAACTGCGTCGCGGCGGCCGGCTGAGCTCCGCCGCTGCGTTTTTCGGCAGCGAACTGGTGACCAAACCCTTGCTGCAGATCGTCGAGGGTCGCCTCGAACTCAGGGAGAAGGTGCGCACCCGCTCCAAGGCGTTCGCGAAACTCGTTGCGGCAGCGGTTGATGCGGCGGGCGAAGACGGTACCGCTGTCGCCGTTCAGCACCTCGGTGCCGAAGCGGCCGCGCAAACCGTCGCCACTCAACTCCGCGATCTGATCCCTGGTATCCACGAACTGATCGTCGCCGAATTCGGTCCCGCCCTTGGCGTTCACCTCGGCGTCGGCGCGGTAGGCGTCCTGGTCCTGCCAGGCGGCGCGGCAGCCGGTCAGCGAACCGCGGGAGAGGATTGACGGAGGGCGCGGGCGCCGATGCGGACGGCAGCCCAGTCGGTGTCCGGTCGACGTTCCAGCGCCTGTGCCAACCAGTTCGCTCGATCTTGTTGCTCCTGCTGGAGCAAGGGCAGATCGATCTCGATACCCGCGGGCGGACCGAGTAGTTCGAATTCCCGCAGGCGTTCGTTCATCGCGGCCAGTAGCGTGCGATCGAATTCGATTACGGCCGTGCGGAATTCGTCGGTCGGCACGTTCACCCGGCCGGTCGGCGGCGCGGTGAATTCGATCTCGCTCTCCGGATCCGGCGGGTAGTGCCAGGCGATGGTGACGGAATCGCCGCCGCCGTCGACTGTGCGCCAGCACCGCACATGCGGGCCGAACCACAGGTATCCGGTGTCGAGGGTGCGGTCGCCGTACCAGGTCGACGCGGCGTCGACCTCCCGTGTGTCCGCCAACGACCAGCCCGTGGATTCGCTGCCTGCGAAGTCGATCAGGTCGCTTGGCACCGGCTCCAGCGCGCTGGGCAGCAACGTCAGCATGTCCTCCCAGAGGCGGGCGACGTAGTACTCGACGTAGCAGTCGTGCGCAGCCGCACGGTGTCCGGCCTGGGTTCGTAGTAGCTCGGCCGTGCGTTCGGAAACACGCAGCAGGTCATGCCCGCCGACGTCGATGTAATACCAGCCTTCGGTGAGCGCGAACCAGGGCAAAGTCCGGTACTGATCTCCGCACTGGCCGACTCGGTCCAGTGGCGTCAAGCCGAAACGGAATCGGATCACGCGCCCAGTTTTACACTTCGCGGTCCGCCACGCCCACCGACCGATCCGCGCGGCACCGGCGAGTTGTGCACACCCCGGAGTTATCAACAGGGCTGCCGAATTACCTGCTCGGCCACGGTCTCTCGGCGCCCGCCGGAACTAGCGTCGCCGCCATGCCACGACAGGACGAACGCGAGCGGATGCAACAACGGCTCGGCGCACTGACCACCCGCGTCGGCGCCAGCCGGACAGGGATCGCAGGCGCGGCCGAAGCCTCCCGTCCCCTCGGCGGCCGCCGAGCCCACCTGGCGAGTGCCTTGCCAGCGGCTACTCGGAGCTCGAGCGGGCTTCGTGAACTAGCACGTGACCGGCTGAAAGAGCGGTCAGTACGGTCATCGATCGGCCTGGCGCATGGCACCGGTCGGCGATCGGCGGGGCCGGGCACCGAAGACGGCCTCGTGCTGTCCGATGGCACTGGGTTGCGAGTTCGAAATGAGTCCATGGCCATTGCCGAAGCGGAATCGGATCCGCGCGCGGGGCGGTGGGATCTTGCGGAGTTGCCGTCCGAGGACGAGGACGGCGACGACGATATCGGAGAGGTGCGTTCGCCGGGATGGTTGGCTGAGCCCGCCGAAGGCCGAGGGTGGCGGGATCGGCTGGTGCCGGAGCGGTTTCGGGGGATGCGGCTCGATCCGGGCCGACGGGGACTGTGCACGCTCCTGGCGATCGGGCTGGTGGCGATGGTGGTGGCCGCTGTCGTCATATTCCGGGAGCGACCCGTTGCTCGACCCGTGCCGCCGCTGGCCGCGGTGCGGACGACTACGGCTCCCGCCGTCGCGCGGATGCCGGGTACGGAACCGGCGAGCGCGGCCGCATTGTCCGGTGCCGCAGCGGTACCCCCTCAGGCAGGCGGTACGGCCGCAGCGCACGGCGACGCATCGGTGCCCGCCGCACCAGGCGGCGAACTGGTGATCAGCGTGGTCGGGTTGGTGCACCGCACCGGCTTGGTGCGGCTGCCCGGCGGATCACGCGTTGCCGATGCGTTGGTCGCGGCTGGCGGTGCGCAGGACGGCGCGGATCTGGCCGGGCTCAATCTGGCGCAGCGGCTGGTCGACGGCGACCAGGTGCTCGTCGGCCCACCCGGACCGAACCCGGGCCCGCCACAACTCGGCAGCGCGACCATCAACGCGGGCGCCCGCACCCCGGCCGCGCCGTCCGGATCGGCCCACCCGACAACCCCTTCCGGCCGTGTCGACCTCAACACCGCGACGGAATCCGAACTCGAGGCCCTCCCCGGCATCGGCCCGGTGATGGCGAAGGCCATCATCGCCTGGCGCACCGCGCACGGCCGCTTCACCGACGTCACCCAACTCGGCCAAGTCGACGGCATCGGCCCCACCCGCCTGTCGCGCCTGCGCGAGTTGGTGAAGATATGAGCTCGGCGGAGCGGCCGACTCGGCGGGTGCGGAATTGGCTCGCCCCGAAGGATCTCGGCGAAGTGGTGGCGACATGACCGCGCGCGGCCGGGATGGCGGGCCTCGCGATGGGCAGCGCAGCCCCGACGGTAATTCGAACGTGCCGGAGCGGAGTCGGCCGGGTCGTCGGGGTGCTGATCAGGAGCGTGATAACGCTGACGACGAGGCCCAGGTGCTGGATGCCCGGTTGCTGCCCGCGGCGGTGTGTTGTTGGGCGGCAACGATTGTGGCGATTTCGGCTGGCTGGGTGGCGGGGTTGTTGCTTGCGGGGGCGTTGGTGGTGTTGGCGATCGGGTTGTGGGTTTTGTTGATGTGGGCGATGGCGCATCGGGCGGAGCGGCGGCGGGCTGTCGCGGTGGTTGCGTTGGCTGCGGTGTTGTTGGCGGCCGGGTTCGCGGCGGCCGCGGCGTGGCGGGAGCATCGGGTGGCGACGCATCCGTTGCGGGCGGCGGCGGGCTTCTCGCTGCGGGTGGTGGTAACGCCGAGTGGTGATCCGAAGCCGATGCGTGGCAGCTCATTCGGCGGTAGTCGATGGATTGTGCGGGGCACCTTGGACGAGTATCGACTCGGCGAGACGACGATGCGTGCCGGTGGGGCGGTGGTTGTGCTGGCGTCCGGCGAAGAGTGGGCCGAGTTGGTGCCGGGGCAGGCGGTCGAGTTCCAGGCGCGGGTGGATGTACCGGGGCGGCGCGATCTCACGGTGGCGATGCTGCTCGCGCAGGGATCACCGCGGGTGGTGGGCAAATTGCCGTGGTGGCAACGGGTAGCTCGTTCGGTGCGTACGGATTTCGCGACCGCGACGTCCCGGGCGTTGCCCGCGGAACCGGCCGGATTGTTGCCCGCGCTGGTGGACGGTGACACTTCCATGCTGCCCGACGACCTGCGCGAGGAGTTCGAAATCGCGGGTCTGTCACACCTTTGCGTGGTCAGCGGCGCCAATTTCACCATTTTGCTCGGGGCAGTGCTGTTGGCGGTACGGGTGCTGACGCTCGGTCCGCGCGCCGCAGCGGTGGTCGCGGGGGCGGCGCTGGTGCTGTTTGTGATCATCGCCCGGCCTGATCCGAGTGTGTTGCGTGCCGGCGCGATGGGCGCGATCACCTTGCTGGCCTTGGTGACCGGGCGTCGCAAACAGGCGCTACCCGCGCTCTGCGCGGCGATCATCGGCCTGCTCGCGGTGTGGCCCGCGCTTGCGGTGTCGGCCGGCTTCGCGCTATCGGTCTGTGCGACCGCCGGATTGATCCTGCTGGCACCGAGTTGGGCGGACTGGCTGCGGGCGCGGGGTTGGCGGCACCTGCCCGCTGAGCTCGTCGCGGTGGCATCCGGTGCGTTCGTCGTCACCACGCCGCTGGTGGTCGCCTTGGACGGAAAGCTCAGTCTGGTCGCGGTTTTCGCGAACGTTCTGGTGGAGCCGGTGATCGCACCGATCACGGTGATCGGCGCGGCGGGTGCGGTGTCGGCCAGCGTCTGGATACCGTTGGCCGAGTTGATAATACGTTGTGCCGCACCACCGATGTGGTGGTTGCTGTTCGTCGCCGAACACGTGGCCGACGTGCCCGCCTCGTCGGTAGCGGTGCCCGGCGGAATGCTGGGTGGGCTGGTCGCCCTCGTGGTAGTCGCCGTTGGCATCCTCGCGTTGCGGTTCGCCGCGATCCGAAGGGTGATTCTGACCGTGGCGTTCGGCGTGGCGGTGGTAGCGATCCCGGTGCGGATCTGGCATCCCGGCTGGCCGCCCGCAGGGTGGGTGCTCGCTGTCTGCGACGTGGGGCAAGGTGACGGGCTCGCCTTGTCGGTAGGTGCGGATACAGCGGTGGTGATCGATGTCGGACCGGAGCCGCGTCCGATCCGAAACTGCTTGGACCGCTTGCATATCTCGCGGGTCGCGCTGCTGGTGCTGACCCATCCGCACGCCGACCATATCGGCGGCATCAGCGGCGCGCTGGACGGACGAGCCGTGGCCGCGGTGGCGGTCGGCCTGCATGAGCTCGAGGGCTTGCCGCCGAGCGGCGATGGAACGGCAGTGGCCGAGGAGGTGCGGTCGGTCCGGACTGCGCAACCAAATTCCGCCGCGGTGGGAGGTCGTGAGTTCGGGAACGGGTCAGCACGCTGCGGATCGCCGGAGGCTCAGCGTGATTCGGCAAAGGGTGAGAGTGATACTGGGAGTGACAGATCGGGTGTCGCGGCCGGTGCGGTAGAGGTGCAGTGCCCGCCGGCCACTAGTTCGTGCGAGCCGACTGGCGATCACTGCGGCCCTGCAGTCGATGGTCACTCATCGAGCGACCCGCCTGGCGCGGCACCGCAGCACGGCACGCGAGTGGAAGGATTGGCGAAGGTCGTGGCGGTTACCGGGGAGGCCGGGATTCCGCTGATGGAACTGTCGGCCGGACAGGTATTCCGCTTCGGCGCAGTCAAATTGGCGGTCCTCGCACCGGAGGTGGACGGACCGCGGCCGACGCCCGGCGCCGAGGCCGACGAAGCCAACGATCGCTCGATCGTGCTCGCCGCGACGACGCCTGCCGGACGAATCCTGCTCACCGGCGACATCGAAGCCACCGCGCAACGTGCGTTACTACAGTCCGGCGCTTCGTTGCAGGCAGACGTGCTGAAGCTGCCACACCACGGGTCCCGCACCACGACAACGGAATTCCTCACCGCCGTACATCCGCGTCTGACCGTGGTCAGCGTCGGTGCCGAGAACACCTTCGGACATCCGAATGCCGGCGTTCTCACCGTATTGTCCGACCTCGGCAGCACCGTGGCACGCACCGACCAGCGCGGCGATGTGCTGGTGCTAGGCGATAAACAATCGCTACGCGTGGTGACTTCCCGATGATGCATTCACATCGCGTAAACCAACGCCTCTCGGCACGGCGGTGGAAACACCCTTCGGTGTGGCGCTCGCGGACCGGCTGCTGTGGCTGCCGCGAACGCGAGTGGGAGAACGTTTCGACCGACTCGACGCGAGCTGACCTTGCGCATCGTCGATGCGAGTTGCCGGGTTCTGCGTGGTGCTCGGTGAACACGCGGAACCTGCGGCGCGGGTCTGTCGGTGGGGGACCGTAGGATCGCTGCCGTGACCGAGCCCAACGAGCGTGAGCGAGTGGACCATCGACATGGCGTGCCTTCGCCGCTCGCGGAGGCGAGCGTCGGCGAGGTGGCGTCATGACCGAGCGGCCCGCGCTGCACCTGGCACTGGGCGATGAGGAACTGCTGGTCGAGCGTGCGGTGGCGGAAGTCACCGCGCAGGTGCGTGCGCTCGCGCCCGATGCCGAAGCGGTGCCGGTCGACCGGATGCGGGCAGGCGACGCGAGCACCGCGGAACTGGCCGAACTGTTGAGTCCATCGCTGTTCGCCGAGGACCGGGTGATCATCCTGGAATCGGCGGCCGAGGCAGGCAAGGACGCGGTCGCCGTGATCACCGCCGCTGCGAGTGATCCGCCAGAGGGCGTGGTGCTCGTGGTGCTGCATTCCGGCGGCGGACGAGCCAAGGCATTGGTGCCCGCGCTGCAGAAAGCCGGTGCGGTAGTGCATGACTGCGCCAAGATCACCAAGTCGGCCGAGCGCGTGGAGTTCGTGCGCGGCGAATTCCGCAACGCCGGAGTGCGCGTCGCGGGCGACGTCGTCCAGGCGATGCTGGAGTCCGTCGGTTCCGACCTGCGTGAGCTCGCCGCGGCCTGTTCCCAGCTGGCCTCCGACACCGGCGGCAAGATCGACGTCGCCGCCGTGCACCGCTACTACTCGGGCAAAGCCGAGGTCTCGGGTTTCGACGTGGCCGAACTCGCCGTCGCGGGCGACCGTCCCGGCGCAATGGAGGCCCTGCGCTGGGCCAACGACCGCGGCGTCCCGCACGTGCTGCTCGCCGACGCCCTGGCCGACTCCGTGCACACCATCGCCCGCGTCGGCTCCGCAGGCCGCGGCGACCCGTTCAAGCTCGCCCAGCAGCTCGGCATGCCGCCATGGAAGGTCAAAAAGGCGCAAGCCCAGGCCCGCAGCTGGACCCCAACCACCATCGGCTCCGCCCTCCAGGTAGTCGCCGCACTGAACGCCGACGTCAAGGGCGGCGCCGCCGACGCCAACTACGCCCTGGAACACGCCCTCACCCGAATCCTGGACCTGCACGCCGCGGGCTGACGCCGCCACCGGGCGCCCGCGAAACACGAAAATGGCGGGCCCGCACAGGAATTGGCTAGCAAGATCGCGCTTACCGCGACTTTCGTGTTGGATCACTCCGCAAGCGGCAGCGGCTGGGGTGCGCACGGAATAGTCTCTTGCAAAGCGAATTTGTCAGCAATCTTGTGCGCGTGTCGACGAAATGTGCGCGGGCTGATCGGCGGCGCGCGGCGACGGCAATGGATGGGATCGCCGCACGCTGTTTCACCGGGCTGCCTTCGGCAGCAAGGGCGAGCGACCACGGAGGATGCGCTGATCATGGTGTGGCCGCGGCATTTGGCTGCATGGCGGACGGGCCATGGGGTGATGCTGAATGTGTGCTGAGACACATGTGGTGGAGAACTCAATGAGCCGGACTGCGCAGCGCGTGCTGACACAAATGTTTCTGGGTTTAGCGGGTTGTTGCAATAGATCGCAACGTCAGGCGAGGTTTGTCCGGCCTTGACAGGTCTGCTCAGAGTATTCGATAACGGACTCGAGTGTGCTCGCAGGAGCCTGGCCAGCGTTTTTCCGTGAATTCGGCGAATTGCTAGCTATTGAAATCGTGCCAAACTGGGTTTGGTTATGGACGAGCGAACTGCACCGGTCTTTCCGGTCGATGAATCCCGGCGGACCGGTGCTTGGCACGGTCGACGGCGGCGAGGCGGTGTGCATCGACGGCCGGAACGGCGGGTGGGGCTCACCGTGCTGAAAGTAGTGGCCGGGGGATTATCGGCGGTGGTTTTGGCGGGGACGGCTTTCGGGTGGGCGACGGCGGGGCGGTTCGACAAGGGGTTCACCAGGTCGGCGGCGTTGGGGGTGGACGCGCCCCGATCGCTGGCCGGCGACGTGAATGTGTTGTTGATCGGGCTGGATACTCGCAAGGACCAGGACGGGAATGATCTACCCAAGGCGATCCTCGATCAGCTGCACGCGGGGGATGGCGAAGAGGGCGGGTACAACGCGAATACGTTGATCCTGGTGCATATTCCTGCGGATATGAAAAGAATTGTCGCGGTGTCGATTCCGCGCGACGACTACGTCAAGGTGTCCGGCATTCCTGGCTACACCAACGTGAAAATCAAAGAAGCGTATGGGCTGAAGAAGGCCGCCGTCCAGGACCAATTGATCAATCAGGGCGTGACCGATGGCAAGGCGCTGGAGCGTGCGGGGCGGGAGGCCGGCCGGGCGTCGATCGTGCAGGCGGTGCGCGACTTGACCGGGGTGCCGATCGATCGGTTCGGCGAGGTTACGCTGGCGGGCTTCTACGACCTGGCCAAGGCGCTGGGCGGAGTCGAGGTCTGTCTCAACAAGCCGGTGAACGACAGCTACTACTCCGGCGCCGATTTCCCCGCGGGCAGGCAGCGGCTCGACCCGGCTCAGTCGCTGGCCTTCGTGCGGCAGCGCCACGGTCTGGAGAACGGCGACCTCGACCGGACCCACCGTCAGCAGGCATTTCTCACGTCGGTGGCCCTCGATCTGCGCAAGGCGGGCACGTTCACCGATGTCGGCAAGCTATCCGCGCTGATGGATGTCGCGCACCGCAATATCGTGCTGTCCGACGGCTGGAACATCACCGACTTCTTGCGGACCCTCGGCACCGCCGAGAGCCCAGCCGTCGAATTCCGCACCCTTCCGGTACTTCGCTACGACAACATCAACGGTCAGGACGTCAACATCATCGATCCGGCGGCCATCCGCCGCGAGGTCCGCGCCGCCTTCGGCGACCCGGATCCCACTGTCGTGCTGTACAACCCACCCCGCCCGCAGACGCTGTCGACCACCGACCCGCTCGCTACATCCGCGATGCCGACACCAGATGTCGGAAAGCCGGTGGACGCCACCATCACCGGCGACACCATCCCATGCGTCAACTGAGAAGTGGGATGGCGCAGCCGGTTCCGTGCTAATCGCGCCCAGCGACAGCTGGTCGGGGCAAATCCCGGCCGAAGTAGTAGCTCTCGGATTGGCCGAGGTACAGGCCGAAGCCGGGGATCGACAGGTAACCGGCGGAGGTGTAGAGGTTGATGGCTTCTGGCTGCATGTTGGCGGTTTCGAGGACTACTCGCCGGCGTCCGGTGGCGGTCGCGCTCTGTTCGATGGCGGCTAGCAGTTGCCTGGCCAGACCGCGACCGCGGGCCTCTTCGGAGACGTACATGCGTTTGAGTTCGGCGTCTCCGTCGCGGAATCCGGGCTCGTCGCCGTCGTGGGAGCGCCAGCCGGCGCAGGCGACCGGTATTCCGTCGAGATAGCCGACGAGGAAGGTGCCGAGGGGTGGTTCGAATTCGGCTGGATCGGTTGGGGTTTCGTCTGGGCCGCCGTAGCGCGCCACGTACCCCTGTTGCAGCTCGGCGATCAGCTTCTGCGCATCCGGGCTGCTGTAGGCCCGTGCCACAAGATCCATAGTGTGCACGCTAGCGCGCGTGTCGAGCCAATTTTCAGACCCTCACCGCGTGTATTGACGTAGCGAGGCACCGAATCTCATCGCAGCAGTGCGCGGCGGTGCGGGCAATGCCGGCACCGCCGCGTCGCCAGTCGCTCAGGCGCGCCCTTGAACCTTCAGGCCACCGGAGACGACCGTTTGGGTCATCTCCCGCGCCAGCATGTCGTGCGGGAAGCCGAGTTCGATGGCGCTCGCCTGCTCCAGCCGATTCAGTTGTGCGGCATCGAATTCGACGTCGAGCGCGCCGAGGTTGTCCTCCAACTGGGCGGTGGTGCGGGCTCCGATGATGGGCGAGGTCACCCCGGGGTTGCGCAAGGTCCAGGCCAGCGCGACCTGCGCGGGCGACTTGCCGATCTCGGCGGCGACCTCGGTGACCACGTCGGCAATGGCCAGCGACTTCTCGGTGAGCGAACCCTGTGCCGCGACCACGTTCTTGCGGGTGCCCTCGGGCGAGCCCGCCGCCTCGTGGCTCAGGTCCGCGCGGGTGTACTTGCCGGTGAGCACGCCGCCACCGAGCGGCGACCACGGGATGACGCCGAGACCGAGCTCGCGCGCCATCGGAATGAGGTCACGTTCGACGGTGCGCTCGATCAGGCTGTATTCGACCTGCAGGGCGATCAACGGTGACCAGCCGCGCAGGTCGGCGATCGTCTGCATGCGGGAGACCTGCCAGGCAGGCGCGTCGGAGATGCCGACGTAGAGCACCTTGCCCTGACGCACGAGATCGTCCATGCCACGCAGGATTTCGTCGACGGGGGTCATGAAATCCCAGGCGTGCAGGTACAGCACGTCGATGTAGTCGGTCTTCAGCCTGCGCAGGCTCGCCTCGACCGAGGCGAACATGCTCTTGCGGTGGTTGCCACCGGAATTGGGGTCGCCCTGGCGGCGCAGCATCGTGTATTTCGTTGCCAGCACCAGGCTTTCGCGGTTGTCCGCGGTGAATTCGCCGAGCAGTTGCTCGGAGCTGCCGTTGGTGTACTGGCTCGCGGTGTCGATGAAGTTTCCACCGCGGTCGAGGTAGGTGTCGAGAATCTTGCGCGCCTCGTCTTTATCGGCACCCCAACCCCAATCGGCGCCGAAGGTCATCGTGCCGAGAGACAGCGGAGACACCCGAAGGCCCGAGCGGCCGAGCAGCCGGTAGGTATCGAGGGTGCGGGCTCCGGACATGTCCAGCTCCTTGTCGTTGGTGCTTCTTGTTGATGGAACCCAGTGTGGAACGGGGCAAGCAGATGGGTAAGGGAAGCTTCTTCCTGGGAAAGCCAGTCCTAGGCAGCCGTAATATCGAGGGCGATGACTGGAATGGTGAACGCGACAGGCGGCGCACGAACCGGCGGCCGCGGTGGGACGGTGAGCGCCGCGAATCCGACTCAGGAACTGGCGGCGTTCCTGCGGGACCGGCGAGAGCGCCTGATGCCCGGTGACCTCGGGCTGCCCGTGCGCAGGCAGGCACGCCGCACGCCGGGGCTGCGGCGCGAGGAGGTCGCGGAGTTGGCGGGGGTCAGCACCGACTACATCGTCCGGCTGGAGCAGGGGCGTGGCCTGCGACCGTCGGCAGACGTGCTGGAGGCCTTGTCGCAAGCGCTGCGGCTCGATACCGACGAGCGCGCCTACCTGTTCGATCTGGCTCAGCAGCGGCCGCCGAACGCGGGAAAACCGGCCACCGTGCCCGCGCCCGCACTGGCCATGCTGGTGCACGATCTGTCGCCCTTACCGGCGATGCTGGTGAACCACCGCTACGACATCCTGGCCTGGAACCGGGAGATGTCGCGGCTGGTCATCGACTTCGACACGCTGCCGCCGCGGCATCGCAACGCCATGTGGCTGTGCCTGCTGGAGCCGAGCATGCGCGAGTTCTATGTGGAGCGTGAGCGCATCATCCGCGAAGGCATCGCGGATCTGCGCGCGGCGTGGGCCGCGCATCCGGAGGACCAGGTGCTGAGCGATCTGATCGCCGAGTTCACCCAAAGCGCGGAGTTCGAGCGGGCGTGGGCCCAGCACGACGTGAAGGTGAACGGGCGCGGGGCCAAACCGCTGCGCCACCCGATCGTCGGACAGTTGGTGGTCAATTACGAGGTGCTGATGCCGGTGCAGGACCCTGACCAGCGCATCGTCATTTATCGAGCGGCCGACGCGGATTCTCAGACGGCGCTGGACCGGCTTGCGGCCGATCCGGCGCCGTTGGTCGATCGGGCACCAGGACTCACTCCACAGAGCTGAGTACTAGCTCCTCTTCGTCTTCCTCGGACTCCTCATAGCGGCCCTCCCAGTCGTCGTAGACGGGGACTTCGTCGTCACGCGTGACGACCCACTCCAACGAGTGATTGCCCTCATCGTCGATGGGAACCATCACGTTCTCGATCTTCACCCCGATGCCGAGGACCTCGGCGGCCCGAATCACGTCGGGCAGATCCTCGCCACGGACCACAGTCTGATTGGCGTAAACGGTAACCATGCGCCGAATGGTAGCTGGAACCACCGACAGGCTGTGGCCCGATCCAGAATCCTTGGTGATGAACACTGGGCTGACCGGCTGTATGCATGAATCCGACCAGCTGGACCCGCCTGACCGCTCATAGGCACGACAAAAGCCGCCGTGGTCGTCGAGGCCACGGCGGCTGCGTCAATGCCTGCGGTACCGGATCGGTACCGGAAAATCAGATCTTGTTCAGAGCCAGCGCGAGGGCCGACTTCTTGTTGGCGGCCTGGTTGGCGTGGATGACGCCCTTCGAGGCAGCCTTGTCGAGCTTGCGGCTCGCGGTCAGGAGCTGCGCGGCGGCCTTCTCTTTGTCGCCGGCCGCGGCAGCTTCCCGGAAGCTGCGGATCGCGGTGCGCAGCGCGGACTTGACCGACTGGTTACGCTTGCGCGCCTCCTCGTTGGTACGGATCCGCTTCAACTGGGACTTGATGTTGGCCACGCCTGTTTCCTCGTGTTCCTGTCGCTGAGTGGTTTGTGCTGGAAAAGTTCTTACGCGTGCGTCGCACCCTCGATAAACGGGTAACGCAACGCCGAAGGTCGAGAATACCAGCCGCCGCTCGGCGCACGAAATCAGCACTGGGCCGCCTCGGCGAAGGACACCGACCGGTCGGTGTCAAGACCGGGCATATCGCCGGTAGCGGACTAGTGATGCGAGAAATTTACCTGTGTCACACACAGCATTGCCGCTGCGTGTAGCACGATTTTTGCATGACTCCCGCCTCGCCGCCACGCTCGGCGCGATCGGCCGCGTCCAGACCGGTCGGTATGAACGGGCGGGCCGCCAGCAATGGCAAGGTCGCGCCCCCAGGGCTATTCGAAGGTTATCGACCAGGCCGGTACGCGGACGCCTTCGACGAGATGTTCGACGGCGCAGGCCGGGTGCGGCAGCCGTACAAGGGGCTGTTCGCCGCGCTCGCGCCGATCGACGTGTCCGACCTCGCGGCGCGTGCGGCCGCGCTGGACCGCGCGTTCATCGATCAGGGCATCACGTTCTCCTTGTCCGGGCAGGAACGGCCGTTCCCGTTGGATCTGGTGCCCAGGGTGATCGCCGCCGCGGAGTGGGCCAAGCTCGAGCGCGGCATCAAGCAACGGGTCGTCGCGCTGGAGCTTTTCCTCGCCGATGTGTACGGCGAGCAGAACATCCTGCGCGACGAGGTGATCCCGAAACGCCTGGTCACGTCCTGTCAGCACTTCCATCGCGAGGCCGCGGGGCTGGTGCCGCCGAACGGGGTGCGTATCCATGTGGCCGGCATCGACCTCATTCGCGACGAGCGCGGCGACTTCCGGGTGCTCGAGGACAACCTGCGCTCGCCGTCAGGTGTGTCGTATGTGATGGAGAACCGGCGCACGATGGCGCGGGTCTTCCCCGATCTGTTCTCCTCGCACCGGGTGCGGGCGGTCGGCGACTATCCGAGTCATCTGCTCGCGGCGCTGCGTGCGTCGGCCGCGCCGAACGAGGCCGATCCGACGGTGGTCGTGCTGACGCCCGGCGTGTACAACTCGGCATACTTCGAGCATTCGCTGCTGGCCAGGCAGATGGGCGTGGAACTGGTCGAGGGGCGTGACCTGTTCTGCCGCGACAACGTCGTCTATATGCGGACCACCGCGGGCGAGCGTCAAGTGGACGTGATCTACCGCCGAATCGACGACACCTTCCTCGATCCCATGCATTTCCGGCCGGATTCGGTGCTCGGCGTCGCGGGCCTGCTGAATGCGGCGCGGGCGGGCAATGTCGTCATCTCCAGCGCGGTCGGCAACGGTGTCGGCGACGACAAGCTGATCTACGCCTACGTGCCGACGATCATCGAGTACTACCTCAACGAGAAGCCAGTGCTGCCGAACGTCGACACCTACCGCTGCTGGTTGGCCGACGAACGCGACGAGGTGCTCGATCGGATCGCCGATTTGGTGGTCAAGCCGGTCGAGGGTTCCGGCGGGTACGGCATCGTGATCGGGCCGGACGCCTCGCCGCGGGAACTGGAGGCGTCGCGCCGCCGGATCAAGGCGGACCCGCGCGGGTGGGTCGCGCAGCCGGTGGTGCAGTTGTCGACGGTGCCGACGAAGGTCGGGAATGAGCTGGTGCCGCGGCACGTGGACCTGCGGCCGTTCGCGGTCAACGACGGTGACGAGATCTGGGTGCTGCCCGGCGGGTTGAGCAGGGTCGCGTTGCCTGAGGGTTCGCTGGTGGTCAATTCCAGTCAGGGTGGTGGCAGCAAGGACACCTGGGTGTTGTCCGGACGGGATTCGTTGGCTGATCGGGAATTGGCCGGTGCGGAGCTGGTCGGTGAACCGCCGCAATCGGATTCGCGTGAGGTGGGGCGGGATCTGACGGCGTCGCAGGCGAATCAGCAACAGCAGCAACAGCAGCAGGAACAGCGGCAGTCGCCGGGTGGGCGACTATCGAGGGTGGTGCTGCGCTGATGCTGGCCCGCAACGCGGAATCCCTGTACTGG
This sequence comes from Nocardia sp. NPDC051321, assembly GCF_044455225.1. NCBI lineage: Bacteria > Bacillati > Actinomycetota > Actinomycetes > Mycobacteriales > Nocardiaceae > Nocardia > Nocardia sp. NPDC051321. The sequence goes on along the minus strand of NZ_JBITEM010000015.1, from coordinate 161,541 downwards.
ATCGGACGTTACGTCGAGCGCGCCGACGACACCGCGCGAATCCTCGACGTCGCGGTACATCAGCTGTTGGAGGACGCGACCGTCGATCCCGACCGCACCTCCCGAGTCCTGTTGCGGGTGCTCGGCATCGAACCGCCGGAGGGCACCCTGGACGTCTGGTCGGTCACCGATCTCGTCGCCTTCAGTCACGACGGCGGCTCGATCATCGACTCGATCGCCAACGCCCGCGAAAATGCCAGGGGCGCAAGGGAAGTCACCTCCAGCGAGATGTGGGAATGCTTGAATGCCACCTACATCGGGCTGGCGGTCGCGGAGAAGGCGGCGCGCAGTCTCGGGCCGCACGAGTTCTTCCACTATGTGCAGGACCGTGCGGCCATGTTCGCCGGACTGTCCGACTCCACGCTCAGCCGCGACGACGGCTACCGCTTCCTGCTGCTCGGCCGCTCCATCGAACGCGTGGATATGACTGTGCGACTGCTGCTTTCGCGTGCCGGTGACCGTACGTCCTCGCCCGCCTGGGTGACCGTGCTGCGCTCGGCCGGTGCGCACGACACCTACCTGCGCACCCATCGCGGCGCGCTGGACGCCCATCGGGTCGCCGAATTCATCCTGCTCGACCGGCTTTTCCCGCGATCGGTGTTCCACTCGGTGCGGGTGGCCGAAACCTGTCTTGCCGAACTGGATCAGCGGCCGAGCAGCCGGGTCGGGGCCAGGCACGAGGCGCAACGTCTGTTGGGTCGCGCGCGCAGTGAGCTCGAATTCCTGCCGCCCGGTGTGCTGTTGGAGGATCTGCGGAACCGGCTGATGGAGTTGCAGAAGACGTGTCGCGAGGTGAGCGAGGCGATCGCGCTGCAGTACTTCCACGCGGCGCCCTGGGTGGCGTGGACCGATCTGCACAGCAAACGGGACGGTCACGCGCAGGTGGAGGGGGAGGTATGAGCTGGCGAATCCGGGTGGTGCACACCACCGGTTATGTCTACGACGCGCCGGTCACCCGGTCGTTCAACGAGGCGCGGCTCACGCCGCGCGCGGACAGCAGGCAGAACGTGATCCTCAATCGCGTCGAGACCGAGCCGTCTACCCGTTCCTACCGCTACACCGACTACTGGGGCACCGCGGTCACCGCGTTCGACTTGCACGCTCCGCATACCGAATTGGAGGTCACCGGCTCGTCGGTGGTGGAGACCGAGCCGTTCGCAGGGCCGGCCGAGGAGCTGGACTGGCATCGATTGCGCACGGATCGGATCGCCGACCGTTTCGACGAAATGCTCGCGCCCACTTCCTATGTGCCGAGCGATCGTAAACTGGCCGGTATCGCCACCCAGTTGGCGAAGGGTCTGCCACCGGCGAAAGCTGTTGTCCGCGCGGCCGAATGGGTGCACCGGGAGATGAACTATCTCGCGGGCACCACCTCGGTGCATACCTCGGCGGTGCAGGCATTCGCTGAAAGACAAGGTGTCTGCCAGGATTACGCGCACCTGACCCTGGTGCTGTTGCGCAGCATGGGCATTCCAAGCCGATACGTCTCCGGCTACCTGCATCCCGATCCGGCCGCCGAAATCGGCGTGACCGTGGCGGGCCAGTCGCATGCGTGGGTAGAGGCATGGACCGGGATGTGGTGGGGCTACGACCCGACCAACAACATCGCCGTCAACGAACAACATATTTCGGTCGGCGTCGGCCGGGATTACGCGGATGTGCCGCCGTTGAAAGGCATATTTTCCGGAGGTGGCTGCACCGACCTGGAGGTCGTTGTAGAGATCACCCGACTCGCGTAAAGACACGCTGCAAAGGTCATTGTCGCAGGTAATTCGGACGCGTAGCGTCTCGAAGGGATGATCTCCTCAGTACATGGGTAACTCGCCGGGTACGTCCGAGTTGTCGCGCACCTGACGTTGGACCTGTGACCAAGTCTCGCGGCCGTGACTGATATGGCCTAAATACGCGGAGAGGCGGGTTAGCAGATGTCGACGGCTCAAGAATTCGTCGAAGAGGTGGCCGAATATGGGCCGATTCCCGACACCAAGAAGTGGGGCGCGGAGGCGCTCGGCACGTTTGTGCTGGTGATGGGCGGTGTCGGTACCGCGGTGCTGGCGGGGGACCGGGTCGGCGCGCTCGGGGTGGCGTTGGCCTTCGGGCTCTCGCTGTTGTTCCTGGTTTATGCGATCGGGCCGATCTCCGGATGTCACGTGAATCCCGCGGTGACGGTGGGGCATTTGCTGCTCGGGCGGATCAGCGTGGTCACGGCGGTCGGGTATTGGATCGCGCAATTGATCGGCGGATTCCTGGCCGGGCTCGTCTTGTTCGCGCTGGCGAAGAATTTGCCATCCTATGACCGCGAGGTCAATGGGCTCGGCGCGAACGGCTGGGGGCAGCACAGTCCGTCGGCGCAAAAGGGTCCAATGGGCGAGATCGTGCTGCAGAACGGGTACGGGATGGCCGCGATGATCATCATCGAGGTCATGCTGACCGCGCTGCTGGTCTTCGTGGTGCTCGCCTCGACCGACCAACTCTCCGATGTGCCGCTGGCCGGTCTGTCGATCGGCGTCACGCTGGCGGTCATCCACCTGATCTCGATCCCGGTGGACAACACCTCGGTCAACCCGGCCCGCAGCCTCGCCGTCGCGCCCTATCAGGACGGGGCGATGGGGCAGGTCTGGGCCTTCGTGGTGTTCCCGCTGATCGGCGGCGCGCTCGGCGCGCTGGTCTACGGCCTGCTGTTCGGCCGTTCCCGCAACCTGCTCTCCTGAGTTGAGCCGCCGGGCCCGCCGACCATGTCGGTGGGCCCGTTGCTATTCCGCCCCTTCAGTTGCCGGCCAAGGCGGTGGCCAGCCCTATTCGGCTCAGTGCCAAGCGTATTCGGCGCACAGTCGGTGGGCGACGAGGTCGAATGTCTTGCGGGCCAGGATCGCTCCCTCGCGGCGGATGCCGTCCTCCGGCACGTCGAGCACCCGATCCAGCCGAACCCAGCTCGGCCTGCCCTCGGGATCCCAACTGCCGCTGCCGATCCCGACCCAGTTTCGGTCGTGTGCCCGGTCCGCCTTCGAGGAAAGCATCAATCCGAGCAGCGTCCGGCGATCGCGTCCGACCACCAGCACCGGCCGATCCTTGCCGTTGCTCGGATCTTCCTCGAACGGCACCCAGGTCCACACGATCTCGCCGGGATCGGCCCGCCCGTCCAGCTGCGGCGAGTACACGATCTGGCGGGCGCGCTCGGCCGTCGGCACCGGGGTGGACGCGGTCGGCCGCACCTTCACCGGCGGTGTCCGTCGCGAAGACAGCGACCCGACCAGCCGCTCCACCAGCTTCGGTCCCTGCTGCCTGACGATCTTGGGACCCTGCTCCTTCGCGATAAGTCCGAGCTGCTTGCCGAGGGAGTTCCAACTTCGGGCCATATTCGCAATATAACGGCGCCCCGCCGTCTTCTCACCTGCCCCGCGCCAACTACGAATGTGCTGTTTTGGGCTCCTGCTGCCGCGCCGGCGGGCCTAGTCGGGCAATGGCCCTCGCGAGCAGGCAGGAGGCCCGGTGCTGTGGGATCCCGCTCTCATAGCGGACGGCATCGAATGTGTGAGTCCTCACTACATCCGTGGTTCCGCGATCACGACAAGTGACTGTCCAACAGTTCGAGCCAGGCATCTAAATGGGGGCATTGGTTCCGGAGCTCCACAACACCGAGGTCGGCTATCGCCAGCGGGCCGTCGTTTGTTTTCGAGTACTGCGGGCAGTAGTTGAAGATCCGCTTGGACGGCGCGGTGTCCGGGCCGTCGTTGACCAGTTCCGGGCCACCCGCCAGGTGCACGTCTTTGACCAGTTGCTCAGTCAACCCTGGCAATAGGCAGCCGACTTGCTCGGCGGCGGCGAACACTTAGGTCTCCAGCTCGTGCAGGATCAGATGCGGCACGAACCGGCGATCGGCTGTGGCGGCCGCGAGAGACTGTTCGACATGCACGACCCGGCCAAGTGGCGGCAGGCCGGGCGGGATGTCGGCCATTCCGGGAGCGTCTGGCGGGAACGCATAAAAGTCGAACAGCGTCGTCAGAACTTCGAGGCTCGAATCTCGCAAGAGGAGCTTGATCTCACGTTCGACCTTGGACCAACTGCTGACACCACCGCGATGGTTGGGCCCACCTGCGGGGCGCCTTGTTGTGACGATGGACTGCGTCACCGTCCAGCCGCGGGCGGCGAGGTAGGGGCCGAGCACATTGTTGACGACGATTTCCTCGCTCTGCCCTTCCACCAGGAAGTGCAGCCGGTGATAGTTGGCCGTCATGCCTGGTCGAGATCCTCCCTGGCGGGGCGACCGCCGAGCAGGTTCTTTTCCCACAACTCGCCGAGCGAGTACTCCGCCAGCCAGGCTTCCAGCTCGGCGGCGTCCGGCCGCGAGAAGGACGATGCTCCGGCTTTGCGCTCTACGACAATAAGGTCATCGACCTCGAATTGGTTCATCAAGGTGACCGATTGGGTGGCGATCAGGACTTGACTGCGCACCGAGGCCTGCCGAAGTAAGTTCGCGAGTTGCACGATGGCGAAGGGGTGTAGCCCGAGTTCGGGTTCGTCCAGGACGACGAGCGCGGGCAGCTCCGGTTGCAGCAACAGTGTTGCCAGACAGACGAACCGAAGTGTGCCGTCTGACATCTGGTTGGCCGAAAAGACAGCGTCGGAGCCTTGCTGTTGCCAGCGGAGGCGGATGCGATCGTTGTTCTCGGGTTGCAGCACGAAATCGCGGAAGAACGGTGCCACCAGCTGGATCGCACCGACAATTCGGCGATAGGCGGCCTGGCCGGTGGCCTCGTCGCTGGTCTGTAACCGGTACAGATAGGGGGCGAGGTTTCCGGCGTCCGAACGCAGATTCAGGTTGTCCGCAGTAGAGACCATCCGCTTCACCGGCGCGTCCGCGCTGGTGTCGTGGAAGTGAAAGACCTTGCAGCCTTCGAGAAGTGCGAAGACGTACTTGGCGATACCGCCGCGCGGGCCGCCGACGTCAGCAGCCAGTCGGGTCTCTCGATGCCCGCGTCCAAGCGATTTGCTGTACGGCCGGTCATATTCTGGCTCGTGGTAGTAGACGATCTCGGATTCGAAGATCAGTTCGTCGTTCGCTGCCGGGACGAGGACGGCCTCATACGAGTTGGGTTCCGCGTCGAGTTCGAGACGAATCCGGGAGGTACCGTCCCCGTCGGTGAGCAGCGCCGAGGCACCGCCGTTGAGGCCGACGAACAGTCCGAGTTCGCAGTCGACGATCCGCCCGAGTAGGGCGAGCGCCTGAACGAAGTTGCTCTTCCCCGCCCCATTCGCACCGACCAGGATGTTCAGTTTCCGGAGCTCGACCGTCGCCGATCTGATCGAGGTGAATCCCTCGATCTGGATTGTTTTCAGCGGTTGGCCAGGCATGGCCTAACTCTACGATGAGCCACCGACGTTCCTGGGATTGCTCGCGACTGAGCCCCGTCGGCAGTCGCTCGCGAATCGACAGGGAATCGGCACCAATGCCAGCCCGGATCGCGCTCGGGTACACCGCTGGCGGGAGCTGCGCACTACACGTGGGACGATAGACGGCAGTTTGCCGATACCCATGAGGAGTGGAGTGCCCGCCAGCTTCGCCGACACGACGTTCACCGATCCGTCCCGGATCCGGAACTTTTGCATCATCGCGCACATCGATCACGGGAAGTCGACGCTGGCCGATCGGATGCTGCAACTGACCGGTGTGGTCGAGGAGCGGCAGATGCGCGCCCAATACCTGGACCGGATGGACATCGAGCGCGAGCGCGGCATCACCATCAAGGCGCAGAACGTGCGGCTGCCGTGGCAGGTCGACGGCACCGATTACGTGCTGCACCTGATCGATACGCCGGGCCACGTCGACTTCACCTACGAGGTGTCGCGCGCGCTGGAGGCTTGTGAGGGCGCGGTGCTGCTGGTCGACGCGGCGCAGGGCATCGAGGCGCAGACGCTGGCCAACCTGTATCTGGCGCTGGACAAGGATCTGACGATCATTCCGGTGCTCAACAAGATCGACCTGCCTGCCGCCGATCCGGATCGCTACGCGGGCGAGATCGCGCACATCATCGGCTGCGAACCAGACGATGTGCTGCGGGTATCGGGCAAGACCGGCGTCGGCGTGACCGAGCTGCTCAACGAGGTCATCAAGACGGTGCCCGCGCCCGTCGGTGATCCCGACGCGCCCGCCCGCGCGATGATCTTCGACTCGGTGTACGACACCTACCGCGGCGTGGTCACCTATGTCCGTGTGGTGGACGGCAAGCTCACGCCGCGCGAGAAGATCAAGATGATGTCCACCGGTGCCACGCACGAGATGCTGGAGATCGGCATCGTCTCGCCGGAGCCCAAGCCGACCCAGGGTCTCGGCGTCGGCGAGGTGGGGTATCTGATCACCGGTGTGAAGGACGTGCGCCAGTCGAAGGTCGGCGACACGGTGACCTCCGCGCGAAACGGTGCCACCGAACCGCTTGTCGGCTACCGCGAGCCGCGCCCGATGGTGTACTCGGGTCTGTATCCGGTCGACGGCTCCGACTACCCGGACCTGCGCGACGCATTGGAGAAGCTGCAACTCAACGATGCCGCACTCACCTACGAGCCGGAAACCTCGGTGGCACTCGGCTTCGGGTTCCGGTGTGGCTTCCTCGGCCTGCTGCACATGGAGATCACCCGGGAGCGGCTGCAGCGCGAGTTCGACCTCGACCTGATCTCCACCGCACCCAACGTGGTCTACACCGTAGAGATGGAAGACGGCAGCGAACATGTCGTCACCAATCCGTCGTACTGGCCCGAGGGCAAGGTCCGGCACGTGTACGAACCGATGGTGAAGTGCACCGTCATCTCGCCGAGCGAGTTCATCGGCTCGATCATGGAGCTGTGCCAGGGGCGTCGCGGCGAGCTCGGCGGCATGGACTACCTGTCCGAGACCCGCGTCGAGCTGCGCTACAGCATGCCGATGGCGGAGATCATCTTCGACTTCTTCGACTCGCTGAAGTCGCGCACCCGCGGCTACGCCAGCCTCGACTACGAAGAGTCGGGCGTGCAGGACGCGGCGCTGGTCAAGGTCGACATCCTGCTGCAGGGCGAGGCGGTGGACGCGTTCAGCGCGATCGTGCACAAGGACGCCGCGCAGGCCTACGGCAACAAGATGACCACCAAGCTGCGCGAACTCATCCCGCGCCAGCAGTTCGAGGTGCCCATCCAGGCCGCCATCGGCTCGAAAATCATTGCCCGCGAAAACATCCGCGCCATCCGCAAGGATGTGCTCGCCAAGTGCTACGGCGGCGACATCAGCCGCAAGCGCAAGCTGCTGGAGAAGCAGAAGGAAGGCAAGAAGCGGATGAAGACGATCGGCCGCGTCGACGTCCCGCAGGAAGCGTTCGTGGCGGCGTTGTCCTCGGACGCGGCGTCGGACAAGCCGAAGGGCAAGTAGGGTCGACCGCACGCTGACCGCGAAGGAGTTCGCTGATGTCGCTGCCTACCTGGGCCACCGATCCGTCCAGTCTGGTTGTCACAGAAGAGCAGTACGAGGCGCTGCCTCCCGAGGTGTGCCGGACGATCGAGGTGGTCGACGGGCGAGTCGTGTTCTGCGAGTCTCCGACGCCGGGGCATCAGCGGGTGTCGCGTAACTTGACGATGACGCTGTTGGTGGCACGGCCGGACGGGGTCGATGCACCATGCATCGACGTCTTGCAGGACACCGATATGCGTTTCCGGAGCCGAAACCCGCATTCCACGCGAGACGGCAAGAAGTTCACCTTTCGGCGTCCGGATATCAGCGTGCTGCGGTGCTTGAAGCCAGGCGAGCGGCTCTGGTCGGACGACGTTCTGGTCGCGATCGAGATCACCTCGTCTGATGTCGAGGTGGACTTCAACGACAAGCGGGCCGAATATGCGGCGCAGGGCATTCCGGTCTACCTGATCGTGGTCATGGACGGTGATCGCATCCACTCGATCGAGGAGTACCGGCTGGACTGGAGCGGCCGCAACTACCAACTCGTTTTCTCGCATCGAGGCTCACTGGTCACGGATCTGCCGGAGGCAATGAAGGTTAGCGTCTCGTTCGAGGACCTCGAACGGATCTGAGATCAGGTCGGCTCAATCTCATTCCGAGGGCTGCATGGCGATTCGGACCTGGAGACGGACGCCGCCTAACGGGCTGCGGGTGAGTTCGGCTGTGCCGGAGTGTAATTCGGCTTGTTGACGGACCAGGGCCAGGCCTAGGCCGGAGCCGGGGGAGCCGGGGCCTTTGACGAAACGGTCGAAGGCGTTGGGGCACACGGATTCCGGGATTCCTGTGCCGTCGTCGTCGATGAGAATTTCCAGCTGGCCTTCGGCTGCCTGGCCGACCGAGATGCGGACGGTGTCGGCGTGACCGTGTTGGACGGCGTTCGCTACCGCGTTGGTGACGATCAGCATGAGGCCGCCGGGGAGGCCGGTTACCGTGACGGGTTCGCAGTCGGTGAGGACGATGCGGACGTCGGGGTGGCGGCGTTGGGCGTCTTGGGCTGCGCGGTCGAGGGTTTCGCAGAGGTCGAAGGGTTCGAACACGTCGGGCTCGGTGAGTTCGCCTACCGCTAGTCGTTCGAGGTCGGTCAGTGTGTTCTCGATCTGCTTCTCGGCGAAGAGCACCTCGGTGAGGATGGTGCCGCGCTGTTCGGCGGGAATCTCCTTGGTGGCCAGCACTTGTAGGTCGGTGCGCAGCGCGGTGAGTGGGGTGCGCAGTTCGTGGGCGCAGACGGCGGCGAAGTCGCGGGCGCTGGTGAGCGCGTGGTTGGTGGCGCGGTGGGCGGCTTCTAGTCGGGCGAGCATGCGGGTGATGGCGTCGGAGAGTTCTTCCGCTTCCCTAGCGCCTTGACCGGACAGCGGCGGGAGTTCCTCGAGGGTGTCGATGCCGTGGGTGGCGGCGGCCAGCCTACGCAGCGGGCGGGCGGCATAACCGGCCAGGAACCAGCCGAGTAAGGCGGCGATCAGCGCACCGGCGACGCCGATGCCGAGGCCGATCAGCTGGCTGCGGTGGATGGCCGAGGCGACCACGTCACGGTTCGGGTCCAGCGAGACGAGCACCCCGGGCAGACCGTCGACGCGCGTGATCGCCACGTCGGGTGGCAGGTCGTTCGGAACGGGGGCGGTGCCCGCCTCGGGGCTGCCTGTTGCCGCATAAGGCGCCGGGATCGGGTAGTCGGCCGTCCCGCCCGGCGCCGCGGGGGGCGACGGCGCCGCATATGGTGGCCCGGGAGACGCGGGTACGGCGTTCGGCGGCATGGACGGAACCCGGTCCATCGGAAGAGTTTTCAGCGGCGGGGCAACCCGGACCGCCATCGACGAGACAGTGTCGTCCAACTGCCGCTCACCGGTCGCGTTCAGCAACGCGGCGAAGGTGATGGTGAGGGTGAGTGCGACGAGTGCGGCGACCACGCCGGAGACCACCGCAACCCGAGTACGCAGCGACGGTGAGCGTTTCACGGCTGCTCCCGTAAGACGAAGCCGACACCGCGCACCGTGTGCACCACCCGCGCCGCGCCGGGCGCCTCCAGCTTGCGCCGCAGGTACGAGACGAACACATCAACCACATTGGTGTCGGTGGCGAAGTCGTAACCCCATACCGTGGAAAGGATTTGCTCGCGGCCGAGCACGATGCCCGGGTTGTCGGCGAGCATGGCGAGTACCTCGAATTCTCGTTTTGTCAGGTCTACCGGGGTGCCCGCGGCCAGCACCCGGTGCCCGGCCAGGTCGATCTGCACCTGACCGATCCGCACCTGCGCGTCCGGTCGTTCGGTGGTGACCCGGCGGCGCAGCAGCGCGTGCAGCCGGGCGACGAGCTCGCCGAGGTCGAAGGGCTTGGTTAGGTAGTCGTCGGCGCCGCGTTCGAGGCAGGCGATGCGGTCGGTCACGGCGCTGCGCGCGCTCAGCACACAGATCGGGATGTCGTTTCCCATCGCGCGCAACGCCGTGACCACGCCTTCACCGTCCAGCGTCGGCATGTTCACGTCCAACACCATGGCGTCGGGTGTCGCGTTACGCACCATCGCCAGCGCCTCGGCACCGTCGGCCGCGGTGACCACCTCGAAATCGGAGAGTTCCAACCCGCGTCGCAGCGACGCGAGCACACGAACCTCGTCGTCCACGACCAAGATCCGGTGTCCGGTCATGGATCAACATTAGTCCCGGCCGGTCAGCGAACGCTGGCGACGACGCACCCCGGCTCGGCCGGGTAGGCGGGCACCGCGTCGGCCGGGACGCCGGGGACAGTGACGGAGGGGATACCGGGGTCGGCCGGGACGCCGGGGGCGGTGACGGAGGGGATACCGGGGTCGGCCGGGACGCCGGGGGCGGTGACCGACGGGACGGTGTCGAGCGGGGTCGCGGGCACAGCACCCGGCGGCAGGTCGCGTTCGATGGTGACCCACGGTCCGTCTTCGCCCTCGCCACGGGTGATCAGCACCGACCCGTCCGGACCGATCTCGGGACACACCATGGGCTCGCCGGGAGCCGGATCGATCGCGATGCGGGGGCCGGGCTGCGTCGGCATGGGCGGTGGTCCCGGCTGGGCCGAGGCGGCGCCCGCCATGCTCGCGACCACGGCGGCGGTGAGCGCGGTCCCGCTGAGCACGGCCGCGATGCGGCGCCCGATGAGTGCGGTCATGAGGGGTGACTCCTTCAGATCGATGCTGTCGGCCCGGCTGGTCCGATGAAATCGACGGTAGGCAAAGGATCTTCACCACTTGTTGAGCAATCGTTAGAGAACTCTTAGGGTCTGGTCGGCCGCCGCGCGACGCGGCCGGGCACCGGCAGAATCTGACCTGGTCATGGCGCATATTGGTGGCCGCGACCAGTTTGCTAACCCACTAGAAATAGGGCTTTCGTTCTGGTTTTCGGGATGGCAAGGTTGTGTTGCTCGCCTCCAGCGGAGTCTCTACAGTCCTGGAGAATGTGACAGTCGGGTTTTCCCGAAATAGTGTTAGGTGATCTTCACTCGGCCTGGCCGGCATGTGAGGATGGTTGCTGGAAACCCGAGATGGAGCTTTCATGACGCGTGACCTGCCCTTCGATGACGAGACCACCGAGGCAGCTGAGCGCACGGGTGACACCGCCTATCGAGTAGCCACGGGCGTCGCGCGGGTCGCGCGGGCCGGTGCGTACGTCACCGGTGGTGCACTGGTGGCGGCGAACGGTGGTGGCGTCCCGGCACACCCCAACTCTTCCCACGCGGACAGCAGGAACGCGGGCTGGGCGCACAACACCGACCCCGACTCCGACATCCCCTCGCCGGTGATCACCTTCCCGGACCTGGTCGTCGAGCCCGCTCCGATCACTTCACCGCACGCGAGCAACTCGACGGTCGCGCACCCCAACCCCGGCTTCGGCCTGCCCGGCACCGATCACGGCGGTGCGAACCTGCCGCTGCCAACCCTCAACGGCGACTACAACGGCACCGACGCGGGCTTCGCGCTGCCCGGCACCGACGGTGGCCAGTCCGGCATGGGACTGCCGAGCCTGCCCGGCGGTGGGTCCGGCCAGCAAGGCATGGAGCTGCCAGGGACATCGGGCCAGCCCGGCTTCGGACTGCCCGGCACGTCCGCCACGCCGGGCCAGTCGGGCATGGGACTGCCGGGCACAACCGGCGGCATCGGCCTGCCCGGTAGCGACGCCGACGCGTCCAACGGCCTGCAGCTGCCGGGAACCGGTGGCGGCGGCGTCTCGAACGATCTCGACCTGCCCGGCGGCCACGGCTTCGGCCTGCCCGGCCACGGGCTCGGTCAGGCCGGGCACGGTTTCGGCCTGCCGGGCACCAACGGGTTCGTCGCGCCGGGTTCCGGCGCCTTCGACCTGCCCGGATCGCACGCCGCGTCGACCGCGGCCGGCCCGTTCGACGGTGTCGGTGACGGCGGCGCGGACCCGCTCGGCGTCTTCGTCGGCACGCAGTGGTCCGTGGACTTCGGCATCGGCCCGCAGGGCGTCTACTTCAACTCCGAGATGAAGGTGGACGTCGGCGCCGGTCACGTGGGCGACCAGCTCGACCAGTTCACCGACTTCCTCGGCACCGGCCTCGGTCACGTGCCCGACGGCACCGGGCGTTCGGTGCTCGATCCGGCCATGAACGGGCACAGCCAGCACAGCCACCCCGGCGTTGTCGGGGGCCTGACCACCCCGGGCTCAACCACCTCGTCGACGGCACCGGCCGCCACCGTGCAACCCGTCGTGCAGCCGCTCGCCGCGCCCGCACCGGTCATGTCGGCCGCGGTCGCGCCAGTGGCGCCCGTCGCGGCCGCACCAATTGTCGCGGTCGCGCCCGTGGCGAGCGCCGCGCAGCCGGTGGCGGCCACCCCGCTGCAGACCACCATCCAGCCGGACGCCGCGACCACGCCGATCGCGAATGTGTTCACCGCGCCGGAGGGCCCGTCGGTGCTCACCGTGCCCGCGGCCGCCACGCCGCTCCTGTTCGATCATGCCCGGCCGACGCCCGTGCTGAAGCCGACCGCTCCGGCGACGGACCCGACGAAGCACTCGGACGGCTCGGTCACCACGCCGAACGTGCCGACCACCATCACCAAGACCGTCCCGGTCCCGGTGGTGCCGACCGACGTCGCCACCCCGAGCGTCCCGAAGACGCCGGATGTCACGACGAAGGTGCCCGGCGCGGGCCAGCCCTCGACCTCACACGGCGGCATCAGCACCGGACCGGACGTGCCGACCACCAAGATTCCGCCGACCACCGGCAGCCAGCCGACGCACGCCCCGACCACCGCGCCGGATGACGACGACGTGTCCGCGCCGGGCACGGGTACCGGACCGAGCACCGGGACCGGACCGAGCACCGGCAACGGCGGCACCTCCGGCGGGGTCACCACCCAGCCGACCGTGCCGACCAAGGACGTGCCGACCGCGACCCAGCCGGATCCGACCGTGCCGACTCATGACATACCGACCGCGGACGTGCCGACCCACGATGTCCCGGTCCCGACCCAGCCGAACGTGCCGACCCACGATGTCCCGACCTACCAGGCCCCGACCCAGGCGCCGGCGCCGACCTACAAGCCGCCGACGACGTTCGACCCCAAGCCGCACGCGATCGCGGATCCGATCAGCAGCGCGCACATGGTCGACTCGTCGATGGTCCCGATCCAGGACCATGCCTTCTACGCCGACCACTCGACCCTCGCGGTCGCCGCGGGCGGCGGTCTTTCCGGCGGACTGATGCCGGAGTCGACGATGGCCGAGACCCACCACATGGTGCCGGGCGGCTTGGACATAGCGTTGATGTAATCGGAGCTTGTTGTGTGGTCAAGGGGTGCAGGGGGCGTCCATGTCGATCGATAGCAAACACATGTAAGGAGGCAGGTTGTCTGCCGCAGCCGGGCTGAAGGCCGCGACGGTGAAACATCCGGACGCGATGGCGCCGCTGATCCGGATTCTGGACGAACTGCGGGAGATGACCCGATTCGCGGGCCGCGACGATCTGGGCAGCCGCCTGAGTATGGTCCGGGCCAGGGTCGGTGACCCGAGGGTTCGCCTCGTTGTCGTCGGTGAGCCGAAGAACGGCATGAGCACGCTGGTGAACAGCCTGGTCGGTGCGTCGGTCAGCGCGACAGACAGCGACCTGAGCGTGCCGGTCATCGTCGAGTACGGGCCGGAACCGACTGCCACACTGGTGCGTTCGGTCGACGGCCGGACCGAACGACAGTCGGTGGATCCGCTCGATCCCGGGCCTGCCATCTCCGGCTTCGGCGTGATCCGGGCCGAGTTCACCCAGCCGAGTTCGCTGCTGGCCGACGGGGTCGTGGTGATGGACGCGCCGGGTGCGCGCGGCGCCGACAACACCACCTGGTCGATGGTCGCCGCCGCCGACGCCGTGCTCTATGTCACCAACGCGGCCACCGAGCTCACCGTCGATCAGATCGCCTACCTGCAGCGCATCCAGCAGATCTGCCCCACCGTCATCTGCGTGCTGAACAAGATCGACCAGTTCTCCCACTGGTCGCACACCCAGCAGCGCAACCGGGAACTGCTCGACGCGGCCGGACTCGGCTTCGCGGTGGCGCCGGTGTCCGCGGAACTGCATCGGCAGGCCGGACTGTCCGGCAACTACCAGCGCGACATCGAATCCGGTGTGCCACAACTGATCGACCACCTGCGCGACTACGTGGTCGCCCGCGCGGACAGTGTCGCGCTGGAAGCGGCGGTGCAGGATATCCGGCTGGTCAGCGACCATCTCGGGTTGACGTTGCGCAACGAGGTCGAGTCGCTGCGTGATCCGCGGATGCGTGCCGAGATCACCGACAAGCTGGTCCGGGCGCGCGACGACGCGGAACAGCAGCGCCAGCGCACGTCGAACTGGCAGGTCACGCTGGTCGACGGCAGCACAGAACTGATGGCCGACATCGAACACGATCTGCGGCACCGGCTGCGCAGTCTGGTGCGCGACGCCGAGGCCGAGATCATGCAGCACGATCCGGCGCGCCGCTGGAAGGAATTCGGCACCGACCTCGACGCGCGGATCTGTGAGGCGGTCGAAGAGAACTTCGTGATGGCGCACTACCGTTCGGTCGAGCTGTCCGAACAGGTGGCGTCGAAGTTCCTGGCCGACAACCGCGCCGCGCCGCTGCCCAACATGCGGCTGGAGAACCCCGGTGAGGTGCTGGCGGCGGTGCAGCCGCTCGAGCCGTTGGAGAGCGCGAAAGCGCGTGTGGGGCAACAGTTCCTGTCCGCGCTGCGCGGCTCCTACGGCGGCATCCTGATGGTCGGTCTTGTTACCAGCATCCTCAAGATGTCGCTGGTGAACTGGTACTCGATCGGCGCCGGTGTGCTGCTCGGCATCAACGCCCTGTGGGACGAGCGCAAGAACCTCAAGGCGCGTCGCCGCGCCGAGGCGAAGGTCGCGGTGGCCCGTCTGATGGATGACGTCATCTTCCAGGTGAGCAAGGAATCACGAAATCGGTTGCGCGCCATGCAGCGAGTACTGCGCGATCATTTCACCGAGATCGCGGGCGACAACGCCAAGCAGGCGGACGAGGCACTGCGCCTGGCCGAATCGGCCTACCAGAAATACGGCGATCACAGCGGCGACCGGATCAAGGATGTCGACGGGCAACTCGGCAAACTGCGCGGCCTGCGTGAACAGGCCGACAGTCTGACCGTCTGACGAAAAGCCCTGCTACCCAGGGTTGTTCGCGGGGGTGTGCGCGGGTTGGAAGCCGCCGGCTTGCCGGTTGTCTTCGGCTCTGATCACGTGGGTGACGGCGTTGATCAGGGCAAGGTGGGTGAAGGCCTGCGGGAAGTTGCCGAGGTGGCGGCCGCTGCGCGGGTCGATCTCCTCGGCATAGAGGCGCAGCGGGCTGGCGAAGCCGAGTAGCCGCTCGCACAGGTGCCTGGCGCGCTGGAGCTCACCGATCTCCACCAGCGCGGACACCAGCCAGAACGAGCAGATGGTGAAAGCGCCTTCCTCGCCGGTTAATCCGTCGTCGGTGGTCTCGGTGCGGTAGCGCAGCACCAGGCCGTTCTCGGTGAGCCGGTCCGCGATGGACAGCACGGTGGCCCGGATCCGATGATCGTCCGGCGGCAGGAAGCGGGTCAGCACCGCCAAAAGCAGTGAGGCGTCCAGGGTGTCGCCGCCATAGGTCTGGGTGAGCACGCCGTTGGCGTTCACCCCGTGCACGAGGATGTCGGCCTTGATCTCATCGGCGATGGTGTACCAATTGGTGGCGCTCTCGTATTGGCCGTGCAGTTCGGCGAGTTTCGCGCCGCGGTCGAGCGCGACCCAGCACATCACCTTGGACGAGGTGAAATGCTGTGGCTCGCCGCGCACTTCCCAGATGCCGCGGTCGGGCTCGTGCCAGTGCGCGATGGCCGCGTGGACCTGGTGTTCCAGCAACGGCCACAACGTTTCCGGCACCTGCTGGCGCGACTTCACGTGCAGGTACACCGCATCGAGCATGGTGCCCCAGATGTCGTGCTGGTCCTGGTTGTACGCGGCGTTGCCGATGCGCACCGGCCGCGATCGGTCGTAGCCGCTGAGATGGTCGAGGTTCTCCTCGGCGATCTCGCGTTCGCCGCCGATGCCGTAAAGGACTTGCAGCGGAACGGCATCGCCGTTCGCGTCGGTGGTGGCATCGCGCAGGAAGGCGAAGAAGTCGTCGGCCTCCCGGTTGAGTCCGAGCGTGTACAGGCCCCACAGCGCGAAGCTGGAGTCGCGCACCCAGGTGTAGCGGTAGTCCCAATTACGTTGACCACCAGGGGTTTCCGGAAGGGAAGTGGTGGCAGCGGCGAGCAGCGCGCCGGTCGGCGCGTAGGTGAGGCCCTTGAGGGTCAGCGCGCTGCGCTGTAAGTAGTTGCGCCACGGGTGATCCGGGAAGTTGCCCTGGGTGATCCACTGCCGCCAGCTCTCCGTGGTCTGCCACATCTTCTGCGCCGCGTCCGCATAGGACTTGGGCGCTGGCAATTCCGACCACGTCAAGGCGATGAATTTCTCGTCACCCTCCGACATCCTGGTGTGGGCGCGTGCCTCCCGGCCTTCGAGTCCGAGCCGCAGGTCGGTGGTCAGCATGAGGCTCGGGCCCGCGCTCGGGTCGTCGGTGCGGACCGCGGTCGCCTCCTCGTAGACCTTGCCGGTGTACTCCCAGCGGCTCACCGCACGGTGGTAGTCGAAGGATGGCTCGCAGCTCATTTCCAGCTCCACGGTGCCGTTCACGCACTTCACCGTGCGCAGCAGCATGTGCTCGGCATCCCAGTCCATCGGGGTGCGGCGGTGTGTCTTGGAGCGCTGGTCGTTGTTGTGCCACGGGCCGAGCACGAGCGCGTCGCGCACGATCAGCCAGCCGGTCTCGGTCTGCCAGGTGGTCTCCAGGATCATTCCGCCAGGCAGGTAGCGGCGCGCGCTCGGCACGTTGACGCCGTACGGGCCGAGCCGGAAGTGGCCCGCGCTACGGTCCAGCATCGCGCCGAAGACGCTGGCGGAGTCCGGGCGGGGGACACACATCCACTCGACGGATCCGTTGCTGGCGATCAGGCAGCTGGTTTCGCAGTCGGACAGAAAGGCATAGTCGTCGATCGGCGGGAAGGCGCCGCGCCGCTTCGATTCGGTCAGGTGGCTGAGCACCGGCAGGTCATACGGCTCGTCGACGGTGAGATCGGCGGAGGACTCGGGAGACGCCATCCCCACATCTTCGGGCCCACCGCGGCCTTACGTCCACTGTGTCTATTGTCGCGTCCGCTCCCTCGGCGCGTCCGTGACCGAATATTGACCTTGCCGAGCTCTCAGGTGGACGCACTAGGCTGGGCTGGTGCATCAGATCGCAGGTTGGTGGGACAGCTTCGAGCTGTGGGTCGCGGGACTCCCGTTCATCCCGCAGTTCCTCGTCGTGCTGGTAGGCATGGTCCCGGTCAGCTTCGCCATCGCCTACCTGCTCGACCGGACGCTGCGCGCCCTGCTGCGCGTGCTCGACCGCAAGCACGGCGTCGAGGAGGCGCTACCCACCGTGCCCGACACCGTGCCCGCCGATCTCGCTACCGGCGATGCCCGCCCGACCGTGCAGAGCGGTGCCCACTGATGCCCCGTTCGCGCGTCCAGCTGGCTTTGATCGCCCTGCTCGTCCTCGTCGTGGTCGCCTGGCTCGTCACCCGCTAGTTCTCCCCGGCCCGCCAGTCGTTGAACCGCTTGCCGATCTTGGAGACGGTCTCGCCGACCTCCTGGCCGACCGTGTTGACCGCGGAGCCGACGTCGCGGCCGAGGTTGCGCACGGTGCGGATGAGCGGGTCCTCGGACTGGTCGAAGTTGTTGCGGTAGGTCCGGGCCGCTTCCTTGATCTCGTCGGTGATGCTGGTGTTCTTGTCCTGGTCCCGCCGCGGGTAGTCGCCGGCCAGCACGCGGTCGTATGCACCGCTCTGGATCCAGCGGCGCAGTTCGGCGGCGCGCAGCACGGAGAACGGGTGGCTCTGCAATTCCAGGTTGAGCAGCTTCAGCACGCCGTCGCGCAGATCGCCGGAGCGTTCGTAGTCGTCGGCCTGGGCCAGGAACGCGCCATGGTTCATTTCCTTGATCCAGGTGCCGCCCGCGGTCTTCATATGCACCCGCACCGAGGCGTCGACATCCTGGACACAGAGCAGCCCGGCCCGGTCGCCGGACAGCTCGGATTTGCGGCTCCATTCCATCAGCGCGGCGACGATCGCGCGTAAAGCCCAGCCGCCCACCGGCATCCAGCCGATGCTCGCGGAGATGCGCAGCAAATGCATGAGCATGGTGCGGTACACGGCGTGCCCGGACAGCGCGTGGCCGAGCTCGTGACCGACGATGAAACGCAACTCCTCGGTATCCATCAGATCGATCAAACCTGTGGTCAGCACGATGAACGGCTGGTCCATGCCGATGGTGAAGGCATTCACGTGCGGGCTCTGCAGCACGAAGATCTCCGGCGTGGTGCGGGCGTCGAGCACCGCGACGCAGTCTTCGCGCAATTGATGCAGCGAACGGAACTGTCGTTCGTCGACCCGAACGGCCGTCGCGAGGTACAGAAGTCGATGCTGGCGTTCTTGCAGCAAACCGGACAAAGTGCGCAGAATTGCGTCGAATCCGGATAGCGTCCGCAGCGCGACCAACGCGGAGCGGTCGGCGGGGTGTTCCCACGCGCGAGTGCTGATGCCTGGAAACCTCGTGCGTACGCGATCCGGGCTGTTAGTCATGGGATGAAACCCCCCTCTTCCTGGAACTCTGTGATTCGAACTCGGGCCGTGGCCTCTGCTACAGTCTGCCCGTGTCTTCGAGTTGTGTCCCGCGGGTCCGCCATGAACTGGCGTTGATCGCGGTCGGCAATCTCGCGGTCGCCGACATTCTCTGTCGCTGATCGGCTACCGGGCACGTTTGCGCCTTCTCCTCTCGTAGACTGGCGTGCAACTTTTTCGCAGGCGTGCCCGAACTTCGACGGCCTATCCGGCCGACAGTCACGCCACCACTCGCATCGATGCGGCGGCAGGTCTACCGATCCAACAGCATTTTCTTTGCCGCTCGAGGTCCCGAGCCGGCGGTCCGTAGGAAAGGTCCACCCGATGTCCAGCAAATCTTGGCTCTCCCCGCGCCGACGCTCGGTTTACCCACCCCGTCGGCTTCGCCTCCTGCCGACCCCGGTTGCGATCGCCGCCCTCACCGCGTTCGCGGCGGTCGCCCTCACCGCCTGCGGTGGCGGAGCCAGTGACACCGTCGGGGGTGGTGGCGCCGACGGCAGTGGCGGCACGCTGAACCTCTATGGCTACGCCGTCCCGAAGCCCGGCTTCGACAAGGTGGTGCCCGAGTTCAACAAGACCGACAAGGGCAAGAACGTCGTCGTCAACGGCTCCTACGGTGCCTCGGGCGATCAATCCCGCAAGGTCAAGGATGGTGCCGAGGCCGACATCGTGAACTTCTCGGTCGAGCCCGACGTCACCCGCCTGGTCGACGCGGGCCTGGTCGACACGAACTGGAATGCCGACGCCACCAAGGGAATTCCGTTCGGCTCGGTCGTCGCGATCGTGGTGCGCAAGGGCAATCCGAAGGGCATCAAGGACTGGGACGACCTGCTGAAGCCCGGCGTCGAGGTAGTCACCCCGAACCCGTTCAGCTCCGGCTCGGCCAAGTGGAACCTGCTCGCCCCGTACGCGGCCAAGTCCGACGGTGGCAAGAACCCGCAGGGCGGCCTGGACTATCTGAGCCAGCTCGTGTCCAAGGATCACGTGAAGGTGCAGCCGAAGTCGGGCCGCGAGGCCACCGAGACGTTCTTGCAGGGCACCGGTGACGTGCTGCTCAGCTACGAGAACGAGGCCATCTTCTCCGAGCGCAACGGCGACAAGATCGAGCACTTCATCCCCTCGACCACGTTCAAGATCGAGAACCCGGTCGCGGTGCTCAAGAACAGCAAGAACCAGGAGAAGGCCGTCGCCTTCCGCGACTTCCTTTACACCACCGAGGGCCAGAAGGCTTGGGCGGCAGCGGGTTTCCGTCCGGTCGATCCGTCGGTGGCCGCCGACTTCGCCAAGGACTTCCCGACCCCGCAGAAGTTGTGGACCATCGCCGACCTGGGCGGCTGGAAGACCGTGGACAAGGAGCTGTTCACCCCGAACACCGGCTCCGTCGCGGTGATCTACGACAAGGCGACCAAGTAACCGGGTTCGGCTCACGGGATACTGGACGACTGTGACTGACAGCAGCACCGCCGCGAGCTCGCCGACTCCCGGCGGTTCCCCAACCCCAGAGCGGTTCAATTGGTCGTGGCTGCGGGTGACCGGCTCGGTGGGCCCGCTCGGCATCGCCACGGCGGTGCTGTGGCTCAGCATCATCGTGCTGCTCCCGCTGGCCGCGCTCACCGTCACCTCCTTCGACGAGGGCTGGTCCGGCTTCTGGGCGGCGATCAGCGCACCCGCCGCGGTGGACTCGCTGCGGATCACCGTGCTCGTCTCGATCGTGGTCGCGGTGATCAATGTGGTGATGGGCACGCTCATCGCCTGGGTGCTGGTGCGTGACGATTTTCCCGGCAAGGGCATCGTCAACGCGCTGATCGATCTGCCGTTCGCGCTGCCGACGATCGTGGCCAGCATTGTGCTGCTGTCGCTTTACGGCCCGCAGAGCCCGATTGATATCCACCTCAACGCGACTCAGCCCGGCCTCATCGTCGCGCTGGCGTTCGTCACGCTGCCGTTCGTGGTTCGCTCGGTGCAGCCGGTGCTCATCGAGGCCGATCGCGAGGTCGAGCAGGCGGCGCTCTCGCTCGGCGCGGACAACTGGACCACCTTCCGCCGCATCGTATTACCCACGCTCGGCCCCGCGATCATCTCCGGCGGCGGGCTGGCTTTCGCCCGCGCCATCGGCGAATACGGTTCGGTGGTGCTCATCGGCGGCGCGATTCCGCGCAAGACCGAAATGGCCTCGCAGTACATCCAGAAGCAGATCGAGATCGATCGGCCGATCAACGCGGCAGCGGTTTCGGTTGCGCTGCTGGTCATTTCGTTCGCGTCGCTGCTGGTGCTGCGCCTGCTCGCCGAGCGAAGCGTGCGAAAAGAACAGGAATCCCGATGAATTTGTCTTGGCCTACCCGTATTTCGTTGCGGGTTGTCGCGCTGGGGTACCTGTTCGTGCTGCTGGTGTCGCCGCTGATCATCATTCTGCTGCGGACCTTCGAAAAGGGTATCGGCGCGTTCGTCGATTCGATCACCACGCCCGCGGCGATCTCGGCGTTTCAGTTGTCGATGATCATCGTGGCGATCGTGGTTCCGTTGAACGTCATCTTCGGCATCTTCACCGCGCTCGCGCTGGTGCGCGGTAAGTTCCCGGGCCGCACGCTCGTTCAGGGCATCGTCGACCTGCCGTTTGCGGTCTCGCCGGTGGTGGTCGGGGTGGCGCTGATCCTGCTGTGGGGGGCGCACGGGTGGTTCGGCGGCCTGGAGGGTCTCGGCTTCAAGGTGATCTTCGGCCTGCCCGGCATGGTGCTTGCCACCATCTTCGTCACGTTGCCGTTCGTGGTACGCGAGGTCGAGCCGGTGCTGCACGAGATCGGCGACGAGCAGGAACAGGCCGCCGCCACCCTCGGCGCCACCCGCTGGCAGACGTTCTGGCGGATCACCCTGCCCGCCATCCGCTGGGGCCTCACCTACGGCGTTGTGCTCACCGTGGCGCGCGCACTCGGCGAATTCGGCGCGGTGATCATGGTTTCCTCCGCGCAGCCGGGCAAGTCGCAGACCTTGACGCTGCTGGTGCACGGTCGATACATCAACGACCACAACACCTTCGGCGCCTACTCCGCCGCGACCCTGCTGATGGGCCTTGCCCTCGTGACACTCCTGTTGATGACCCTCCTCGAACGCAAACGGGGCACTAAATGATCACCGTGACCAACGCGAAGAAGAACTACGGTTCGTTCGCCGCGCTCGACGACGTCACCATCGATATCCCGTCCGGCGAGCTGACCGCGCTGCTCGGGCCCTCGGGTTCGGGCAAGTCGACGCTGCTGCGCTCGATCGCCGGACTCGAATCGCTCGACTCCGGCATCGTGCTGATCGCCGGAAACGACGTGACCAGGGTGCCGCCGCAGAAGCGCGACATCGGGTTCGTGTTCCAGCATTACGCCGCGTTCAAGCACATGACCGTGCGCGACAATGTGGCGTTCGGCTTGAAGATCCGCAAGCGTCCCAAGAACGAGATCGCCAAGCGGGTCGACGAACTGCTCGGCATCGTCGGGCTCGACGGCTTCCAGCATCGCTATCCGGCCCAGCTGTCCGGTGGTCAGCGGCAGCGGATGGCGCTGGCCCGCGCGCTCGCCGTCGATCCGCAGGTGCTGCTGCTCGACGAGCCGTTCGGCGCGCTGGACGCCAAGGTCCGCGCCGATCTGCGCACCTGGCTGCGCAGGCTGCACGAGGAGGTGCACGTGACCACCGTGCTGGTCACCCACGACCAGGAGGAGGCGCTGGACGTGGCCGACCGGATCGCGGTGATGAACAAGGGGCGCATCGAGCAGATCGGCACGCCGGAGGACGTGTACGACCGGCCGGCCAACGAGTTCGTCATGTCCTTCCTCGGCGCCGTGGCGCGGCTCAACGGACATCTGGTGCGCCCGCACGACATCCGGGTCGGCCGTGAGCCGAGCATGGCGCTGGCCGAGCACGAGGGCACCGCCGATTCGGTCGGTGTCACCAGGGCGACCGTCGAACGGGTCGTGCACCTCGGCTTCGAGGTGCGGGTGGAGCTGCGCAACGCGGCCACCGGTGATCTGTTCGCCGCTCAGGTGACCCGCGGTGACGCGGAGGCCTTGCGGCTGTCCGACGGTGAAACGGTGTATGCGCGGGCCACCCGGATCCCGGAGTTGCCCGCGCACTGATGGATGGTGCGAAAGGCGGCAATTCTCCACTGCCGCAGTCGAAACCAGTAGGTTTCGGTTCGGCCATTAGCTCCTGGGTTCGAAAGCGGTTGTGCCGGAACGGTCGATCAGTCGATGGTCCGAAGTCTGTGAACGCCTGGGTTTTTCGCGCACCGGGCCTTCTGGATCGGCTGCTCCCGTAATCGGCGTAGCACCCCCGCCGCTGTACGTGCAGTGGTGGGAGTGGGCCGCAGAACTTGCGGGGGGCCACCAGTCGGTCGGCATGGATTCGGGCGGATTTAGTCCGGGAGATCATCGGCTGCTGAGACGTTGCTGATCTTGTGCTGGCGCAAGGAAATCCGTCGGTTCTCGCGGGCGGGCAGCGCCATCACAGCGGGTACGAAGTTGCGCTGGTGTCCGATCGGGCCGGTCGTCCAAGGTGTCGGCAGTGCGGTGTGTCGTCGTCTCACCCCGCGGTTGCGGACAGTATCCGCCTCCGGCGGTCGATTGTCCGGCGTTCGGGGGATTGTTAGGGGCTATCACAGCATGTGAGAACGTGTATTCGCGTGCGGTGCCTGATGTCGGGGCGGTTGTTCGGAGCTTCCGCAAACACCGATGGGACACCGTCGAATATCGGCGTGTCGCAGTGCGATCCGGCTGCCGTCGCATTCGCCGCCGTCCAGGGCAGGTGACCAGGATGGATGCTTGTGCTATGCAACCTGTGCCAAAACAGGCGGGCTGCGGACAACAGGGTGTCCGGTGGTTGGCAGGCAGGTCGCGGAGTGGTTGCGTGGAGAGAGTTCGAAGCAAATCGGCTCGGCGATCAGAGGATTGCGATGGCGGTTGGTCTCGGTTTGAGCATCGGCACGGTGAACACGGTTTCCGCTCTCGCGGAGGAGGGTTCGGACGGCGCCCACCCGCCCCGCTGGCTTCGCCAGCTGCCGTCCCCGGCGGCTCCGCCCGGTCGCCGCTGGGCGCAGCGCTCCCAAACCATCACTCGCCGAACAACACTCACCTTCGACAGTACTGGTTTGGCCAGGGTCGGCATGATTCCGCGGCACGGGCGCGCGATCATCGAATTCGCCGATCTCACGCAACGTTCGATCATGTCGGCGCGGGTCGGTCACCGTGCCCTTTCGCCCGCGGACCTGGTGGCGGTGGTCGCCGAGAGCCTGATCACCGAGACACTGCTCGACCATCCGCACTACGACGCGCACAGCAGCGAGGTCGGCATCGCGCTGACCTACCCGGCGCGCTACACCGAGACGCACATCGGCGACCTGCGGGCCGCGCTCGACGCCATCGGTCTGGACAATGTCGAGCTGGTCGCCGAACCCATCGCGGCGGCCACCTGGCTGGAAGCCGACCGCGGCCCGCTGATGCCCGGTCTCGCGCTTGTCTATGACTTAGGCGGCGCGAGTCTCGACGTCACGCTGGTCCGCGTCGGCGCGGGTTGCCCGGACAACCCGATCGTCGGCCAGCCGATGTACTCCGCCGAATACGGCGGCCGGGCCTTCGGCGCGCTGGTCGCCTCGCGCGCCGGGCACGGACTGCCGTCTGCCTCGATCTCCGGTTCGGTCACCGGCACCACCGCGGACGAGTTACGCACCAAACACGTGCGGGCCTCCTTGGAGCTCGTCTACCGATGCCTGCGCGCCGCGGACGTCACCATGGCCGACGTCGACTGTGTCGTCGTGGTCGGCGGCGCGGCGCGGCCGGTCGAGGTGGCCCAGGTGCTCGCGGGCGAGCTGGCCCGGCCCGTGATCACCCCGCCCGATCCGGAGCGAACCATCGCCGACGGCGCGGCGATCATCGGCCGCAGGGCCGCCGTCGCCGCCGAGGAGTCGGCGGGCAAACACCACGGCAAGCGCCGCCCCGGTGCGCACCGCCGCGCGGCCACCAGGGCGATGGTGCTGTCGCGGCGGACCAAGCAGCGGCTGACCAGGGTGGCGCTGGCCGCCGGGCTGTCCGTCGCCGGTGTCGGAATGGCGCTCGCGCTGCCCGCCGACGGGGTGGTCGTGGGATTGGCGCAGCTCGGGCTGCGTTAGGGGCGATCCGGTGGCGGTCGCGACGAGGGCGGCCGCCGCTGGACCCCTGACCGGTTAGCTGCGTCGAGTGAGGCCGCAGCCATCGTGTTACCCGACGACGGGGGACTGGTGGCGGCGGCCTCTCGCTTGGATTTCCCGTGATCAGCCGTCCAGTTGTTGTCTTCGCGTCTTGACGTGCCTGTCCATAGGTGTAACTATTGGATACAGATAAACGTCCAACTAGGAGAGGCAGCGACGACGATGTCTACAGCTGTGACGCCCCCGATCGATACCGATCTGGAGAAGGCGCAGGAGTACGCCTCGAAGCTGCTGCTGCTCTCCGAAGGTTCGGTCAACAAGCACTTCGACCCGTTCGAGGACATCGACTGGGACAACCCCGACTTCGCCCCCGAGGCGGGGCCGGAGCGATGGATCCTCCCGGTCTCGGCCGACCCGCTCGGTCGCCACCCGTGGTACCTCGCGCAGACCGACGAGCGCAAGATCGCGATCGGCAAGTACCGCCAGGCCAACGTCGCCAAGGTGGGCCTGCAGTTCGAGACGATCCTGATCAGCGGCATGGTCACGCACAACTTCGGCCTGCCCAACGGTTCCCCCGAATTCCGCTACTGCTCCCACGAGATGATCGAGGAGCACAACCACACCCTGATGTTCCAGGAGATGGTGAACCGGATCGGTGAGGACGTGCCGGGCATGGGCCCGCTCGTCCGCAAGTTCAAGTACTTCGGCGCTCCCGTGGCCGCGCTCTTCCCGAACCTGTTCTTCATGGCGGTGCTGGCCGGCGAGGAGCCGATCGACCACATCCAGAAGGCGATCCTGCGCTCCGGCGAGGACGTGCACCCGATCATGCGCGGCGTGATGGCCATTCACGTGGCCGAAGAGGCGCGGCACATCTCCTTCGCCCACGAATTCCTGAAAATCCATGTGCCGGAGGCGAAGCCGGGCAGCAAGTTCGTGCTGTCCATCGCGATGCCGATCGTCATGTACATCCTCGGCCGCTCGATCTTCACCCCGCCGCGGTCCTTCTGGCGCGAATTCGACATCCCGGACTACGTCCGCAAGGAACTGTTCTACGGGTCGAAGGAATCCAAGCAGGAGTTCAGCGACTTCTTCGGTGACGTGCGCACGCTGGCCAAGGACATCGGCCTGATGAACCCGATCTCCAAGGCCGTCTGGAAGCTGCTGAAGATCGACGGCCACACCACCCGCTACCGTTCGGAGCCGTTGCGCGCGGCCAAGGCCGGCTGACGTGCCCTATCTCATCACCCAATCATGTTGCAGCGACGCGTCTTGCGTGTACGCCTGCCCGGTCAACTGCATCCATCCCACGCCGGATGAGCCCGACTTCCTGACCGCGGACATGCTGTACGTGGACCCGCAGGCGTGCGTCGACTGCGGCGCCTGCGCCACCGCCTGCCCGGTCGACGCGATCGTGTCGTCGAAGAAGCTGACCGAAGAGCAGAAGCCGTTCATCGAGATCAACGCCGACTTCTACCGGCAGGCCCGGCCGCGGCCGCTGCTGGCAAAGCCGGTGCCCGCGGCCGAGATTCGCACCGAGCGCAGGCCCATGCGGGTGGCCATCGTCGGGTCGGGCCCGTCGGCGATGTACGCCGCCGACGAGCTGCTGACCCAGCCCGACGTGTCGGTCACCGTGTTCGATCGGCTGCCGGTGCCGTACGGTCTGGCCCGGCACGGCGTCGCGCCGGATCACGACAAGACCCGCAAGGTCAGCGAGCTGTTCGACATCATCTCGGCCCAGCACGGCTTCGGTTCGTACCTGAATGTCGAAGTGGGCGGACATGTTTCGCACGAGGAGCTGCTCGATCACTTCCACGCGGTGATCTACGCCGTCGGTGCGTCGGCCGACCGCAAGCTCGACATCCCCGGTGAGGGTCTCACCGGCAATATCTCCGCCACCGACTTCGTCGCCTGGTACAACGGGCATCCCGATCACGTGGACCGCGTCTTCGACCTGTCGCAGCAGCGAGCCGTCATCGTCGGCAACGGCAATGTCGCCCTCGATGTCGCGCGCATTCTGACCAGCGACCCGGACTCGTTGGCGGGCACCGACATTGCGCCGTACGCGCTACGGGCGTTGCGGGAGAGCAAGATCGAGGAGGTCGTCATCCTCGGCCGCCGCGGCCCGCTCGAATCCGCTTTCACCGTGCCGGAATTCGTCGGCCTGCTCGGTGCCGACGTGGACATCACGATCGAGGGCGAGCTGCCCGAGGTCACCGATGGCCTGCCGTATCAGGTCGAGCAGAAGCTGCGGCTGCTGCACACCGTGCGCAATCGGCCGTTCGGTGAACGCAAGCGGGTTGTGTTCCGCTACTTGGCTTCGCCCACCGAGATCCTCGGCACCGATCGAGTCGTCGGCATCGAGGTGAGCCGAAACGAGCTCGTCACCGACCCGGACGGCCGCACCCGCGCGGTCGCCACCGGCGTCACCGAACGCCTCGACGCGGGGCTGGTGCTCACCTCGGTCGGCTACCGCGGCGTTGCGATCCCTGGCCTGCCATTCGACGCCGCGGCGAGCGTGATCCCGAACCAGGACGGCCGCGTCCTCGAACGCGTCAACGGCGCCGTCCTTCCCGGCACCTACGTCACCGGCTGGATCAAGCGCGGGCCGACCGGCTTCATTGGCACCAACAAATCCTGCGCCCAGCAGACGGTGCAGCAGCTAGCCGACGACTACAACGCCGGCCGCCTTCCCGAACCCGCTGGCACCGCAACGGAATTCGACCGCCTGATCCACCAGCGCCAGCCCGAGGTCCGGACCGCGGGCGCCACCAAGCGCCGCAGCCCGGTCCGTCGCCTCCTGACCCGCTCCTGACGATCTCCTCGCGGGACTACGTAGTCCCGCGAGGCCGCCACCATCGACGCCAACGTCGCCGTCGATGGTGCCCGCACCGGTCGCGCGATGAGGGTGTGACCGCACAGGGCCTTACTGCGCGGTGAAACCGCCGTCGATGGCGAGGGCGGCGCCCGTGACGAAGCTGGCTTCGTCGCTGAGCAGGTAGGCGCAGAATGAGGCGGTTTCCTCGGGCTGGCTGATCCGGCCGAGCGGGTGCAGCGCGGCGATGGCGGCTTCACCCTCGGGTGTCGCGCCCATCGAGTTGCGGAACGCCGGGGTGTCGATCGCGCCGGAGACGATCGCGTTCACCCGGACGCCCTGCTTGGCAGACTCCAGCGCGACCGCCCTGGTCAGGCCGACAACGCCGTGCTTGGCCGCCACGTACGGTGCGACCGAGCCCATCCCGACCATGCCGAGGTTCGAGGCGTTGTTGAGGATCGCGCCGCCGCCGTTGGCAACCATCGCGGGCACCTGGTGGCGCAGGCCGTAGAACACACTCGTCAGGTTGAGTTCCAGGTCGGCCCGCCAGCCCGCCTCGTCGATCTCGCCGATCGGGCCGAAGGCGTTGAGCGCGCCCGCGTTGTTGAAGGCGGCGTCGAGTCTCCCGTATTCGGTGAGCGCGGCCTGGGTGAGGCGGGCCACGTCCGCTTCTACTGTCACGTCGGTCGGCACGAACAGCGCCCGCCCGCCTGCCGCCCGGATCTCGGCCGCGACCTGCTCTCCCGCGTCCTTGCCGCGTGCGCCGAGCACAACGGCGGCCCCTTCGCTCGCCACTCGCAGCGCCACCGCCTTGCCGACACCTGAGCTGGCGCCCGTGATCAGTACGACCTTTTCCGCGAACCGTGTCGCCATGGTCTCCATTTCCCTTCTCGGTCTTGCGATCTCACCTTGGTGGTGCGGTCGCAGAACCAAGTCAAGCCGGAGCGGGTCGGCCGTGCTGGCGGGAAACGGACTTGGAGTTGATGCGTCATGTATCCAGGGGGTTCGTTGGTGGCGTGGTGAAATCTGTACTACTGGCTATGATTTAGTTACCGACCAGTCAGTGTCTTTATGTGACGCGTAATTCTCGAGGGAATTCGGGGTGTTGATCATTTATCGGAGCATTGTCCGGATCGCTGTATGGTAACCGGATCGGGCGGGGCGCTACCGAATCGACGCCTGTCGAGAGGGCTGGACAATTCTGATGCCGGAGCATAGTCCCAGGTGATACGGATCATTGCCGTGCCGAGCTAAACGTTTCACGCCATTCTCTTGCCGTTCATATCTATTCCACATCCTTCCAGCTAGCCGAACAGCTAATCTGTGCTGGCTGTTTGGAAGACGACCGCGGCCACATGGATCTCTGTGTGATGGACGTGGTCTCGGTACGTTGACGGGATAGCATATGACCACAGGTCTGGGTTTCAGCATCGGCGCAGTGAACTCTATGACTGCCTCGGCGACCGGTGTACGAGCCCGGCCCGTCGTGCGCAGTCGACGCACCGCGGTGACGTTCGACAGCGCGGGCGGGCTACGCATCGGGGGCATCCCGCAATTCAGCATGGCCATAACGGATTTCGCCGACCTGAGCCGCGATCCGGAGCCGATGATCGTCGGTGGTCGCATCTGGTCGCCCGCCAACCTGGTCGCCGCCGTGGTGAACGGACTGCGCGACGCCGAGGCGGCTGCCGACGAGTCGGGTGCCGTAGCCACCTATCCCGCAACGTATTCCGACAAAGAGGTGTCGCTGCTGCGGCAGGCGCTCGACCTGTCCGGCGCGAGTGACGTTGCGCTGGTGCCGGAACCGGTCGCCGCCGCGGAATGGCTGGAGCACGAACATGGCCCGCTGGAGCCTGGCTTCGTACTCGTCTACGACCTCGGCGGGACCAGTCTCGACGTCACCGTCGTGCGGGTCGGCCCCGACTGGGACAACCATCCGATGGTTGGAAAACCCGTGCGCTCCTATGACTTCGGCGGCCGGCCGCTCGGCGCGATGATCGCGCGCTACGCCCACGACGCCAAGCCAGGCGCGACCGTACCGACGTCGACGCTGTCGATGGTCGACATCGACAGCCTGCGCACCTCGCACGTGCACGACACCCTCGAGGTGGTGCGCGCCGCGATCCGATCGGCCGACCTCACGCTGTCCGACATCAGCCGGATCCTGGTGATAGGCGGCGCTTCCCGGCCCGCCGAAGTCGCCCGCACCCTCGCCGAACTCGGCCGCCCCCTGGTGGTCTCGGCCGACCCGGGCCAGACCGTCGCCGCGGGCGCCGCGCTCATGGCCGCGCGGACCATGGCACTCGCCGCGTCCGGCGGCAAGCAGCACGCGCCGCGAGTAGCCGTATTCTCCAGTGCCGCTGTCGTTTCCGCGGTCGCTATGTCGGCGGTGACGGTCTTCGGCAGTCCGTCTGCCCCCAGCGCGTCGCCGGTGCTCGAACATTTCCCCGGTCTCGACGCGCCCACCACCGACACCCTGCTCTATGACTCCAGCGCCGACCTGGCCAGTCATCGAGACGCCTGGGTGGCGACACCGGCCGGCTGGACCACCTCGCGAACCCTCGCCGCCAGCGCGGCCATGCCGAGGCCCTCGGCCTACGGCCTGTTCATCACCCCCGCGTCCCACACGACCAAGCTCGGCCCCAGCGTCGCCGAATCCCGCCCCGGCTCCCACACTGAACCCCGAATGCCAGGCGCTACAACATCGCACGGCGGCACCTACGCCGATCCGGCGTACTTCATCAACCCCTTGCCCTTCGGCCAACTCATCCCGCAACCAGGGCAGCCCGCGCCAGGCTTGCCCGCGGCGGCCCCCATCGCCGGCGCACCCGTAGCCACCGCCCCCGGTTCCATACCTGCTGCGCCCCCAGCCAATTCGGCTCCCGCGATACCGGACCCGGCGGCCACCGCGCCCGCAGCGAGTACTCCAGTCACCGGTGGCGTAGTCGACACCCCGGCCACCGGAACCACCCCCGGCACCGGTACCACAACCGGCACAACAGCTTCCGAATCCACAGGTGGATCGACGTCGGGCAGTACATCGTCCGGCGGAACCACAGGCGCATCCGCCGGCGAGTCCAGCGAAACCTCCTCCGGCAACACCTCAACGGGCGGCACCACATCCAGTGGCAGCACCGGCGGTTCCGCGGACACCTCGTCATCCGGCAGCACTTCTTCCAGTGGCTCGACTTCGGCCGGAACCTCTTCGGGCGGAAGCACTTCCGGAGGCACCTCCACCGGTGGTACCTCGAGCGGCACCTCCGCCGGTGGCAGCACCTCCGGCGGCTCCACGTCGGGCGGGTCCACGTCGGGTGGCTCGACCTCCGGCGGCGCCTCCACTGGCGGTTCCACAGGCGGCACAGGCGCCCACTAGCCCGACCGCTGCGCCCGAGGTTGCGTCTGCCGCATGGGTGGTCCGAAGCCGACTCGATAATGTGGTCGGATGCGGAGCGCCGATCGCCCTGGCCGAGTCATTTTCCTCAACGGGACATCGAGTGCGGGCAAGACGACCCTGGCTCGGAGCATTCAGGACGAGAGTGATGTGCCGCCTTCAGGGCCCTAGAGTCGGTGCGGATCCCGAGAGAGGGTGCGGTTCGGCGGACATTCGGTCCTTGCTTGCGGTGCGGTGAGCGCTTCGTACTTGGTGACCACGCCGAATCATCGGACGTGCGTGGCGGTCTCGGTGCGGTTGATCGGCGGGCGGGTGCGTTGCCGACGGGGCACAATGGGCTGGTGGCAACTGGGGGACCTCGGCTGATAGCGCTGGATGTGGACGGAACGTTGCTCGACACCGGTAGTCCGGTGAGCGAGCGCGTGGTTGCCGCTGTGCGTGCGGCCGTCGCGGCGGGTGCGCATGTGGTGGTGACGACGGGGCGGACTGTCCTGGTCACTCGTCCGGTGCTGGCGGAGCTCGGCCTGATCGAAGGGCATGCGCTGTGCTCGAACGGTGCGGTGCACGTCGACGTCGCCAAGGGGCAACCGCTGACGGTGCAGGAGTTCGATCCGGCGCCCGCGGTCGTCGCGTTGCGGGCGCTGATCCCCGAGATGGTCTTCGCCGTGGAGAAGGTCGGCGTCGGTTACTGGGCCACCGGCGTCAGCCCTGGCGGGTTCTCGCTCGGCGAATACCTGCTCGTCGACCACACCGCCTTGAGCAGCGAGCCGACCCCGCGGCTCAACGGCTGGTGGCCCGAGGGCTCGCTGGAGGAAATGCTGAGCCTGCTGCGGGAGCTCCAAGTCCCGGGCGCCAGCTGGGTGCACGGCGAATTCGGCCCGTGGCTCACCGTCTCCCGCCAAGGCGTCTCCAAGGGCTGGGCCCTCGAACGCCTCCGCCAGTCCCTCGGCGTGCCACGCACCGCCACTCTCGCCATCGGCGACGGCTACAACGACCGCGAAATGCTGCGCTGGGCAGCACATTCCGTCGCCATGGCCAACGCACCGGCCGAGGTCAGAGACTTGGCCGACGAGGTCACCGGCGATGTCCGGGAAGACGGCGTCGCCACCGTGCTGGAACGTTGGTTCCGTCCCTGACTGGTGCCGCGCCTGCTAGGCGGTCCCCGATGGTCGACCGAAGGGCTCCTTCGGTTTGTTGTACGTGCTGAAGGTGGCCTTCGGTCGGCGCGTGGGCAGCAGTTGGATAGCTCAGTTCAACGGAATTCGCGCCACGATCGGTGTCGTCGGCTGAACCGACCCATTACTCGGTTCGGCCGTGATCGCGAGCAGCGCGGTGTCTTGGGGCAGGCCCGCGGTCAGCTCGGTGCGGTCACCGGAGACGCGCATCATCCCAGCCGAACGCGGCGTGCCGTCGGCCGGGATGGTCCACAGCTGGTAGCCATGATCGTTGTCCGGCGCGGGCAGCCCGGTGACGGTGACGATCACCTTGCCCGCGCTCGCCGAAAACACCGCCGTCGCAGCACCTTCCGCCGTCGTCAATACGCCGCTCCTGGTGACAGCGTCGCGCGCGTCACGCACCTGATCCGCGGCGACCACGGTGCCGCTGTGCTCACCGCCGACAAGCGTGAGCCCGGTGATCAGCACAGCCACCACCGCGACCGCGGCCGCGACGCCGGCCGAGACTCGGATGATCCAACCCCGGCGCGTCGGCGGAAAGTGGTTGTCCGACAAGCCATTCAGGGCGGGCATGATATCGGTGCGGCCGAGCGCGTCCAGCGCGGGCAACAACTGCGTCTGCCCGAGCGCGTCATCGAGGCGTCGCTGCGGACGCGCCCGGATATCGTCCAGTACCCGATCCTTCATGCCCGCCGCGGGCAGCGGCGGCACGGCGACGGCCAGCTGGACGGCGACTTCGCTCAGCTCGTCGACCTCGCCGCGGCATGCCGCACAGTCGGTCGGGTGCTGCTCGAGGGAAACGCGCTCCGCGGTGGACAACTCCAATTGTCCTGCCAGGTTTTCCCGTTCGATGGTGGCGTGCTGGTAGCGCACCCGGTCGACGGCGCGCCGGTGCGCGATGGTCAGCACCCAGGCCAAGGCGCTGCGGCAGTGTTCGTCGAATTGTGCTGCCTCGAGCCAGATCTCCAGCAGCGCCTCCTGTGCGACCACCTCGGACTGGGCGTGGTCGCGCAGCACACCGGTGACGATGCCGAGCACCGAGCCCGCCACGATGTCGTAGAGCTCCGCGAAGGCTTGCTCATCGCCGCGGGCGACGCGGCGCAGCAATAGTTCCGGAGTCTTCGCTGGATCGGTCACGTCGTCGGAGGTGCGGGCGCCGGGTAGTGCTCGGGCGCGGCTGACCATAGGTGTCCTTCCAAGCCTGACCAAGCCGGAAGCCGTGCGCGGGGCAACGGCGGATGTGGGCCAGATCATATGACGTCCCGATTGCTGCGACGCCCTCGCTACCCGCGCGCCGCGGAAATCTGAACCAATCCGCGCGCCGGCTTCGACTTCTAGGCAGAGCCTGCCTGTCAGCGGCGGCTCGCGCGGTGCGGCGACCGGCCGGGCCGCGCGGCCGGAGATGGTGCCGGGCGAACGAGTCCCGTCCGGCACCATGTCACCGTTGCAGGTTATGCCGGGCCGGTTTTGGCGAGCACGTCGAGGTAGTGCGGGTTCGACATGAGACCGAGGATATTGCCGAAGGGGTCGATCACGGCGGCGGTCACGAAGCCGGTGCCTTCGCCGCGTTCGGTGATCGGGTCGTACTGCTCGGCGCCGAGTTCGAGCAGCCGGTCGAAGGTGGCCTGGAGGTCGTCGACGTGCCAGTTGACGATGGCGCCGCCCGGTGCGTTGCGGGCGCCCGCCGGTGCGTATGCGCGGTTGACGATGCCGAATTCGGCCAGGTAGTCACCGATCCGGAACTCGTAGTAGCCGCCGGGGACGGTGAAGTACGGCTCGATACCGAGGAACTCGCTGTACCAGGTCTTCGCGGCCTCCAGATCGTCGGCGTAGAACGTGCTCGTCGCCATTCCTCGCAGCATTTTCGCTCCTTCATCGGTTCGTACCTTGCTTGTAAAGACCATCCTCCGTCCTAAAGTGCTCACCGAATGAGCACTTTCTCGGGCAACATTGTGCGTATGCGAGCGGACAGACTGGTGGCGATCCTGCTGATGATGCAGACACGCGGACGGGTGACCGCCGCCGAAATCGCCGCGGAACTGGAGACGTCGGTCGCCACCGCGCGCCGCGACCTCGAGGCATTGTCGACGGCGGGGGTGCCGGTGTATCCGCAGCCAGGTCGCGGCGGCGGATGGTCGCTGGTCGGTGGCGCGCGCACCGATCTCACCGGTTTGACCGCGGGGGAGGCGCGGGCGTTGTTCCTGCTGGCGGGTCCGTCGGCCAGCGCGGTACCGGAGGTGAAATCGGCGCTGCGCAAACTGGTTGGCGCGCTACCGAAGCCCTTCCGCACCGACGCCGCCGTGGCCGCCGACGCCGTGGTGATCGATCCGGCCCGATGGGGCCAGGCGGATCGGGAATTGCCACCGGTGGTTGCGCTGCTGCAGCGAGCGGTGGTGCAGCGCAACAAGGTTCGCCTGCGCTACGCAAGCAAGAAGGGCGAACACACCGAGCGCCTTGTCGACCCGTTGGGCCTGGTCGACAAGGACGCCATCTGGTATCTCATCGCCGGAACCGAGCACGGCCAGCGCACCTTCCGCATCGACCGCATCACCGAAGCCGTACTCACCGACGAAACCGCCCACCGGCCGGCC
The DNA here is from genome assembly GCF_044455225.1 of Nocardia sp. NPDC051321. Classification (NCBI taxonomy): domain Bacteria; kingdom Bacillati; phylum Actinomycetota; class Actinomycetes; order Mycobacteriales; family Nocardiaceae; genus Nocardia; species Nocardia sp. NPDC051321. Next base: position 126,695 of record NZ_JBITEM010000015.1, on the reverse strand, counting down.
GATTTCGATCTCTCCGCAACCTGGAACGAAGTAGTCGACGAGTTGGAGCAACGCCGCGCCGCCACGTCGGCGACCGTCCTCATCGCTGCCGGCCTGCTGCCGATCCTGCGCAACCAGCAGGGCAGACATTGCGTCGTCGACGGCCCCACCGACGACGGCCGTATTCGAGTCCAGGTCACTGCCCCCACCGCCTGGATGCTCGCCCAGCAGTTGGCGGGCTGGGGCGCCGCTCTCGAAGTCCTCGGCCCACCCGAAGTCCAGACCGAACTCGCCCGCATCGGCACCGAACTCGTCGACCGCTACCAGCCCTGACTCCCGGAAAATCGCCACGCTGATAGCTTCACTAGATGGAGATCGAAACCGCCTCTGCCGCCGACGGATTGGCGGACGAGCCATTCGTGTTGACGCCCGACTTCTACCGTGACCCGCATGTCGCCTATCGCGCGCTGCGTGACCGCGGGCCGGTGAACCGGGTGGTGTTCCCCGACGGCAGCAATGGATGGCTGATCACCGGCTACGCCGAGGTGAAAGAGGCGTTCGCGCATCCCGGTATCAGCAAGCGCCTCGGCTCCGACGGCGCACGGTCGGCCCTCGCGGCCAACAATGCCGCCCACCAGGTCCAAAGTGGGCCCTTCGCCAGCATGTTGGTGTTCTATGACCCACCCGAGCACACCCGGCTGCGGGCCTTGCTCAGCGGAGCGTTCGGCACCCGAACGGTGCGCGGGCTGGCTCCGCGCGTCACCGAGCTCGCCGACGCGTTGCTGACCGAAATGGCCACGGCGGCAGATGATGTCGTGGACCTACTGGACCGCTATGCGGTGCCACTATCGATGTCGGTGATCTGCGAACTGCTCGGCGTGCCCGACCGGGACCGTGCGAAATTTCAGCATTGGTCGACGATCATCGTGTCCGGCGAGCATGCTCCGCGCGAGCGGATGACGGCCGCCACCGAGTTCATCGCATACATCGATCACCTCATCCACGAGCGGACCACCGCACCGGGCGCTGACCTGCTCTCCGAGCTCATCGTGGCGGAGAGGGACGGGGATCGGCTCACGTCGCGCGAACTGCGCAGTATGGTGCTCGTGCTGCTGGTCGCCGGTTTCGAGACGGCCGCGAACCTCATCGGCAACGCGGTGGTGACGTTGTTGGGCAACAACGACTCTCGTCGGCGGTTGCGCGACGACCCCGCGCACATTCCGGCATTCATCGAGGAGGTGCTCAGGCATCGGTCACCGACGAGCGAAACGACCTTCCGCTATACGACCACCCCGATCAAGCTGGGCGGCATCGACATTGCCGCCGGCGAGCTGATCGTCTTATCCGTCGCGGCGACCGGTCGCGATCCCCGTAGATTCGCCGATCCGGAAGTCATCGAGATCGACCGGCCCGACAATGGTCACCTCGCCTTCGGCCACGGAATCCACTACTGCGTCGGCGCGCCCCTGGCTCGCATGGAGGGGCGCATCGGGCTGGCGCGATTGCTCGAGCGCTACCCCGATCTGGAACTTTCGCCAGGCTCTGAAACCGAGTGGCGGACGAGCTTCGCCATCCGAGGCTTGACCGCCTTACCGGTGCGCTTGCACCATTGAAGTACGACCGTACGTTCGTATTCGTGGGATTTCGTGGAAGAATGGCACCATGTCCGAGTCCACTACCGCCGCCAGTCGGCAGCAAGGCACCGATCAGCGTTTGGCCAAGGGAGCGCGATCCCGGGCGTCGATTGCCCGGCATGCCGCCGATGTGGCGTCCGTCGAGGGGCTGACCGGGGTGAGTATCGGCAGGCTCGCCGCCGATCTCGGGCTCAGCAAAAGTGGCATCGCGACCTTGTTCGGCAGCAAGGAGAGCTTGCAGTTGGCCGCGGTCAAGGCGGCCCGTGACGTGTTTCTGGACCAGGTCATCACGCCGAGCCTGGACGAGGACGGTGGCATGCCTCGCCTGCGTGTGCTCGTGGACCGGTGGTTCAGCCAGGTCGTCGAGCCCGCCTTTCCCGGCGGCTGCTTCCGAGTGGCCACCATCGCCGAGTTCGACAGCCGTCCCGGCCCGATTCGCGACGCGATCGCGGCGGACAACCGCGACTTCCTCACCTTTCTGGCCAACGAAATCCGTCGTGCCCAGGAGCAGGGGCACCTCGGCGAACGTAATGCCGACGTGATCGCCTTCGAACTGTCCGCCGTGATCGGTGCTGCCCATACCGCGCACCAGATGGGTGACGAGTGGGGCGTGGCGACGGCCCGCGCCATCGTCGACGACTTACTGAGCTGATACCCCGGCCGCTGCGGACACTTTGTGCGCTCGGTGCCCTGTTTTTGCCGGTTCGGGCTCGAAAGTGTCCGCGTAGGACGGCTTCTCGCGCCGCGAATCCACTGCTTGCCGTGACCCGCGCCCGATTAAGCCGACATCGTGAGCGACTGCGCGATCGCCGCGTCGTAGCGGTTCCAGACGATGTCGGTGAGGTCCTGGTGCGCGCCGATTACGTCGGCGTGGATTACCTCAGGGGCCGCCGCGACAAGGCGATCGGTGAGTAAGCCCGGGGCCAGGAACCAGGGGGCGACAAGGATGGATTCCGCGCCGCGGGTGCGCAGGCGGGAAAACGCCTGGGGCAGTGCTGGTTCGGTGGTGGCGAAGCAGATCTCGGTGAGATGACCGGTGTGTGCGGCGAGGCGGCGGGCCACCTCGGCGGTGCGCGCGTTGGCGGCAGGGGAGGAGGAGCCTACCGCGGCAACGGCGATACCTAAGCGACCCACTGGGGCGAACGCGGCCGACGCTTCGGACACCCGATCGCGCAGCGCGGCGACCAACCGGGCGTCAGGTCCGAGCACATCGGCCTGGGTCAACCGCAACTGCGGACGCCGGGCATGCGCCGCGGCTAGCAGCCCGGGCAGATCCACCCGAGCATGGAAAGCATTACCCAGCAACAGCGGCACGACTACCGCATGTGTATGTCCCTGCGCCGCAACAACATCCACAACTTGCTCGACCGAAGGCGCATTGAGATCGAGAAACGCCAACCGGACATCGAACCCCGGCCGCGCCGCCGCTAGCCCAGCCGCCACCGCCGCCACAGTAGCTGCCGACCGTGGGTCCCGACTCCCATGCGCCACCGCGATCAGCGCAGGACGGTTGCGCACCGGCGCAACGTCCATCGGCGCACCAACGATATTCAGCACCGCGGGCGGCGTGACCGGCGTCTGGAAGACGGGCCGCGTCGCGATGCGCGAAGTCGCTGGCGCGACCTCGCGCGGCGAGACCGTATCCCTCGCAGGCGTATCGGCGACGCCGATCGCCGCGGTTGCATGCGACTCCCTGCCCGGCACCGCGGCTGCGGCGACGGGCCGCGTCGCGGTGCTGAACGGGATCGCCATGTCAGACTCCGGTGCCGACCTCGACGGCCGACAGCACGTCGCCGACGAGGCCGGCGGCGAGAGTGTTGCCGCCGGCCGGGTCGATGAGCAGGAAGCTGCCGGTGTGCCGGTTTACTCGGTAGTCGTCGACCGCGATGGGCTCGGCGACGCGCAGCGAGATGCGGCCGATGTCGTTGAGCGCCAGGGCTTCCGGGTTGGGGGCGGCAATCAGGCGCTGTTCGTCGAAGCGCTCGAGCAGGCTGCCGACGATGGCCTGGGTGGTGCGGGTGCCGTGCTTGAGCAGCAGGCGGGCGCCGGGGTGCAGCGGCTTGTCGCCGAGCCAGCAGACGGTGGCATCGAAGGTGTCGATGGGCTCGGGGGCGTCGGCGACCGAGGTGATGATGTCGCCGCGGGAAATGTCGACGTCGTCGGCGAGGATCAGCGTGACGCTGCGCCCGGTCTGGGCCACCGCGAGCTCACCGTCGGGAGTGTCGATCCGCTCGACGGTGGTGCGAATCCCGGAGGGTAGCACCACCACTTCGTCGCCCGGCGCCACCGCACCGGCCGCGATCTGGCCGGCATAGCCGCGGTAGTCGGGGTAGTCGGCGGTGCGCGGACGAATCACGTACTGCACCGGAAAACGAAGTCCCAGTGTGTGACTGCCGGTGCTGTCGGCGTCGACCGGCACCGATTCGAGGTGCTCGATCAGCGAGGGGCCGCGGTAGTACGGGGTGCTGTCCGAGCGGGTGGCGATGTTGTCGCCGTGCAGCGCGGAGACCGGAATCTCCAGCACGTCGTCGTCGGACCAGCCGAGTGTCCTGGTGAGCCCGTTGAATTCGGCCGAGATCTCCGCGAACACGGATTCGGCATCGTCGACCAGGTCGATCTTGTTCACCGCGAGTACCAGCTTCGGCACCCCGAGCAGCGCGAGCACCGCCGCGTGCCTGCGGGTCTGCTCGATAACGCCCTTGCGCGCGTCGACGAGCAGAATCACCAGCTGCGCGGTCGACGCACCCGACACCGTGTTCCGCGTGTACTGCACGTGCCCCGGCGTATCCGCGAGCACGAAAGAACGCTGCGGCGTAGCGAAATAACGGTAGGCGACATCGATGGTGATGCCTTGCTCACGCTCCGCGCGCAGCCCGTCCACGAGCAACGAAAGATCCGGCGTGGCAAGCCCTTTGTCCACCGAAGCGCGGGTAACGGCGTCGATCTGGTCGGCCAGGACGGATTTCGTGTCGTACAGCAGTCGCCCGACCAGAGTGGACTTACCGTCGTCGACAGAACCGGCGGTAGCCAGCCTCAATAGCTGTGCTGATGGCTCGCTACGCAAGCTCCACTCGGCAGACATATCAGAAATAACCCTCTCGCTTACGGTCTTCCATCGCGGCTTCCGACACCCGGTCGTCACCGCGGGTAGCACCACGTTCGGTCAGTCGGGACGCGGCAACCTCGGCGAGAATCGACGCGTTGTCGGCCGCATCGGAAAGCACGGCACCGGTGGACGATCCGTCGCCGACGGTGCGGTACCGCACCGAAAGCGTTTCCAGTACCTCGTCTTCCCTCGGCCCGCCCCATACGCCCGGCGTCATCCACATGCCGTCCCGCTGATACACCGGACGCTGGTGCGCGTAGTAGATGCGCGCCAGATCGATGTCCTCACGGGCGATATAGCGCCAGATGTCCAGCTCGGTCCAGTTGCTCAACGGGAATACCCGCACATGCTCGCCCGGCGCGTGCCGCCCGTTGTACAGGTTCCACAGTTCGGGCCGCTGCCGCTTCGGGTCCCACTGCCCGAAGGCGTTGCGCAGCGAGAAGATTCGCTCCTTCGCGCGGGACCGCTCCTCGTCGCGGCGGCCGCCACCGAACACCGCGTCGAAGCGATGCTCGCTGATCGCGTCCAGCAGCGGAACGGTCTGCAGTGGGTTGCGGATGCCGTCCGGCCGCTCGGTGAGCCTGCCGTCGGCGAGGTAATCCTCCACCTTGGCGACATGCAGCCGCAGCCCGTACCGCTCGACGATCTTGTCCCGGAATTCCAGTACCTCGGGCAGATTGTGCCCGGTATCGACGTGCAGCAGCGAGAACGGCAGCGGCGCGGGCCAGAAGGCCTTGAGTGCCAGGTGCAGCAGCACCGTGGAATCCTTGCCGCCGGAGAACAGAATCACCGGCCGCTCGAATTCCCCCGCCACCTCGCGGAAGATGTGGATCGACTCCGACTCCAGCGCGGCAAGAGTGTCGAATTCGGTAATGCCGAAAGCACGTTCGGTGGTATTCGAGGACTCGTCTAGCAGTTCACTCACGATGGTCTCCGTCATGCTGTATCCAATCTGCCTGCCCGAGGGCCCTACGTAGTCACGTAGGCGGGCCTGACTCGGTCAGGCGGTGTGCAACCCGCATTCGGTCTTGGCGAGGCCGGCCCAACGCCCGCTGCGTGGATCGGCTCCCGGCTCCGGCTTCCGCGTGCACGGCGCGCAGCCGATCGACGGATACCCCTCCTCGACAAGGGGATTGACGAGAATGCCGTGCTTTTCGATGTAGTCCTGCATCTCGTCGTCGGACCAGGCGGCGATCGGATTGATCTTCACCAGCCCGAATCCCTCGTCGAACGAGATGAGCGGCGCGTTGGCCCTGGTCGGCGACTCGACCCGGCGGATGCCGGTGACCCACGCGTTGTACCCGGCCAGCGACCGCTTCAGCGGAACCACCTTGCGCAGCCTGCAGCACTCGCCCGGATCGCGCCCGAACAGGTCTTTGCCGAGCAGCTGATCCTGTTCGGCGACACTGTGTTCCGGCCGGACGTCGATCACATTCACCCCGTACACCGCCTCGACGGCGTCCCGGGTGCCCATGGTCTCGGCGAAGTGGTAGCCAGTGTCCAGAAACAGCACGTCGACGCCCGCATGGACCTGCGCGGCGAGGTGCACCAGCACGCCGTCCTGCATGTTCGAGGCGACGATGTAGCCGGACCCGAAATTGTCCTCGGTCCACCGGAGCAGATCGAGCGCGGACGCGTCCGTCCCGAGGTCGGCGGCGCCTTTTTCCGCGAGCGCCCTGAGCTCGTCCTCGGCCAGCTTCGTCACCAGTTCGGTTGTCACAGTTGATCTCCCATCGGATGCCCGGCACAAGCGAGGCTCATTTCAGATCGGCCTCTTCGGCACGAACGGCCCACTGGGCGAACCGTTCGCCGTCCTCGCGGTGCTTGATGAAGTTGCGCACCACCCGCTCGATGTAGTCACCGAGCTCGTCGCTGGTCACCTTGTGCTGACGCAGCTTGCGTCCGAAGGCGCTGTCGAAGCCGAGGCTGCCACCCAGGTGAACCTGGAAGCCCTCCACGTGATTCCCGCTGCCGTCGTCGACCAGCTGACCCTTGAACCCGATGTCGGCGACCTGCGACCTGGCGCACGAGTTCGGGCAGCCGTTGATGTTGATGGTGACCGGAATGTCCAGCTGCGCATTGAGATCCGCGAGCCGCTCCTCGAGTTCGGGCACCAGCACCTGCGACCGCTTGCGCGTCTCGGCGAAGGACAGCTTGCAGAACTCGATTCCCGAGCAGGCCATCAGGTTTCGCCGCCACAGCGACGGACGGGCTTGCAGCCCAAGGGGTGCCAACTCGTCGATCAGCGCGTCGACCTTGTCGTCGGCCACGTCGAGCACGATCAGCTTCTGATACGGCGTGAACCGGATCCGGTCCGACCCGATCCGCGCCACCGCGTCGGCGACCTTGGTCAGGATGGTGCCCGAGACCCGGCCCGCGATGGGGGAGAAGCCGACCGCGTTGAGCCCGTTCTTCAGCTTCTGCACGCCGACGTGGTCGATCGGCTTGGTCACCTGCTCCGGCGCGGGGCCGTCGATCAGCTTGCGCTTCAGGTACTTCTCCTCGAGCACCTCGCGGAACTTCTCGATGCCCCAATCCTTGACCAGGAACTTCAGCCGCGCCTTGGTGCGCAGGCGGCGGTAGCCGTAGTCGCGGTACAGCGATACCACGGCCTCCCACACGTCCGGCACCTCGTCCAGCGGCACCCACGCGCCGACCCGCTGTGCCAGCATCGGATTCGTGGACAGACCGCCGCCGACCCACAGGTCAAGGCCGGGTCCGTGCTCGGGATGGTTAACACCGACGAACGCGACGTCGTTGATCTCGTGCACCACGTCCTGCTGACCCGAGATCGCGGTCTTGAACTTGCGCGGCAGGTTGGAGTACTCCGGCTTGCCGATGTAGCGGCGCACGATCTCATCGATCGCCGACGTCGGATCGATGACCTCGGTCAGCGACTCACCGGCCAGCGGCGAACCGAGCACCACGCGCGGGCAGTCGCCGCACGCCTCGGTGGTCTTGAGCCCGACCGCCTCGATCCGCTTCCAGATCTCGGGGACGTTCTCCACCTCGATCCAGTGGTACTGCACGTTTTCCCGGTCGGACAGGTCCGCGGTGTCGCGGCCGAACTCGGTGGAGATCTGGCCGAGGGTGCGCAGTTGCTCGACGCTCAACGCGCCCGCGTCGCAGCGGATGCGCATCATGAAGTACTTGGCCTCGAGCAGGTCGAGGTTCTCGTCGCCGGTCCAGCTGCCGTCGTAGCCCTGCTCGCGCTGGGTGTAGAGACCCCACCAGCGGAACCGGCCGCGCAGATCGCCCTTGTCGATGCTGTCGAAGCCCTGCTTCGAGTAGATGTTCTCGATCCGGGCGCGGACGTTGAGCGGGTTGTCGTCCTTCTTGGACTGCTCGTTCGGGTTCAGCGGTTCGCGATAGCCGAGTGCCCACTGGCCCTCCGCCTTACGGCGCACCGGCTTGGTGCTGCGGGCGCGCGGCGCTGTCGCGGCTTCGGCGCGTGGGCGGTCGGGACGGACGCGGCGCTCGGAGGCGGGCCGGTCGGGCCGCGTGTGGTGACCTGGCCGGGATTCGGGGCCGGACTGGTCGGTAGGACCGGCGTCGGTACTCGACGTCATGGGGTCGCTCCTGCGGGGGTATGGGAATCCGTGCTGGAGGCGCGAGGGGCTGACTCGCACCTGCGGTGTCAGCGGACCGATGAAGTCGAAGATTCGCCGGGCCAAAAGGACCCGGGGATGGGCGTCGCTGAGCTACCGAGGGGATTCGGTCAGACAGCAGGCACTACAGACGCGCTTGTAGTCGACGTGGCGACGTGCCACAAGTCGTACTCCCGATGCGCGCATGCAGCCTATTGTGCCACGTCAGCGGCCGCCTTCCGACGGGGTGTCCGTATTTTCCGCACTTTTGCGGGAAATCCCCTGGACCGTTGACCTGATTTGTGACGCCAGTCATAGATCATTCCGCGCGGGCGGCGGTTGATGCAGCCGACCCTGTCGAAGTGAGCCGCGCCACGTTTGAACTAGGCCGGCGTTCCCGGTGGTCGTTTGTCCAGCGCGGGTGCGGGTCAGTGGCAGCGGACCTGCACACTAGAGGGGTGAGTTCACCTGCGGCTATCCCTGTCGGCACCGAGATGTCGGAACCGGTGCTCGGTGACTTCGGGGGCGGTCCGTTCGGGATCTACGTGCACGTGCCGTTCTGTGCGACACGGTGCGGATACTGCGATTTCAACACCTACACGGCGGGTGAACTTGGGACCTCCGCGTCGCCGCAGTCCTGGCTCGAAGCGCTGCGGGGCGAGTTGGCAACGGCGGCACAGCGGTTCGCGGCGCTGCCGACCGCGACACCCGAGGTGGCGACGGTATTTGTCGGCGGCGGCACCCCCTCACTGCTCGGTGGCGACGGGCTGTCCGCGGTGCTCGACGCCGTGCGCGCGAACTTCACCCTGGCCGCCGACGCCGAGGTGACCACCGAGTCCAACCCGGAATCCACCGCACCCGAATTCTTCGAGCGCCTCCGCGCGGCCGGGTTCACCCGGATCTCCCTCGGCATGCAATCAGCCGCCGCCCACGTGCTGAAGGTGCTCGACCGCACGCACACCCCCGGCCGTGCCGTCGCCGCCGCGAAGGAAGCCCGCGCCGCCGGGTTCGACCACGTGAATCTCGACCTCATCTACGGCACCCCGGGCGAAGGCGACAGCGATCTCGACGCCAGCCTCGACGCCGTACTCGCCGCGGGCGTCGACCACGTGTCCGCCTACTCGCTGATCGTCGAAGACGGCACCGCGCTGGCCCGCCGCGTCCGCCGGGGCGAACTCCCCGCCCCCGACGACGACGTGCTCGCCGCCCGCTACGAACGCATCGACGGCCGCCTCGCCGCCGCGGGCCTGACCTGGTACGAGGTATCCAATTGGGCCGCAAGCGAAGCCGCGGCCTGCCGGCACAACCTCGGCTACTGGGACGGCGGTGACTGGCTCGGCGCAGGCCCCGGCGCACACAGCCACGTCGGCGGCGTCCGCTGGTGGAACATCAAACACCCCGCCCGCTACGCCGACCGCGTCACGCTCGGCGGTCTTCCCGCGGCAGGGTGGGAAACCCTCACCGCCGACGAGCGCTACACCGAACGCGTCATGCTCGCCGTCCGCCTCCGCACCGGCCTGCCCCTCACCGACCTCGATCCCGCCGGGCTTGCCGCCGCCGACCGAGTCATCGCCGACGGCCTGGCCACCCGCGCGGCGGACCACCTCATCCTCACCGACCGAGGCCGGCTCCTGGCCGACGGCGTAGTCCGTCAGCTCCTTGTCCCCTGACGCGTAGGTCATGCGCGCTCGGTCAGGGCGCGGGGAGTACCGCGCGACTCGTAGGCGTTGGTGTGTGACGCAACGCTCATCACGCACCCGGCTTGTGGCAGCCGGACCTGTCGCCGATCGCCGCAGGCGTCAAGTGGGCTCGCCTGCTCCGTAACCGCCTCACCACCGGGGCGAGTGCGGCAGCTGACCCCGGCCGACGCGCCGCACCGGCGACTCGGTTGCCAGCTCTACGCCGCCCGACCGAGCCTGTTCAGCGAACTGCTGGGTCGGTTCGGCTGTCGCGGAGCGAGCCCGCCTTGTAGGCTTCGATCAACCCCCAAGGAGATTCATGTCCCCGGCACGACACATCACCCTCATCCACGAACCGGGCGAATTCGCCGAGGCGCGGGCAAATGAAAAGGCCGAAACTGCGCGACAGAGCGCGGTGGCCGCACGCACCGTAGCCAGCTATTCACAAAATGCCGACGATTGCCAGTCCCTATTGGCGATGCTCGGCTTGGACGCACTCGCCGGCAAGCAAGCCAGGGTCTGCGACTAGTCGAAAACCCTTCCCGCCGGCCGATGCCACTCGCGGGGAGACCGCCCGTACGCGGTGCGCGAGCGCCGGGCCGAACGGGTTACGAAAACCCCAGCGCCGCGCGATCATTGAGGTCGTGCGGTGTCTGCTGTCCGGACGCGTCAGCTGGTCCGGACCGCTTCGAGCCGCTGACTGACGAATTCACTGCCCGCCGCGTCGCGCAGCTCCCGTACAGCGCCGTCCTAGGAGGTTTTCGTGTCGAATCCCACCGCACGCCGTCCGGTTGTGTTCATCCACGGTCTATGGATGCACAGCAGCAGTTGGGGCGCATGGCTCGACACGTTCGACCGTGCGGGCTATCAGACGTTCGCACCCGGCTGGCCTGGCGATGCCGCAACCGCCGACGCCACCCGTAAGAACCCCGGCGCACTCAACAATCGCGGCATCGGCGAGGTCACCGAGCATTATGCGAAGTTCATCGCCGACCTGCCGATGCCGCCCGTCGTCATCGGACATTCCTTCGGCGGGCTGATCGCCCAGAAGTTGCTCGGTTCGGGTTCGGCCAGCGGATGCGTCGCGATCAATCCCGCCCAGTTCCGCGGCGTGCTGACCTTGCCGTTGGCCCAGGTCGCGAGTGTGCTGCCGGTGCTGAGCAAGCCTTGGCTGCGCGGTAAAACGTGGTCGCATACGCCGGAGAGCTACCACCGCGCCTTCGCCAACGCGATCCCCCGCGAAGAATCGGACAAACTGTTCGCCACCCACGGCATCCCCGCTCCCGCCCGCCCCCTGTTCCAGGCGGGCCTGGCCAACTTCGCGCCGAACAGCGAAGCCGGCGTCGACACCAAGCGTGCCCGTGGCCCCCTGCTGATGCTTGCGGGCGACCGCGATCGCCTTGTCCCGGAAGCGACAGTCCGCGCCGAGTACAAGATCCAGCGCAAAAACCCCGGCAGCACCGAGCTCGTCGTCTTCCCCGATCGCGGCCACTCCATGCCCGTCGACCGCGGCTGGCGCGAAATCGCCGACACCGCACTGGATTTCCTGGCAAATCAGAACCTGCCCGCCCACCTCGAGGACTGATCCGTCGACGCCCCCGAGTCTTGTCGTACCGGAACCGTCGACCTGCTGTATGCGGTGCGGCACGGCCAGAGCACCGCGAACGCGGCTGTCGCCGCGAACGCACCCATGGCGTGGGCCGACGACATGACTGTCGCCCTGACCGATCTTGGCAGGCGGCAGGCGACCGCTGTCGGCCGGTGGTTCGCCGCCCTCGACGCGGAAATGTTGCCTGACCTGGTGTTGTGCTCGCCGTACCTGCGAGCCGTGCAGACCTGGCAGCTCATCGAGCAGCAATTGCGGGCGGCGAATCGTGATCTGCCGGACCACCGCATCGATCAGCGCGTCTACGACCGGCACCGCGGCGAACACGAACGCCTATCGCCCGCCGCTGTGCGGAAGAACTTCCCCGAGGAAGCCGCGAAGGAAGCCCGCGACCCGCTCGGCTATCGGCCACCCGGCGGCGAATCGTTCAGGGACGTCGCCGACCGCCTGCGCTACGTTGCCGCCGACCTGGCAGCCGACCACCGACACCGCCGAGTGCTGATCGTGGCGCACGACGCGATCGTCCTGTTCCTTCGCCAACTTCTCGAAAACCTCACCGACACAGAGGTTCTCGCTCTCGCCGAAGCCGGTCTCGCGGGCAATGGCTCGATCACCAGCTGGCAGCGCACCGCCGACGGTTACCGCCTACTGGTCTACGATCAGCGCTCCCATTTGCCACACCCCTGAGGCATCGAGTCGTGTCCTGATCGAGGTCACCGCTCGATGATGTTGTCCCGCATACCTTGTGGCAGTCCAACCACGAGTTGCGACACATTCCGGCGAACCTGACCCACCCGCAGTTCCGGCGGCAGCGACTGCCAGACCTGCCGAATCTGTTCGCGCGCATGGTCCAGCTCGCCCTGCCGGGTCCACAACGTGGCCATGTCGAGATCGAGCAGCGCACGGCCGACCTGATCCTTCTCGGCCATCGGCAATTCGAGCATGCGATCACGGATCGACTCGGCCGCCCGCCAGTCACCGATCGAACTCAGCGCATGCGATTGATGCCAGCGCAGAATGTATTCGGAGGTGCCGAGATTGTCGTCGGTCGTCGCCGTGTCGGGCAGTGCGGCGAACATCCGGTCCGCCTTGTTGACCGCCTCCAACGCGTCCCGGCGCCGCCCGATTCTGGCCTGGATGCCCGCCTCGGCCAGCAGCCCGAACACGCCGGCCGCCGTCGGGCCGCGGCCGCTGGCCGCCTGCGCCGAACGGGCCGCGGTCAAACCCTGATCGAGGGCATGCCGATAGCACTCGTGGGTGTGCGCCATGTGTCCGGCCAGCCAGGCCTCGAGCGTCGGGTCGCCGGCCTGCCTTGCGGCGCGGCGCGCCTTGGCGAACCACATGAAGGTGTCGTGCAGATCGGCGACATCGTTGAGCCGAAAGGCGATGAGCCCCGCGATAATTGCCTCGATGCGGTGCAGCCGCCTGCGCAGATCCGCGGAGTGGTCGGTCAGCTTCACCTGCTGGACCTGGGCCAGATCGCGCATCCGCGCCGGAATGTATTCCGAAGGGGGCTGGACGTATACGAGATAGCCGCTCAGTTCGAGGCCTTCTTCCAACGCGCGCACGGTATCTCGCGCGGTGGAGCCGACCTGGCCAGCGGGGGTGACGATCAGGCGGCTCGGCAGTGGTGCCGGCGCGGGATCGTCGTCGGTGTAATCATGTCCGAAACCGAGCCGGTCCGGCCGGGTGCGGTACAACTGACACAAGGCGTCGAGGAACTGATACGACGGCATGTCCAAGCCGGTTTCCCAGCGCGACACGCTCTGATGCGACAGCCCGCGGCACGACGAGCCGTCGGCTGTGACGATTTCCTGCAATCGGTGCGCGACATCGACGAGCGTGAACCCGTACGCGATGCGATGGGCGCGCAGCAACGAGACGCCGCAATGCGACCGGACCGCGTGTACCTGGTCCCATGTCGATCCACCGGCGGCCTCGTATTCGCGGACCACCCTCCTTCCGCACGCGATGCTGTGCGGCCCGTTCATTCAATTCCCCCTTGCTGCCCTCACCTCAGCAATACGCGAACGCACGCTGTGTTGTCGGTCGGTGCGCCGCGCCAAGACGCGCTGTACTGCGGTTTCGCTCGCTCACGCGGACTCGTGCTGACCCTGCTAGCCCCGAGTCCGGTCGTGCGCGAAGGCGCATCGTGTTGGTTCGCTCGCGCATGCTCACCCATGGCTCACCCTGCTAGCCCTGAGCTCGGTCATGCGCGAGGGCGCACTATGTCCTCGATTCGCTCGCTCACGGCTCACCCTGCTAGCCCTGAGCTCCCTCGTGCGCGAAGGTGCACTGTGTTGTCGGTTTGCTCGCTCACGCATACTCATGGCTCACCCTGCTAGCCCGAGTTCTTTACGCGCGAGAGCGCTTCGTGTTGTCTGTTCGCTCGCTGTCGCTCGCTCATGACTGCACCTCGCTGGCGCTCGGTTCCGTCATGCGCGAGAGCGCACTGTGTTGTCGGTTCGCTCGCTGTCGCTCGCTCACAACATCTCCAGATCACTGCTGTTCCACTACCCGAACACGCATGACGATCTGCGTTGTCCGTGCTTACGACCGTATCCGCGTCCTGGTCCTTCGTCCATAAACATCGCGTTCTGCACGCCTGGCGCGCAAGGGCGGGGCAATCTATGGCCGGTCGCGGCGATCAGCGGCACCCTAGGGGCATGAGAAGAATCGTCATCGTCGGTAGGGTCCTGGCGAACCCGGAATGCACCGCCGACGAGGATGACCCCGTGTCATTCGCCCACAAGATGGTGCACGTAATGACGCCTATCGCGACTGCGGTGACCGCGCTGGCCACCTTCGTGACCTGCGCCTCGGCAATGAACACCGTGGCAGTGACGGTATTGGCCGCCGCGTGGGTGCTAGCCGGTTGGCTGGCCCGCGGGCGGCGCTGCCAGTGCCGGCCAGACCGGCGGCATGTCCGGTTACACCATGCCGCAGGGGGTTCCGCCTAGTCGAAATGCCACATGTAACTGAGGCACGCACGGGCACGTGACGCCGCAGCGGGACTTGTTTAGCCCCATACCGTTGTAGCTGCGGCGAATCACGTAAAAAATACCCGGGAGTACGGTTCCGGGTGTCGGTCATATCGGTAATGTGAGCGACATCAACGGGTCCGCGATCGTACAAAGCAGACAGTCAACTGACCTGCGCGGTATCGGAGCGCTGGTCCTGTTAACCGCGTCTTTCGCCATGCTCACGGTGCTGTCACGCTATCTCGGTAACGGTTTCACTCCCGCCCAACAGGTCTATCTTCGCACGGGCCTGGCGTTCTTCATCGCGATAGTCGTATTCAGTCGGTGGATCCGCTGGCGCATCATCCTCCGGACCCGCATGCGGGAATGGTGCGTGATCGTCGGACGCACTGTCCTGCTGTACGTAGTAGGGACCACATTATTTTCCAAAGCCGCGGGAATGACGGCGGTGAGCGACATTTCGTTCATCGCCGCCCTCCCGCTGGTCTCCGCGCTCGGGATGCTGTTGCGTAGCGTGCGCGTCTCCGCCGTCCGGGTGGTGTTCGTCGGCGGCTCCGCCGTCGGTGTCGCGATCCTGTCGGGATTCGGCGGAAATGCCGCGAGCTCGCTCAACTACGGCAACCTGATCGCGCTGGTCGCCATGGTGGCAATGTCGTTGGGTTATCTCGGACGGGGTTGGCACGACGGCACTTTGAACAATCACGAGCTCACCGCGTTGACCCTCGGCGTCGGCGCCGTTGGCGTTGTGCTGACTTCCGTTGTGCAAGGAGACAGTCTGCCGGATATTCCAGCGCACACATCAGCGGTAATGCTGTGGGCCGCAGTCGGTCTCGCCGGTGTGCTGAGTGTACTGAATGTCTTTCTCATCAATTATTCGTTCGAGCGCGTGGACCCGGTGCTCAGCGGCAACATGCTCACCGTCGAATGCGTGTGGGGCCTGCTGTTCGGATTGTTCTTCTTCGGCCAGATGCCCACCTGGAGCGGAATCCTCGGCGGCACAGTCATTGTGCTGTGCGCCCTAGCCCTCAACCTGCTGGACGGCCGCCCCACCCCCGCCGAAGACAAGCCCGAAGACAACGAACCCGCACCAACCCCAATCACCACGCCACACCCGGATTTCGCCCTGGCCACCGCCGACCAAACAGCCCCCGTCCTCCGAATGTACCTACCAGACAACATAAACGACCAACACCCCCACCCCGAAGAAGAAGCAGCAAGCCATTCCTGGATCGGAGCCTGGGTAAACGACCCAGCCAACAACCGAACCCCACACAGCCAAGCCAGCTGACCCCAAGCCGACTTGACGTACGTTGCATGCTCCTGACGCATGCTGCAACCTGCGTCAGGAGCGCGTTTCGTACGTTAAGTCGTTGGTTACCAACCGGAGTGGGGCGTGTTCAGGGGGTGTAGTCTTTGGCGATCTTGCGGATGAGTGTGCGGCTTTGGGGTTCGTTCAATGCGGAGCGCTGTAGGGCGGCGTGGGCTTGCTGGTATTGCTGGACCTCGTCGGATTTGTCTAGGTACAGCGCGTTGGTGTGGTTTTGCAGGTAGACGATCGGCGGCTCGGTGAGATGCGCCGTGGGGTGTGTTGGGAATTCGAGGAGCACGAACGGTCCAACGGCAAGTCCGGCGTAGGCCTCTGCGCCGAGCGGGATCACCCGCACCGAAACGTTCGGCAGCTCGCCAATTCGGGCAAGGTGAGCGAGCTGATCGGCCATCACCGCCGGGCCGCCGATCGCTCGGCGTAGGACGCATTCGTCCATGATGGCCTCGATGGTCAACGGGTTGTCGGCATCGGTCAGCCGGGCCTTGCGCCGAGTGAACAGTTCGACGCGCAGTTCCACTTCGGAGGCGGCCATTGCGGGTGATTCCACCCTGGTCATTACCCGCCGATAGGCATCGGTCTGCAACAATCCAGGCAACAGCACCGTCTGATACGAAATAATCCGCCGCGCCGCTTCCGCCAAACCGACGAACACATCGAAATGCTTCGGAATGGCATCCCCGTACGCACGCCACCACCCGGTGCGATGCGACTCTTCCGCCAGTCCGAGCAGCATGCGCGTCACGTCTTCGCGCGCGTCGTATACCGCGCACAGCCGCTCGATGAACAGCGGATTCAGCCGGACGGGTTGCCCGGTTTCCATCCGCCAGAGTGTTTGCTTGGCAACGCCTATCGCCTGGCGGGCGCATTCCGCGCTGACGCCTGAATTCTCTCGGAGCTCGCGAAGCTGTCGTGCCAGCATGCGTCGCGGGAGGGTCGATCCGGAGGGGGTCACGGCAATTCCCTTTCGTAGCCTCAGTATTGGCCAGGTTTGCAACTGGAACCGCATGACGGGAGTCCTTGGAACCTTGCGAATTTTCCGTGGTTCCACCACTGGGAATCGTTCCCGCCGATAATTTCCGGTGCTCTACTGAAGGCGCGCCCCGGTCCGTGTCGTCGAAGTACTGAAATCCTATCTGCGAGAGCGGGTTCAGGTCCACTCGAATCGCGCGTACCAAGCGACCGATCGAGGGAGTGGCGGTCCGACGTGAACGACCCACCATTCACGGATACCCCGCTGCGCAGATCACCTGTGGTCTACCCGTCCGGAACCCTCCGAAGGAGGTCTCGCGTCATGGCCACCCCGATGCGATACATCCTGCGCGGTCATCATCGACCACCTCCACGCCAGGAGGCGCACTCGCCATGCACGCTCCGTCGCCGAGAAGTCAACTGCCGCAGCCCATCAGTGCGAACGCACAGTTGCGCGGGCCGCGCGACAATCGGCCGGTAATTCTGTGCGTGACTACCTGGTACGCCGTGTCACCACTACATGTCCGCGCAAGCGCCCGGATGCGCGGCCGCGCACCCCGTGTGGCCTGTTGCCGATGAGAAGCCAAGTGCGGCAAGCCTGTCGTGTAAGCAGCGCCGACCACTTGTTGCTGCGTGGCCTACTCCGCACCGGCTCCTGGTCATGAGTTTTGTTCCGGCGGCACGGGTTCCGGCATTGATTCGGTCACGATTCGCTGGGTATTCGAGAATTAACAAGAGAGCGCCCATTATTGGGTTAACCTGCCGTGGATCGTTCGATAAGCCGAGGGAGTTGCCGTTGATAGTGGGCGGCAGTCGGCGCTGGGCGGCCGTGGTAGCGATAGCCACGGTCGCTGTCGCGCTTGGCGGATGCGGCACCATCTCCAAGGAGTCGACCGCGCGGTCCAGCGTCGAGTCCACCGCACCGCGGTCGGTGAAAGCGCAGGTAGGAGCCCCCGGCTCGGCAGAACTGGCCGCCATCGCGCCCGGCACGGCCGACCTGATGGCACGGATCCGCGCCACCGATCCATGCGCGTTGCTGAACCGCGAATTCGCCGAGCGACTCGGTGTTTTCCAGCGCTTCGACCGAAGTCCCGGCGTGGATCGCGGCAGCGGCTGGACCGGCTGCGGATTGATACTCAGTGCCCCTGATGACGCTTACTACTCGTTCAATCTGGAGCTCGACAAGCTTTATACGGCGGACAAACGCGCGGCGGACAAACCCGAACAGATCGACGGTCGCACCGTGTATCGCAGCGCGAGCAGCGACGACCGACCCGACGCGTACAGCTGCGAGTACCGAATCCCGGCCGGAGACACCGGATTCGCGCAGTTCCTCAGCGTCGCCAAGTTGGCGGGCTCGGCGAAGACGCCCGTCACCTGGTCGCAGCCATGCAGCTTCACCAGGGAGTACCTGGCCACCATCATCGACGGTCTGTCGGCATTGCCGCCGCGCGTCATCGATGACCAGGGCGGCCGGTCGCTGCTGCAGCGCAACCCCTGTGCGGCCACCGTCCAGATCAGCGCGCAATTCTCCGGCTGGCAGATGACATCGGTCGGCTGGCCCAAGGCCTACAAGTGCGCGATCACCCTCGTCCAGCCCGGTGGTGCGAACCGTGCCACCGTCGAGGTCTCCTTCGACCAAACCAGCGAGCAGATGGTCAAGACGGGCGAGGTCCTGCGCCTACCGTCGGGCCTCGACGGCGGCCAGTCCATCCAATACGCGCGGCACACGAACGTGGAGGGGTTCACCGGCATAGAGCTGCGCACGGTCCAGTCCACCGACCCGACTCGCCAAAACTCCAGTTGCGCAATCACCTTGAACTACCGCCGGGCCGACCCGCCCACCGCCAGCAACGCCCACCTGCTGACGGTTTCGGTGAACCTCGCTCCAGCGAGCCCGCCGTTCCCCTTCGACGCCTGCACCCAAGCCGCCCAGATCACCCCGACGGTCCTGCACGCGATCCCGTAGGTCCGGGCGCTCGCGTGCTGCCCCATCGGGTGCCTCGTCGTCGAGCCGTGGCAGCCGCGCCTCGTCAAACGCGGCCGCAAATGTCGGACATATCCAACGACATGGCGCAATGTAAAGAAGACGCTCGACGAGCGGTATGGCACAAGGTTGAAGCCTGGCTACGACGACGACGCCAAAATCAATGAGTTGTATGCCGTGGCATAAAGGACGATGAATGGGCGGAAATCTGGGATGACTCGGATGGCGAAGACGATTTGTAGCTAGCTTCCGATCGAGGCGGCGGGTCGTCGATCAACGGACCGCTGCCTGACGGAACTCGCTCCGCCGCCCCGAACTACGACGCGATCACGCCGTTCTGCGGCCACACCTGCGCCGTGTGTGCCCTGATCATGATCCGGGCACACACGGCCCGGAAGATCCCGTCCTCCGGTTGGTCGGTCCGGACGGACTCGTTCGTCTTGTCGATGATCAGGTTGCGGTCGAGGGCGTCTCGTAGGTCGCCGAACTGGTATTCCACTTCGTTCGGATCGTTCCTGATCTGGTTGTAATAGATCAGCAGTGCCATCTTCTGGTCCCCCTGGTCGCGAGCTTGCTTCACTGATTACCGACGCGGCAAGCCACCGATCGGTTCCATCGCGCCGAAAGTTCCCGCACCCACCCGCACCACCCACCCGCCCGGCGTGCAAGCGGGCGATTTGGGTATAGGCAATTAGACTGGTCGGGCAGACGGACCGGGATTCGCATGGTGTTGTGCGATGCGGGGTTCGCCCGTTGCGGCGGACCTGAGGACGAAGCGAGGAGGTGGGGCCGATGTCGAGCACCGAGGACAGGCGCTTCGACGTCCTGCGCGCGATCGTCGCGGACTACGTCGCGACCAAGGAGCCGATCGGGTCGAAGAGCCTGGTCGAGCGGCACAATCTGGGTGTTTCCAGCGCGACTGTTCGTAACGACATGGCGGTGCTGGAGGCGGAGGGCTACATCACGCAGCCGCACACCAGTTCCGGGCGCATCCCCACCGACAAGGGCTACCGGCAGTTCGTGGACCGGATCGCCGAGGTGAAGCCGCTGTCGGGGGCGGAGCGGCGGGCGATCATGGAATTCCTGGAGTCGGGCGTTGATCTGGATGACGTGCTGCGCCGCGGCGTCCGGCTGCTGGCTCAACTGACCAGGCAGGTCGCGGTCGTGCAGTACCCGTCGGTGTCCGCGTCGACGGTGCGGCACATCGAGGTGGTCGCGCTGAATCCCGCGCGACTGTTGCTCGTGGTGATCACCGACACCGGACGCGTCGACCAGCGCCTGGTGGAACTCGGCGCGCTGATCGATGACGAGGATCTGGCCGCCCTGCGCGGCATGCTCGGCGGTGCGATGGACGGCAAGCGGCTGGCACACGCCTCGGCGGCGGTCGCCGAGCTACCCGAGGGGGCGCCGCTGCGCCTGCGCGATGTGCTGGTCCGGGTGTCGACCGTGCTGGTCGAGACGCTGGTCGAGCATCCAGAGGAACGTCTGGTCCTCGGCGGCACTGCCAACCTGACCCGTAACGCGGCCGATTTCGGCTTCCCCGGTTCGCTGCGTGACGTGTTGGAAGCGCTGGAGGAGCAGGTGATCGTGCTCAAGCTGCTGGCCGCCGCGCAACAGCCGGGCACGGTGACGGTGCGCATCGGCGAGGAGACGCAGGTCGAGCAGATGCGCGGCACCTCGGTGGTGTCGACCGGTTACGGCACATCCAGCGCGATCCTCGGCGGCATGGGTGTGCTCGGTCCCACTCGAATGGACTATCCGGGAACCATCGCCTCGGTCGCGGCCGTTGCCCGGTACATCGGCGAGGTGCTCGCCGAACGCTGACGGCTCCGATGCCGCTGATACCCTCGTACTTCCGGCCGGATAAAGTTGAGTGCATCCGACTAATGCTGGCCATCAGCACGCGGTTGGAGCGGTGAAGCACCGTCGGCACTGTCGAGAACGACCAAGGACTAGAGAACTCAAGTGGCACGGGACTACTACGGACTGCTCGGCGTCGCGAAGAACGCGACCGACCAGGAGATCAAGCGCGCCTATCGCAAGTTGGCGCGGGAACTCCATCCCGACATCAACCCGGATGAGACGGCACAGGCCAAGTTCAAGGAAGTGTCGGCCGCCTACGAGGTGCTGTCGGATCCGGAGAAGCGGCGCATCGTCGACCTCGGCGGTGACCCGCTGGAGTCCGGCGGTGGCGGCGGCGGTTTCTCGGGCGCGGGCTTCGGCGGGCTCGGCGACGTGTTCGAGGCGTTCTTCGGCGGCATGAGCAACTCGGGTGGCGCGCGCAAGCCCCGCGGCCGGGTGCAGCCCGGCGCGGACTCGCTGCTGCGGACCCGGCTCAGCCTGGCCGAATGCGCGGTCGGCGTCACCAAGCACCTGACGGTGGACACCGCGATCCTGTGCGATGTGTGTACCGGCGCGGGCACCAACGGCAAGTCCAAGCCGGTGCGCTGCGAAACCTGCGGCGGCGCAGGCGAAGTGCAATCCGTGCAGCGGTCCTTCCTCGGTCAGGTACTGACCTCGCGTCCCTGCCCGACCTGCCGCGGCGCCGGTGAGACCATTCCCGATCCGTGCCACAAGTGTGGCGGCGACGGCCGGGTGCGCGCGCGTCGCGAGATCGCCGCGCCCATCCCGGCCGGTGTCGCGAACGGCATGCGGGTGCGGCTCGCCGCGCAGGGCGAGGTGGGCCCCGGTGGCGGGCACGCCGGTGACCTGTACGTCGAGATCGTCGAGCAGCCGCACGACGTGTTCGTCCGCGACGGCGACGACCTGCACTGCACCATCCGCGTCCCGATGGTCGACGCCACGCTGGGCACCACCGTCGTGATCGACACCATCCTGGACGGCCCCACCGAACTGACCATCGCGCCGGGCACCCAGCCGGGCGAGGTCTCGGTGCTGCGCGGCCACGGTATGCCCCGGCTGCGCTCCGGCGCGCGCGGCGACCTGCTCGCGCACCTGGACATCGTGATTCCCGCCAAGTTGGACGGCAAGCAGACCGAACTGCTGCGCAAGTACAAAGGCATGCGCCCGGGCGAGCGCGCCGAGGTCATGTCCACCCAGTCCGAGCACAACAGTGGCCTGTTCGCCAGGCTGCGGGCCTCGTTCAGCGGGCGCTGATTGGCCGCGACGGTCTTCTACCTCGACGAGGTGCCCGAACCGGGCGCCGTCGCCGTGCTCGACGGCCCGGAGGGCAGGCACGCCGCCACGGTGCGCCGCATCCGGGTGGGTGAGCCGATCACGTTGTCGGACGGGCGCGGTGTGCTCGCCGAATCGGAAGTCGTTGCGGCACAGCGTGACCGGCTGGACCTGCGGGTGCTCGATCGCACTGTCGCGCAACCCGTCTCGCCCCGCGTGACGGTCGTCCAAGCGTTGCCGAAGTCGGACCGCTCGGAGCTGGCCGTCGAGCTGATGACCGAGGCGGGCGCCGACGCGATCATCCCGTGGCAGGCGGCTCGCTGCATCGCCAACTGGGAAGGCAAGGCGGGCAAGGCCGTCGACAAGTGGCGCGCCGCCGCCCGCTCGGCCGCCCGCCAATCCCGCCGCCCCTACATCCCCGAGGTCGCGGACTTACACCGCACGCGTGACCTGCTCGACCTGATCCGAAAAGCTAAGGCGGACGGTGCGATCGTCGCGGCCCTGCACGAATCCGGCACCGGCCGCTTCGCCGAACTCTCGTTCGCCGACGCTGCCGAAGTTGTGCTGATCGTCGGACCTGAGGGCGGTCTCGATGGGGCTGAACTGGCAGCTCTGTCCGAGGCGGGCGCGGACATCGTCCTGCTCGGCCCCACCGTGCTCCGCACCTCGACGGCCGCCGCCGTAGCCTTGGGCGCCCTCGGCGCCCTGACTCCCCGCTGGTAGCGACAGCCGCACCAGGAACGCCGGTGTCAGGTCGCAGTCTGCCTCTGCGCGGGAACAGTGCGGGGCCGGGTTTGAAAGGCCAAGGTGGATACCAGGATCAAGGCCACCACTAACAGCGCCGCAACGCAGACAACAAGTCCCGCCCAGCCTTGCCTTGTGTAGGCGATGCCCGATGCGCCGCCGACAACGCCGCTGCCCACATAGAACGAGAACAGATACAGCGACGAGGCGGCGCCACGATTGCCCGCCGCGATCACCCCGACCCAAGCACTGGCCACCGTGTGCGCTCCGAAAAACCCTGCGGTGCACAGGGACATGCCGAGGATGAGCGTCACCAGGTTGTCGGGGATGGTCAGGGCCAAGCCGACACCCATCAGCACGACCGTGCCCGCGAGCACGCGAGGACGGCCGACACGATCGGCGAGCCGCCCGGCGACCGTCGCGACCGCGGTGCCCGCGAGATAGAGCAGAAACACCAAACCCGCTACCGCGTCGGGCAATTCGAACGGTGGCTGGGTGAGCCGGTAGCCGAGGAAGTTGTAGAGCGAGACGAAGGTACCCACCAGGACCAGCGCGAGCCCGAACAACGCGAGCAGCCCGCGGTTGCGCAGCTGAACGGCGAGATCGCTCAGTACAGTGCGGATTCCAGCAGGCCGGGCGACGAAACCACGCGACGGCGGCAGGCAGCGGACGAACCAGACGGTGCACACCGCAGCCGCCACCGAGATGGTCGCCTCGGCCCAGCGCCACGAGCCGAGGCCGAGGGTGAACGCCGGAATCACCCGTCCGGCCAGCCCGCCCATGCTGGTGCCCGCGATGTAGACGCCCATCGCGGCCCCGAGCCCAACGGTGCCGATCTCCTCCGCGAGATAGGCCATCGCCACGGCGGGCACCCCGGCCAGGGTCAGTCCTTGCAGCGCCCGCCCGGTCAGAAGCACTTCCAGCGACGGACTGAACGGCAGCAGCAGCCCGATCGTCGCCGAACTGATCGCCGACACCGTCATCACTCGCGTGCGACCGATCCGCGAGGACAGCGCGCTCACCGGAATGATCGCCAGCGCGAGAAACGCCGTGGTCAGCGAAACCGCAAGCGCCGCATGGGCCGGCGTCGCGTCGAACGCCGCGGACAGGCTCGGCAGCAGGGCTTGCGCGCTGTACATCGTCGCGAAGGTGGCCAACCCCGCCGCGAACAGCGCGGTGGTGATCCGGCGCTCGTGCGACGTGCGGCTCCCGGCGGCGGGCCGGGTCTTCGTCGAGGTCATGGCTTTCAGAATCGCCCGCACCCCTTCCGAAGGGAAATGAATAATAATGAAGGAGTTCATGCGTTGAGTGCATATAGAGAGCGCAGTTACAACCGCTCTGAGCTGCGCTGTGACGCTCATCACCACATATGCGGAGGTGACACCCGATGCTGAGCGAGGACCTCGAATGGTTCACCACACTCGCCCAACTGGAGCGGGTCGGTGCGGCTGCCGAACGCCTGCACATCGCCCAGCCGACCCTGTCCCGCATGCTCGGCAGGCTGGAGCGCAGGCTCGGCGTCGAGCTGTTCGACCGCCGTGGCAAACGCATCATCCTCAACGAGTTCGGCCGCATCTATTACGAGCACGCCCGCCGCGCCCATGCCGAACTCGACACCGCGGCCAAGTCCATCGCCGACCTGAACAGTCCCGCCAACGGTGTTGTGCGCCTGTCTTTTCTGCATTCCTTCGGCGGCTGGCTGGTCCCGCAACTGCTCGGCGAATTCCGCCGCGGTTCGGCCAGAATCACTTTCGCGCTGCGGCAAGGGCCCGCCGAAATGGTGGCCACCGATGTGCTCGACGGGACATCGGATCTCGGTATCGTCTCGCCGCGCCCGACCATGGCGGGCATCGGCTGGCGCGGCTTGCTGCGGCAGCGGCTCGCGCTGGCCGTGCCAACCCATCATCGGCTGGCAGGCCGCAGACAGGTGCGCCTCGACGAGGTCGCCGACGAGGACTTCATCGCCATGCATCCCGGTTTCGGCATGCGGCGCATCGTCGACGAACTGTGTGCCGCCGCCGACCTGCGCCCGCGGATAGCCTTCGAGGCCAGCGATCTGATCACCGTCGCGGGCCTGGTCGCCGCCGGTCTCGGCGTCGGTGTGCTGCCGGAGGAGGACATCGGCCCGGCGAACTCGCCGCGGGTGGCCGGGGTGAAGGCCGATGTGCGGCTGGCCGGGCCGGTGCTGATCCCGCTCGCGGACGCGGGCGCGACCCGGGAGGTCGGGCTCGTGTGGTCGGCCTCGACGTCGGCTTCGGGGGCAGCGCGACGCTTTCGTGATTTCACCGAGGATTGGGCGCAGCGACGCCGGGGAATCCCCTGATCATCCGGCCCCCGTTAGCGGCTTATTCACTGGGCGGTGTCGGTGGGGCGCGTTAAACTTTCATCAACACAGCAGCACGTCGAGACCGGAAAGCAGGCTATAGCCACTTTTGAGAACACAAGGCGAGATCGGCGACCCGACCACCTCCGCGGCAGGGGCTAGCGCTGACGACAACATCTCGGGTCCCGCAGCACGCACCGTGCGTTCCAGTATCGAACTC
The DNA here is from genome assembly GCF_044455225.1 of Nocardia sp. NPDC051321. Lineage (NCBI taxonomy): Bacteria > Bacillati > Actinomycetota > Actinomycetes > Mycobacteriales > Nocardiaceae > Nocardia > Nocardia sp. NPDC051321. The sequence continues at coordinate 101,418 of NZ_JBITEM010000015.1, read as the reverse complement.
GCGCCCGAATCCGTGTTCCCGTTTCTCGGTTCGGCCGACCAGAACCTGCGTGAACTCGAAGAGTTGCTAGACGCGGACATTCACGTCCGCGGCAATTCCGTCACCCTCACCGGCAAGGCGGCCGACGTTGCCCTCGCCGAGCGGGTGATCGAACAGCTCGTCGCGCTCACCGGCCGGAACCGAGTGGTGACCCCGGAAGCGGTGCGGCACACCGTTTCGATGCTCACGGAGGGTTCCTCCGAGTCCCCGGCCGAGGTGCTCAGCCTGGACATCCTGTCCCGGCGCGGCAAGACCGTCCGGCCCAAGACGCTGAACCAGAAGCGCTACGTCGACGCGATCGACGCCAACACCATCGTGTTCGGCATCGGCCCCGCGGGCACCGGCAAGACATATCTGGCGATGGCCAAGGCCGTGCAGGCCCTGCAGACCAAGCAGGTCACCCGGATCATCCTCACCCGCCCCGCGGTGGAGGCAGGCGAGCGGCTCGGCTTCCTGCCCGGCACGCTCAACGAGAAGATCGACCCGTACCTGCGCCCGCTCTACGACGCATTGCACGACATGATGGATCCGGAAGCCATTCCGAAGTTGATGGCGGCCGGGGTCATCGAGGTCGCGCCGCTGGCGTACATGCGTGGCCGGACGTTGAACGACTCGTTCATCGTGCTCGACGAGGCACAGAACACCACGGCCGAGCAGATGAAGATGTTCCTCACCCGGCTCGGTTTCGGTTCGAAGATCGTGGTGACCGGTGACGTCAGCCAGGTCGATCTGCCGACCGGCGCGCGCTCGGGTCTGCGGGCGGCGAGTGAGATCCTCACCGACATCGACGACATCCACTTCTCGTACCTGACCAGCAGCGACGTGGTCCGGCACCGGCTGGTCGCCGACATCGTCGACGCCTACGACCGGGCTGAGTCGGAACGTACGCCGCAGGTCGGCCCGCACTATCCGGGCAATCGGGCGCAGCGCCGGGCCGCGAGTCGAGGCGATCGACACTGAGTTGTGCGCAATGTCGGTCATTCGGTCGACACCCAACGGCGTTGGGTGTCGACCTGCGGCATTAGGCTGACCGGGTGAGTATCGAGATCGCCAACGAGTCGGGTATCGACGTGCCCGAAGAAGATCTGGTCAGTGTCGCGCGCTTCGTGATCACCCGGATGGATGTGCACCCCGCCGCGGAGCTGTCGATGGTGCTCGTCGATCTCGACACCATGGCGGACCTGCACATGCGCTGGATGGACCTACCCGGCCCGACCGACGTCATGTCCTTCCCGATGGACGAACTCGAGCCGGGCGGGCGCCCAGACAGCCCCGAGCCTGGCCCGTCCATGCTCGGCGACATCGTGCTGTGCCCCGAGTTCGCCGCGGGCCAGGCCCGTAAGGCGGGCCACTCGCTCGACCACGAGCTCGCGCTGCTCACCGTGCACGGCGTGCTCCACCTGCTCGGCTACGACCATGCCGAGCCGGAGGAGGAGAAGGAAATGTTCGCGCTGCAGGCCACGCTGCTCGAGGAGTGGTACGAGAGCCTGCGCGAGGCACAGCGGCGGGCCGAGCTCGCCGCCCGAGACGCCAGGTTGCTGGGGAAGGCGGGCTTCACCACACCGGGTGACGCATTAGGACCCGCGTGAATTCGCTGACCCTGATACTGCTTGCCGTCCTGCTCGTCCCAGTGGGGGGATTGTTCGCGGGCATCGATTCGGCGTTGAACACGATCTCGCAGGCCCGCGTCGACGATCTGGTGCGGGCCGACCGGCCCGGCGCGGTGCGGCTGAGCAAGATCGTCGGAGACCGCGCCCGCTACGTGAATCTCATGGTGCTGCTGCGCATTCTGTGCGAAATCGGCGCCACCGTGCTGCTGGCCGCGGCGCTGATCTCGGTCTGGGAGGACGACTGGGCGCTGCTGGTCACCGCCGTCGTGATGGTGCTGGTGTCCTATGTGGTGATCGGCGTCGGCCCGCGTACGTTGGGTCGCCAGCACGCCTATTCGATCGCGTTGGCCGCGGCGCTGCCGTTGCAGTTCATCGGCGCGCTGCTGGGCCCGCTGTCCAGACTGCTGATCCTGCTCGGTAATGCGATCACGCCCGGTAAGGGTTTCCGCAATGGTCCGTTCGCCTCCGAGATCGAGCTGCGCGAGGTGGTCGAGATGGCCAGCGAGCGCGGCGTGGTGGCCGACGAAGAACGCCGAATGATCCAGTCCGTCTTCGAACTCGGCGACACCGCCGCCCGTGCGGTGATGGTGCCGCGCACCGAGATGGTCTGGATAGAAGCGGATAAGACTGCGGCACAGGCGATGTCGCTCGCCGTGCGGTCCGGGCACTCGCGCATTCCGGTGGTCGGCGAGAACGTCGACGACATTCTCGGCGTGGTGTATCTGAAAGACCTTGTGCCCTATGCGGAACGAGGCCGCAAGGTGCTGGTGCGCGAGGTGATGCGCCCGGCGGTGTTCATGCCCGACTCCAAACCTCTCGACAGTCTGCTCGACGAGATGCAGCGCAGGCGCAACCACATGGCGCTGCTCGTCGACGAATACGGCGGCATCGCCGGGCTGGTCACCATCGAGGACGTGCTCGAGGAGATCGTCGGCGAGATCGCCGACGAATACGACACCGACGAGACCCCGCCCATCGAGGACCTCGGCGACGGCCGCTACCGCGTCTCGGCCCGGCTTCCGGTGGAAGACCTCGGCGACCTCTACGGGCTCGACATCGAGGAAGAGGATGTCGACACGGTCGGCGGGCTGATGGCATACGAGCTCGGCCGGGTGCCGCTGCCCGGGTCGAAGGTCGTGGTACACGGGCTGATGCTGCGTGGCGAGGGCGGCGCGGACACTCGTGGGCGGGTGCGGGTGCACACCGTGGTGGTGCGTGCGGTGACGGACAAGGCGAAGGACACCGACGGCGAGAAGCCGAACGGCAAGCGCAAAGGTAATGGCGCGGATCGGGAGACCCCGGCCGGTCGACACGAGGACGGAGACACCGAATGACCGAATTGGATCCCGAGGACAACAAACTGCTGGTGCTGGCACGCGGCGCGATGGGCCGCGCGGGCGGGGCCAGCGGTGCGGCGGTGCGCGACACCGACGGCCGCACCTACGCAGCGGGCGAGGTCGGCCTGGCGGCGCTGCGGCTGACCGCGCTGCAGGCGTCGGTGGCGGCCGCGATCTCCAGCGGCGCAGAGGGATTCGAGGCGGCCGTGGTGGTCGGCGGACGGTTGTCGGACTTCGGGGTCGCCGCCGTGCGGGAGGTATCGCCCGCGGCCAGGATCATCTTCACCGACCGGGACGGTGCGGTATTCGAGATCGTCGACGACTCGCAGCTTGCCGTCGACACGGAGCCGGCCAGCGAGGTGCGCGGTGGCTGACCGCGAATTCCGTTCCGGCTTCGTCTGTTTCGTCGGCAGGCCGAACACCGGCAAGTCGACGCTGACCAATGCCCTTGTCGGCCAGAAGATCGCGATCACCTCTTCGCGCCCGCAGACCACCAGGCACACCATTCGCGGCATCGTGCACCGCGACCACACCCAGCTCATCCTCGTCGACACCCCCGGCCTGCACCGCCCACGCACCCTGCTCGGACAGCGGCTGAACGACCTTGTGCGCGATACGTATTCGGAAGTCGACGTGATCACGCTGTGCATCCCCGCCGACGAGAAGATCGGGCCCGGCGACAAGTGGATCGTGCAGCAGATCAAGCAGATGGCGCCCAAGACCACCTTGCTCGGGGTAGTCACCAAGATCGACAAGGTGAGCCGCGACCAGATCGGCGAGCAACTGCTCGCCCTCTCGAACCTGCTCGGACCCGACTGCGACGTGGTGCCGGTGTCCGCGGTCAAGGGTGAGCAGATCGAGGTGCTCATCGATGTCATCGCCTCGAAAATGCCTGAGGGACCGGCGTTTTACCCCGACGGCGAGCTGACCGACGAGCCCGAGGAAACCCTCATGGCCGAGCTCATCCGCGAGGCGGCACTCGAAGGTGTCCGTGACGAACTCCCACACTCGCTGGCCGTGGTGATCGAGGAGATCCTGCCGTACGAGCAGAACGAGGAAATGCTCGACGTACACGCCATCCTCTACGTCGAACGCCCCAGCCAGAAGTCCATCATCATCGGCAAGGGCGGCGCCCGCCTCAAAGAGGTAGGCACCAACGCCCGCCACCAAATCGAACACATCCTCGGCACCCGCATCTACCTGAACCTGCACGTCAAGGTAGCCAAAGACTGGCAACGAGACCCCAAACAGCTAGGCAAACTGGGCTTCTAGCCCAACGACACCCTCGCGAGCCGTCCCGGTGACTTGACGTACGTTGCATGCTCGTGACGTAGGCATACAGCATGCGTCAAGAGCATGCAACGTACGTCAAGCGGTCTGTGCAGCGCTTCAGCGGGATAGCCACCACGGGGTGGGGCGGTCGCGGTCCCAGTGGAGTTCTGACTCTAGTTGTGCGGCAACCGAAATCAGTAACGGTTCGGTGGAGGCTGTGCCCATTAGTTGGGCGCCGATGGGTAGGCCTGCGTTGGTGAAGCCGGCGGGGATGTTCACGCTTGGCCAGCCGAGGACGTTCCATGGCCAGGTGTAGGGGCAGGCGGCGGTGATGAGGTTGTTGGTGGCGTGGACGCCGATGTTGTCGATGTCTTCGGCGCGTGGGGGAGGGGTTGCGGTGGTGGGGGCCAGGACTAGGTCGTAGTCGTGGAAGAAGGTGCCGATGCGCTTGTGTAGCAAGGGTTCTGCTCGGCGGGCGGCGAAGAGGGCAGGGCCGTCCAGTAGGCGGCCGAGGCGAGTGTTGGCGATGGTGCGTGGATCTACTTGGGCGCCAGGCAGTTTCTGGTGGGCCGCGCGGATGCCTGCCATGGATCGGGGGAGGAATGTTGCGCCGATCATGAGGCCGTAGTGCAGATCGGCGATGGTGACCGTGTGGCCCAGCTTGCGCAGAGTGTCGCCGATGCGTCGTACCGCGGCGGCGATTTCGGGGTCGAGGGCGGTCCTGGTCGCGGTGAACGGGGTGCGTAGCGAGAGTGCGATGCGCAGTCGGCCAAGATCGCGGCCCACCGCTTCGGTGGCGGAAATCGCTGGGGGAGTGTGTAAATCACCTTGATGCGGCCCTGCGGCGACGTCGAGGAGCAGTGCGGCGTCGGCGACCGTGCGAGCCAACGGCCCGTTGACGGTGAGTCCGTAGAACGCTTCGGCGTGCGGCCAGGTCGAGATTCGTCCGCGCTGCGGTTTGATGCCGACGAGATTGGTCCACGACGCCGGGATGCGGACGGAGCCCGCACCGTCGGAACCCAGTGCGGCGGGCACCAATCCGGCCGCCACCGCGGCCGACGAGCCACCGGAGGAGCCGCCGGGCGTGTGATCGGCGGACCACGGATTCCGGGTATACCCGAAGGCGGCCGCACTGGTGAACGGCAACTGCCCGAGCTCACACGTATTGGTCTTGCCGACGATCACCGCCCCGGCCGCACGCAGTCGCCGAACCGATTCGGCGTCTTCGGTTTTCGGTGCGAAGTCGCCACCGCAGCCGAATGCTGTTGGCTCGCCCGCGATATCGGTGTCGTCCTTCACCGCGATCGGCACCCCGAGCAACGGCAGCCGTTCGCCCGCCGCGAGCCGCCGGTCGGCGTCGGCCGCCTCGGCGAGTGCGCGCTCGCGGCGCACGATCCGGAACGCGTTGAGCGTCGACTGCGACGCCTCGATGCGGTCCAGGACGGCGCCGACGGCGGTGACGGAGCTGATCGTGCCCTGCGCGATGGCGGCGGCATGGTCGGCGAGGCCGAACTCGCCGGTCTGCGTCTCGGAGGTTTGCCGAGTGAGGTCCGTCATGTGTGGGCTCCGTCTCGTTGTGCTTTCGGAAGACGGTAGCGCGCAACTGGTCAAGTGACTAGTTCGCGTCCGGTGTCCAGTCCCGCTTCGTGACTCCCGGGGCGTCGATTCCTGGCTTCTATCGGCCAATCCATAGACATACATACCGAATGTATGTAACAGTGTTCGAACCGCGACGCACTGGAGGAACGATGGGAATCAGCACCGAACTCGGCCGCACACACGAGGTGGACCTGCCCGGCGGCCGCATCCGCTACCACGACACCGGGAAGGGCTCGCCGGTCGTTTTCGTGCACGGCCTGCTCGTCAACGCAGACCTCTGGCGCAAGGTCGTCCCGGGCATCGCCGCCGCGGGCCACCGCTGCCTCACTCCGGACTGGCCGCTCGGTTCGCACGAGATCCCGGTCCCGGACGCGAACCTGACCGTGCCCGGCCTCGCCGACCTCATCGCGTCTTTCCTCGACCGCCTGGACCTGACCGATGTCACCGTGGTCGCCAACGACACCGGCGGCGCGCTCACCCAGGTCCTGATGACCCGCCATCCGGCCAGGATCGGTCGGGTGGTGCTCGCCTCGGTGGACAGCTACGAGGCCTTCATGCCGCCACCGTTCAACGTGTTCACCTGGCTGGCCAAGATCCCGGGCTCGATGCGCCCGGTGGTCGAGGTGGCGCGCATCCGTGCGCTGCATTCGACGCCGCTGGTATTCGGCTTGATCGCCAAGCGCCCGCTGCCGCCGGAGATCGCCGACTCCTATCTGGTGCCCAGCCGCGAGTCCGGCGCCGTCCGCAAGAACCTGCGCTTGTTCCTGAAGAACGCGAAGGCTCGCTACACCCTGGAAGCCGCGTCCCACTTCGGCTCGGTCGAGATCCCGGTCCTGGTGGTGTGGGCGGGCGAGGACAAGATCTTCCCGGTGTCCTATGCCGAACGCCTGACCAGGGAACTGCCGAACGCGACGCTGAAGATCATCGACGATTCCTACACCTTTATCTCGGAAGACCAGCCCGAGTTGCTCACCGAGTCGATCCTGGAGTTCACTCGGCTGCATGCCACGCCGTAGCCAGGAGGACCGCTCCCGCACCACCAAGGCCGCGCTCGAGCAGGTCGGCCGACGGCTGTTCACCGAGCGCGGCTTCGCGGCGACCTCGGCCGAGGAACTCGTCACCGAGGCGGGAGTCACCCGCGGCGCGCTGCACCACCACTACGGCGACAAGCGCGGCCTGTTCCTCGCGGTCTTGGAACAGATCGAGGTCGAGACCACCGAGGAGATCGAAACAGCCATCGGCACAGTCGATCCCGACGATGTGATGGCGGGCATGGCGGTCGGCCTCAGTGTCTTTCTCGAGGCCTGTCAGCGTCCCGCGATGCTGCGTATCGCCCTCACCGACGCGCCAGCGGTGATGGGCTGGCAGGCCTGGCGCGAGTTCGAAAGCCGGCACGGTCTCGGCATGATCACAGCAATGCTGGAACGCGCGCGCGGCGCGGGCCTGATCGCCGACGGCCCCATTCAGACGCTGGCGCAGCTGCTGCTCAGCGCGCTCACCGAGTCGGCCTTGATCGTCGCGCACGCCGACGACCCGGACCGTGCCCGCGCCGAGGCGCAACAGGCGGTGCTGCTGCTGATCTCCGGCATCGTGCGGACCTGAATCAGCTCGAGCGCAACCGGGCGCGGCCGACGGACGCGCGCTGGTGATCAACCCGAACGGGCACTGCCTGTTCGACGGTCCGGGCGCGCGGCCCGCCGACCTCGGCGCGACCGCACTGACCCCGGTGCGTGTTGACACCCCGATCGTCCAGCTCGTCATCGAACCGACGCTGTACCGCTGATCTACTCCACGAACTGCAGCTCTACCTGCGGTAACTCGATCATGACCCGGGCGCACACGGCACGATGCCAGGTGGCCGGGTACCGCGTGTCCGGCTCGTGCCGGGAGTAGTCGTCGTTGGTTCGATACGTGTGCAGGCGCGCGGAGATCTCACCGGCGCCGATCGCGCCGACCATCGCCTCCACCACCTGCTCGGTCTCGTCGGCGATCTCGGCGAGCTCGCGGGCCGCGGTGTCCGGAATCTGGAAGGCTCCCCGTTCCCACCGTTCTACGGTGCGCTCGGCGACGGCGAAGAGCCGGGCGCACCAGGGCACCGGCAAACCGAGTAGTTCACGAGTGGCCCGAAAACCTGCGGCGGTTCCGGTACCAAGTAGGTCGTCCAAATCCGAAAACCCCTCCCCAGCAGTACGGTAGAGAAAAAGGATAGGTCAGCGCGCCGACCGGCATGGTGGATTCGTCTGTGGAAGTGGCAGTGGGGTGCCGCGCCTGCCAGGGGCTGTCGGGTCTTCGTGGGAGGATGAGGCGTGCGTTTGTATCGGGATGTGGCGGTGGTGGTACGCCAGCACAAGCTTGGCGAGGCGGACCGCATCGTCACGTTGCTGACCCGTCAGCACGGTTTGGTGCGCGCGGTGGCCAAGGGGGTGCGCCGCACCAAGTCGAGGTTCGGCGCCAGGCTGGAGCCGTTCGCCTACATCGACGTGCAGCTGCATCCGGGTCGCACGCTCGATGTCGTGACCCAGGTACACACCGTTGAGGCGTTCGCCTCCGACATCATCGACGACTACGGCCGCTACACCACGGCCTGCGCGGTGCTGGAAACCGCCGAACGGCTGGCCGGTGAGGAGCGGGCGCCCGCGCCGCGGCTGCACGCGCTCACCGCGAGCGCGTTGCGCGCCATCGCGGCCAAGCAGCGGCCGCACGAGCTGATTCTGGACGCATTCCTGTTGCGCGCCATGGGTTTCGCGGGCTGGGCGCCCGCGCTGGACGAATGCGCCAAGTGCGCGACGCCGGGCCCGCATCGCGCGTTCCACGTCGCGGCAGGCGGCGCGGTGTGCGTGCACTGCCGCCCGCCAGGGTCGGCGACACCGGCGCCGGGGGTGCTCGATCTGCTGGTCGCGCTGCTGCGCGGCGAATGGGAGTACGTCGAGACGGTGCCGGAGGGGGTGCGCAGGCAGGCCAGCGGTCTGGTCGCGGCGCACCTGCAATGGCATCTGGAACGGCAGCTGCGCACGTTGCCGCTGATCGAGCGGTCGAGCCCGGTGCGCGCCCCCGCCTGATCGCCTGCGTCCGTGGAGACCTTCACAAGGCCTCCACAACCATCAGGCAGGATAGGGGCCGTGATCCTCCGCCGAGACTCCTCCACCGCGACCAAGTCGGGCGCGACCCGCACCGTTCGGGCGCCCTCGCAGCACCCCTCGGGCGCTCGTCCGCCGGAAATCCCGGCCGTGCTGGTGCCCAACCACGTCGCACTGGTGATGGACGGCAACGGCCGGTGGGCGCAGGAACGCGGGTTGCCGCGCACCGCGGGCCACGAACGCGGCGAGGCCGTGCTGATGGACACCGTCGAGGGCTGCATCGAGATCGGCGTGAAGTGGCTGTCGGCCTACGCCTTCTCCACCGAGAACTGGCGGCGCAGCCCCGAGGAGGTGCGCTTCCTGATGGGCTTCAACCGCGACGTGATCCGGCGGCGCCGCGACGAGATGCACGAGATGGGCGTGCGGGTGCGCTGGGCCGGACGGCGACCTCGGTTGTGGCGCAGCGTGATCAACGAACTCGAGGTCGCCGAGGAGCTGACCAAGGACAACACGGTGATGACCCTCACCATGTGCGTCAACTACGGTGGCCGGGCCGAAATCGCCGACGCGGCAAGGGAAATCGCGCGGCGAGTGGCGGCGGGCGAGATCGACCCGGAGAAGGTCACCGAGTCGACGCTGGCAAAGTACCTGGACGAGCCGGACATGCCGGACGTCGACCTGTTCCTGCGGCCGTCCGGCGAGTTCCGCAGCTCGAACTTCCTCATCTGGCAGTCCGCCTATGCCGAATTCGTCTACCAGGACACCCTGTTTCCCGATTTCGACCGGCGCAACCTATGGCAGGCCTGCCTCGAGTACGCTTCGCGGGACCGACGCTTCGGCGGCACCAAATGAACGGCGGTACGGACATGGAATCAACGGTGAGTCCGGAACACGAACTGCAGGCGCGGGCCGGTGCCTGCCTGTCGATCTACGACATCGACGTGCGCGTCGACCCCGAGGGTTCGATCGGCTTCGAATACGAGGGCTCACTGTGTTCGTTGCGCGCGGTGCGGCTGGCGCCCGGGCTCGACGTGCTGACGCTGACCTGCGTGCTGGCCTGGGACCGTCCGGTCAAGGCGCAGCTGCACAAACGGGTCGCCGAGCGGAACAACGAGCTGCAATTCGGCTCGCTGACCGTGATCGTCCGGGAGAAGCTCGCCGACGTCATCCTGCGCTACACCTTCCCGGCCGCCGGCCTCGACGACCAGGCGCTGGCCACGATGCTGGTGCTCGTGCTCTCCGGAGCCGGGCGAGCCCGGCAGGGTTTGCTGCTGCCCTGACCGCCTGATTCACACTGTTTGTACTGCCATGACAACTGTCATGGCAGACACGTGACATGCGTGCGAGGTATTCGGGGCGCTGATGCGCGAACGTTGACCCATGACATCAGCACTGACGACCGCGGCCGTCTTCGCCGCGGCTGGTGGATCGGGGAAGCGGGCCACGGGGGCGACACCGGCCATCGAACTGCACGATCTGCGCAAGAGCTTCGCGGTGCCCGGCGGCGGCGCCGTGCAGGCTGTCGACGGGCTCGACCTGGTCATCGAACCGGGCGAGATCGTCGCGTTCCTCGGGCCCAACGGCGCGGGCAAGACCACCACCCTGGACATGGTGCTCGGCTTGGCGCGACCGGACTCCGGCACCGTCGAGGTGTTCGGCGGCACGCCGACCGAAGCGCTTGCGGTAGGCCGGATTTCGGCGGTGCTGCAATCCGGCGGGCTGCTGCCCGATCTAACCGTCGGTGAAACCGTGCGGCTGGTCGGCACGCTGTACTCGGACGTGCGTCCGGTCGAGGAGGTGCTTGCCCGTGCGGGCATCGCCGATATCGCCGGCCGCATGGTCGGCAAATGCTCAGGCGGACAACGGCAGCGGCTGCGGTTTGCGCTCGCGCTGCTGCCCGATCCCGACCTCATCGTGCTCGACGAGCCGACCACCGGCATGGATGTCGAAGGGCGACGGGATTTCTGGAACGCGATGCGGCAGGACTCCGAGCGCGGCCGCACCGTCCTGTTCGCCACCCACTATCTGGACGAGGCCGACGCCTACGCCGATCGGATCGTGCTGGTCCGGGCCGGGCGGGTGGTCGCGGACGGCAGCGCCGCCGAGATCAAGAACCTGGCCTCGGGTCGCGCGGTCAGCGCGACCCAGCCCGGTGCCGTGCCGGCCGGGCTGATCGCGCTGCCCGGCGTCGATGACGTCGAGGTGCGCGGCGAGCGAATCATCGTGCACACCAAGGACTCCGACGCGGTAGCCCGCTACCTGCTCACCGAGACCACCGCGACCGATCTGGAAATCACCTCGCACAACCTCGAATCCGCGTTCCTGGCGCTCACCACCGGAGAAAACTGACATGACAACCCTTGCCCCACAGGGCGTTACCCGGCATCGGCGGACTCCGCTCGGCGGCTTCAGCGCCGGATTCCTGCGCTTGGAACTGCGCAGAATGCTGCGCAATCGCCGCACGATGATCTTCACGCTGCTCATCCCGCCGCTGTTCTTCGTCATCTTCGGGCTGCAATCCGACTTCCGGACACAGTCTTTCGGTTCCGGCAATATGACCGGCTACGTCATGGTGTCGATGGCCGTCTACGGCGCGATGCTGGCCAACACCAGTGGTGGCGCCATGGTGGCGATCGAACGTGCGCAGGGCTGGAGTCGCCAGTTGCGGCTCACCCCATTGCATCCGGTCGCTTATATCGCTACCAAGGTCACCGTCGCGATGGTGCTCGGATTGGTGTCGGTCAGCGCGGTCTTCGTGGTCGGTGCGGTACTCGGTGCCAAGCTGACGCCGGTCGCGTGGGTGAGCTGCTTCCTGCTCGCGTGGATCACCTCGGTGGTCTTCGCGGCCTTCGGATTGTTCGTCGGCTACCTGTTGCCGTCGGAGAACGTGATGCAGCTGCTCGGGCCGGTGCTCGCGGTGTTGTCGTTCGCGGGCGGGCTGTTCGTTCCGCTCGGCGGTTGGTTCGGGACGGTGTCGAAGGTGCTCCCGACCAACGGTGTCGCCACGCTTGCGCGGATTCCGTTCGGCGACACCGGCGCGGGGTCGATCGCGATCGCGGTGCTCAATGTCGTCATGTGGGCCGCGGTGTTCGCCGGCGGATCGGCGATGTTGTTCCGTCGTGACACGTCTCGCTGAGCTATCCGGTGTGCCGCGGTGCGGCCGTCCCCGTGGGGTGGACGGCCGTGCTGTGCCATTTGTTGGCACAGCGGCCGCGGAGTCCCTTGTCATCCCGCACTTGTCCCGGGATCGGGTGGTGATGTTCGGCGCGAAGACCCGTCTCGACACCGGTGTTCGCTGGGATATCCAGCAAGGTTCGGTACCGTTTGTCCTCGTGATCGACCGAGGCGCGCGACAACTCCCGCACGACCCGTCGCGCGCAAGGAGCACGGCATGGACGTGAGGTCACGGCTCGCGTCGCTGCGCGACGGTGGGGCGTTGGGCTTGATCGACAGCATGGTCTCCGATGGCGCCGCGGTGAACAGTCGACGGCGCGGCTGGTTCGGTGCGCTGATGTCGACGGCCTGGCTGTCGTACATGATCGCGCCGATACTGCAGGCGTGGTCGGACGGTGAGCGGCTGCGAGTGGCGCTCGCGGCGCCGACGTTGCTGATATTCGCAGCGTTGGTGCTCGGCGCGTTCGTCATTTTTCGCCGCCGCAACTCCGACGCCTGGGTGGATCGGCCTACCGATCCCAGGCTGTGGCCGTTCCTGGCCGGTATGGCCGCGGGCACGGCCACCCTGATCGCGTTGCTCGGTCCGGTCGCGCTGCCCACCACGATCTTCATCGCGGTGACCGCGATCTTCCATATGCCGGGGCGCGAGTCCGGGTACGTGACGCTCCTCGTCGTGCTGGTGCTCCTGCTGCTGCCCCTGATCGTCCCGAGTCTGTCCGGGCTCGGGTTCTACTTCGCCTTCATCCCGGCCGTGATCTGGGTGGCCAGGCAGTTGGGCCTGCGCGGCGAGCGGCTCGGGGAGCTGGCCCGTAAGCAGCGCGCCGAGCTCGACATCGTGGAGGAACGCAACCGGGTGGCGCGCGACGTGCACGATATCCTCGGCCACTCCCTGACCGTGATCACGGTGAAAACCGAACTCGCGCAACGGCTCATCGATGTCGATCTGGGGCGGGCCAAGACCGAGCTTGCCGATATCGAGCGGCTCGCGCGGGAGGCGCTGGCCGGGGTGCGTGACACCGTCGGCGGGTTGCGGGAGGTCACGTTGCGTGGCGAACTCGCCAATGCGCGAACGGCATTGGCGGCCGCGGATATCGTCGCGGACCTGCCGGAGGTCGAAAACGCCCCGCACAGTGAGTTGTTCGGCTGGGTGCTGCGTGAGGCGATCACCAATGTGATCCGGCACAGCGCCGCCAAGCACTGCACGGTGACGGTTACGCCGTCGAGCATCGAGGTGGTCGATGACGGACGCGGGGTCGGTGCGGCGGTAGCGTCCGGCTCCGGGCTGGCTGGTCTTCGTGCCCGTGTCAAGGCCGCGGGCGGAACCTTGACGTTGTCCGCGCCGGAAGGAGGGGGAGTGCGTGTCCGTGCGACCATCCCCGAGTAGGGCAATACCGATGTCGGGTGCTCTTCGAAAAAGAAAGTGGGACAGATGATCCGGCTGTTGCTCGCCGACGACCAAGCGCTGGTACGTGGCGCGCTCGCGGCGTTGCTCGGACTGGAATCCGACCTGGAGGTGGTCGGCGAGGTCGGCCGTGGTGACGAGGTGGTCGATGCCGTCGCTCGTACGAACCCCGACGTAGTGCTGCTCGATGTGGAAATGCCCGGCCTGGACGGCATCTCGGTCGCCGCGCAGCTGCATGCCGCGCACCCCGACGTGCGAGTGCTGATGGTGACCACCTTCGGCCGACCAGGATACTTACGCCGCGCGATTGATTCGGGTGCCAGCGGGTTCGTCGTAAAGGACACCCCCGCAAGGGAACTGGCCGATGCGGTGCGCCGGGTCCAGATGGGCCTGCGGGTGGTCGATCCGGCCCTGGCCGCCGAAACCCTCACCGCGGGCACCTCGCCGCTGACCGAACGGGAACGCGAGGTCCTGTCCGCCGCGGCCGACGGCGCCACCGCGGGTGCCATCGCCAAACAACTGCACCTCTCGGAAGGCACTGTCCGCAACCATCTGTCCGCCGCTATCGGAAAAACGGGCACCACCAACCGTGCGGAAGCGGTCCGCGCCGCCGAACGCCTCGGCTGGCTCTGAGGTAACCCTTTTTCGGATCCGCGCAGCGACTGAGCACACAGGACTTACACAACAGATCCGCAGAGTAGTCCCACCCTTCGCTCGTACCTTCGGGGTACAGGTCGGGACAATTCACATATAAGGCGCAGTCATGGCAGAAGTGGAAAACACCGGGGAAAGTGCTCCGGTGCAGCATACGAATCCAGCAGCGGCACCGAAGCCGCCATCGCGGCTAGCGGCGCGCTGGCGGGGCTCACGCCCGTTGCGAATCGCGAGCGCGGTGCTGGTCGCCGTGGTGATCGGCGGCGTCGGATTCGGCGCGGGGCTGGCCGTCGGCGGCGGCGATGGCCATCACCACGGCGGGCATCAGCTGGCCGCCGCCCATCGTTTCGGGCGGGATGAGGGACCGAGGATGCATCGGTCCGAGCGCGGCGACCGGCCAGGTCGTGGCGACCGGCCGGGCGACAACGGCTCGGCGCCTGGAGCGCCGACACCGCCGTCCGCGACGCCGACACCGAGTCCGGCGCCGCGCTGATCAGTGGCACGGCCAGCCGCCGTGGCAAATCGCGGCCGGCTGTGCCACTGACGGCGATCGATGGCCGACTCGGCCCGGGGCGCATCCGCGGCCGGCTCGTTGGCTACTTGATGGACGAGATCAACACGGAGACAAGCGAATACGGCGAGCCGGTCGCTTCGCGGTGGACGGACACGTGTCAGCCGCACGCGAGGTGCGGCCGACCGCGGACGTGCGCCAGGTGATTACGGCAGCACGGCGCACGCGGGGCCGAGGTTGATGCCCGTCCCGACGTTCACAGTCGTCATGATGTAGGACTCGCCCTGGATGTACTCGGCCGCCCAGATATCGTGCTTGCCCTTCTTGGCTGGGGTCCAGATCGTGCTCGCCTTTCCGGATGCGTCCGCGACCTGGGTGATCGGCTTGAACGTATCGGCGGTCCGTCCGCCGTCGACGTCGTCGAGGTAGGTGACGGTCGCGCCGGGTCGCGCGGTCGCGGTGACCGTGTAGGAGCAGCCTGCACCGTAGCCACCACCTGAGCTACCGAAACTCAGTCCGGGTGCGACGTCGACGCGGGTGACCGAGGCTCCCGCGGTCGGGGCGGCTAGCGCGATCGCGGCGGTCAGCGCGCCCAGTGTGGTCAGCGTGGCGGCGGTCTTCTTTGAAACGGTCACAGCAGTTTTCCCTTCCGACAAAACCGATTTCCCCGCGAGGGGCCGCCCCGACACTTGCACAGGTGGTGTCCGCGATCAATGGCCCGGCACGGATCGGCGGGCCAATAGACCATCGTTCTGCTCGTCGCGGTCGCCGTCAACGGCGCCGTAGTCGTCGCGGCCGTGCTGCCCGCGACCAGCGTGTTCCAGTTGCCGGGCCGAGCACACCTGCCATGGGAGATCACCGGGCTCGCGACCATGTGGCTGGGGTTGGTCGTGCGAGCCTGGGCGATCACCGTGCTCGGTAGCTCGTTCCGGACGACCGTCGAGGTCGACACCGACCAGACCGTCGTCGATCGCGGCCCGTATCGCTGGGTGCGTCATCCGTCCTACACCGGTGTCCTGCTGATCACGACCGGCCTCGGCCTCGCCGCGGGCAATTGGCTCTCGCTGCTCATCGCCGTCGCGCTGCCAGTGTTCGCGCTGAGCAGACGGATCGACGTGGAAGAGCGAGCGCTGGTCGAGACCATCGGCCGCCCCTACGAGACCTACCGAGCCGGGACCAAACGGCTTGTCCCGGGCCTGTGGTAATCATTCGTCATCCGCTCGCTGATAGTCATCTGAGAATCCGGCAAACGCGACACTTTTCGTCCGGTCTGGTGCGTTGAGACTGGTGAGAAGGCCAACGCGGCCACCACAAAGGAGTGCGGAATGAGCCTCATCGGGACCCTGCTCGGCTACGTGTTGACGGTGTTCATCGTGTTGCTGCTCGCGCGGATGGTGTTCGACTGGATGGCCGCGCTCGGCAACAGCCCGAGCTGGGCGAACCGCCCCCGCGAACTGACGCACGCCGCGACCGAGCCGGTGATCGCACCGGTCCGGCGGGTCCTGCAGCCGATCCGGGCCGGTGGGCTGTCCATCGACCTGGCCTTCACCGTGGTGTTCATCGTCGCGCTGGTGCTGCGCGGGATCGCGTTCAGTCTCTGACGCGTCAGGCGGCGGGGCCGTTGTAGGCGAGCAGGGTGCGCAGACCGCGGGCGAGAGTCTGCGGGTCGAGGTCGCCGATTATCAAGTGCTGCAACATGAATCCGGGCAGCACGCCCATGAGGGCGGTGGCCGTCGCGTGGGTGTCGGCGTCGGCGGCGAGCCAGCCCGCGTCGCGCATGCGCTCGGTGTATTCGTAGCAGCAGCCGCGGATGCCGAGGATCGCGTCCTTGACGTACTCGGCGGCATCGGCGTCCACCAATGCCAGTGCCCACGCCTGCGGGGCTAGTCGCACCGGGCCCTCGGGTCCACTGTTCGCGACCATGTGCTCGGCCATCGCGGCGACGAAACGGTCCGGTGTCGGCAGGGGATCGGCGTGGATCAGCTCGGTCATCAGTGCGCGCAAGGGCACCGTCGTCTGGGTGGCCAGCGCCGCGATGAGGTCGTCTTTGCTCTTGAAGTAGCGGTACACCGCCCCGGCGGATAATCCCGATTCGGCGAAGACGTCCTGCATGGAGGTCTCGTGGAAGCCCTTGCGGGCGAAGCACAGGCGCGCGGCGTCGAGGATCTGCTGTCTGCGGCGTTCCAGGTGCTCTTCGCTGACCTTAGGCATGCTTACAAACTAAAACGAACATCCGTTCTTGACAAGCTCCTTGGTGCGGGCGACGATATGTGCATCGAAAGAGAACGGTCATTCGATTTACGGGAGAACGTCATGACCACCACCCAGCGAGCGCTCGCCGTCGGCGTCGGCGCCGCACTGCTCCAAGCGCTGATGCTGATCGCCTTCGCCTGGCCCGCCGCCAATATCGCCCGCGCGATCTGCCCATCGCCGTCACCGGCCCGCAGGCCGACCTGGTCGTGACGCAGCTCGCCGCGCACAGTCCGGACGCGTTCGACATCGCGCGCCCGGCCGACGAAGCCGCCGCGCGCGCCGCCATCGAAGACCGAGAGGTGTACGGCGCCATCGTCACCGGCGACGGACCGCCCCGCGTCCTGATCGCCTCCGCCGCGAGTCCGGCTGTCGCGCAACAACTCACGCAGATCGGCCAGCAGCTGGCCGGGGGACCGGCACCGCGGGTGGACGATGTGGTGGCCGCCGACTCCGACGATCCGCGCGGCACCGCGTTCGGCGCGATGGTGCTGCCGTTGGCGTTGTCGGGCATCGCGGCGGGCGTGCTGCTCAGCCTGCTGATCCCGACGGTCGGCGGAAAAGCATTGGGACTGCTCACCTTTGGCGTGGTAGGCGGTCTGCTGAGCATGGAGATCATTCAGGGTTGGATGTCGGTGGTACCGGGTTCTTACCTCGAACTGTCCGCCGTCGCAGGCCTCGTCTCGTTCGCCGTCGCGGGTGCCGTCGTCGGACTCTCCACCGCGATCGGCCGGGTAGGCATCGGCATCGCCGCACTCACCATGTTGCTCATCGGCAACCCGTTCTCCGCCGCCACCTCGGCCCCGGAACTCCTCCCGAAGCCCTGGGGCGCCATCGGCCAGGTCCTCCCACCCGGCGCCGCCGCCTCGCTGCTCCGCTCGGTCGCCTTCTTCGACGGCGCGGGGGCCGGCAAACCACTTGCGGTGCTACTGATTTGGGCTGCCGCCGCCCTCGTGCTCCTTGGTATCGGCGCATTGCGCGCCCGCGTCCCCGAGGCCGCAGCCCCGGCTCCCGTCGCTGCTACCACCGGCTGATGCTCCGCTCGCGGGACATGACGGCGCCGAACGTCGAGTAGACGCGCCGTCATATCCCGAGAGTAATTGCGGCTGCGACATGCAGAGGTGCGGGATTTTGTCCAGCTAGCAGTAGGACTTGTTTTTGTCGCAGGTCCAGAGGTTCAGATATTTGAGATCGTTATCGTTCCCCTTGTGCTCATCCGCGTACCTCTCCTCATCGTCGATCGCTTCGAGTTGTTTCTCGTTATTTGCGATCTGATCGTCGAGCTTCTTCTCGAAGAACTTCTCCATGCCGTCCTCGGTAGCGCAGCACGCCTTGATGTCACCCTTGTGGTCGACCACGTTGTTCTTCAATGCTCGAGAGAAATCCGTCAGATCCGAGCACATCTTCTCCCTGGTCACGGGATTGAATTCGTCACCGTAGAGCTCGTACAGCGTACTCTCGAACGGGTTGCAATTCGGATTGTTGGAGCGGTATTTATCGTTGAATACCCAGGTGTACGGCGCCTGGCGCTGGATATCGTTATGCGTCGTATACCATATGTGGCTACGCGGCGCTGTGCCTCCGTCTTCGCAAACGAAGTTGATGATCTGCATGGCTTTCTGCTGTTCAACTTCTTCGGGATACGCCTTGGCGTGACCTGCCGACGCACAGAGCAGCACGGCCACAGCCATCGCGAACACGGCCAGCCAACTGCTTCTTATCGCGAGCATGTTCGGGTTGTTCCCTTCGGTGTGAGAGTCCGTCCGATCGGCCTGCGCTATCTATAATCAAATGTTCGGCCGGTCGAGCGACAGGTGTCGATTAGGTCTTCGTCACCGGAGACGTTCTGGATGGAAACAGGTCGGTGGACAATAGAAACGGCCCCGGAGAACATCTCCGGGGCCGTTTCGTAGCGGCTGAACCCGCTTTCGAGAATCAGCTGACGGTGAAGGCGAGGGTGGGGGCGGTGGCCGCGCCTTCCTCCTTCTGACTGTTGTAGGTCAGGACGTAGTTGCCGGTGGCCGGGGCGGGCACGACGAAGACGACGTAATCCTTCGCGTTGTCGATGGTCTTGTTCGCGTCGAGCAGTTCGTTGATCGGGCTGCGGTCGTCGGCGACGATGCTCTGGCCGTCGGGGGTTTTCAGCGAGAAGTATTCGGTGAAGATGTTAAGGCCGCCGGCCGAGATGCCGGATCCGCCAATGATTTTGATGTGCAGGGCGAGTTCGTCCTTGCCGTGCTCGTCCTTGGTGTAGCTCGGGCCGAGTTTGCCCGCGGTCACCTGGATGGTGGTCTGGTCCTGCACCAGCGTGCCGGTGACGGGGAGGGTCTTCGGCTGCACGCTGTCCACCTTGCCCGCGGCGCTGAGCGGGATCTTGGTCTGGTTGTCCGCGGCCTGGCCGTACACCACGGTCATCGTGTCGATCAGGTGCTCGGCGTCCTTGGCGGACTTGACCGACGTGGTCACCTTGCCCGCGGCAGAACCGCCGCCGGGCACCGTCGGGTTGTCCCACAGCGCGCCGCCGTCGACCTCGTTGCCGACCAGCAGCGAGGTGTTGTTGCTGATCGTCTTGTTGTCGAGAGTGGTGTTCTTGTAGGTGATGTCGATCAGCGCCTTCGCGCCGCCGAATTCGTCGGGCACCACGGTCGCCTTGTTGACGGTGATGTCGAAGCCCTCGTACCAGCCGGTCTTTCCGACGGTCCGCACCGTCGACTGGCTCGCGTTGTTGCTGCCCGGCGCGCCGTTGGCGGCCACACTGGTCGCCGGGGTCGCCGAAACCGGGGTCGCCGCGCCGTCCTTGTCGTTGCATGCCGTCAGTACCAACGCGGCCGCGCTGAGCATCGCCGCTGCTGTTGCGGCGGTGCGGATTCGACGGTTACGCGCCGGAACTACAGATGAAATCAGGGTCGTACGCACGCTGAGCCTCCCGGAAATATGCAAACCCCAGAGCGCGACACCCGGGTCGGCCGGGCGTTCGTGGGTTCGCGTTGAAATCTGCACGGGAAGGTGCGGTGTTAACCAGGGCTCGGTCCGCTGAGTGAACCGAAGCGTGGACTACATCGTGGTCCGGCCGTCGCCGTCGCCCGCGGACGCACAGGACTCGCAGGTGCCGAACACCTCCATGGTGTGGCTGACCTCGATGAACCCGTGCTCGCGCGCGATGGCGCCTGCCCAGGCCTCCACGGTGGGACCCTCCACCTCGACGGTGCGCCCGCACTGCCTGCACACCAGGTGGTGGTGGTGCCCGGTGGAACATTGCCGATAGACGGACTCGCCGGAGTCGGTGCGCAACACATCGACCATGCCCGCGTCGGCCAGCGACTGCAGCGTGCGATAGACGGTGGTCAGGCCGATGCCTTCGCCGCGCTTGCGCAACTCGTCGTGCAACTCCTGGGCGGAGCGGAACTCCTCGATGTCGCCGAGCAGTGCGGCGATGGCACTGCGCTGTCTGGTGCTACGGATGCCGACCGCCTTCTGCGGAACGACACTGTTCTCTGGCACGAATTACCCTTCCTCGGCGTGCGCGACGGCGTCGACCACGATGTGCGCGAGGTGGTCGTCGACGAGTTCGTAGAGCACCTCGCGACCGGACCGCTCGCCGTGTACGACGCCCGCGGACTTGAGGATGCGCAGGTGCTGACTCACCAGCGGTTGGGTGACCCCGAGCGCGTCGACCAGCTCGTGCACGCAGCGCGGCGACTCGCGCAGTTGCAGCACAATGGCGATGCGCACCGGTGCGGCCAGTGCGCGCAGCAGCTCACCCGCGTCCTCCAGGACGGTGCGCGCCGGTACCGGCGCGGGCGCGGGCGAGCGGTACGGGTTGTGCGGATGGGCGGTGGCGGTCTCGGCGGTCATGGCACCAACTCCTTAATGGAAAGCGATTCCATTTTGATATGCACAGTTGCGCATGTCAAACGGGCGCGCCGAGAGTCGGTGATTCAGCAGTCGTTGTCCTGTGGGATCGGCACCGACGGATCGAAGTATTCCGCTTCGTTGCGCGGTGCCGCGGGCGCGGCCGGTCCGAAGTGGGGTGGGGTGGGGTAGCTCGGCGCAAGCAGGCCGCGACGATGCAGCGGGCAGTTGGCCGCGTAGACGAAGCCCTTGACCTCGCCGAACCACATGCCCTGCGACCCCGCGTCGTACGCCGGATCATCCACCCACACGTAGTCGACCTCCTGCCGGTCGACCGCCATGATGTCCATCGGACCGTCCACCGTCGTGGTGCCGACGTCGAAGGCGTAGGCGATCAGGTAATTGGTTTTGATCGTCAATTCGCTCTTGTCGTTGAGCGTCGGTGTCATCGAACCGGTGACGCGGGGGAGCGCAGCCAGCAGTGGGTAGCGGTCGGCGAGTTTGGTGGTGACCCACCAGGTGTGCGCGTCGTCGCCGAGTCGGCCGCGGATGTCCTCGACTTGATGCGCGGCGAGCTGGGCGAGCACCGGTTCCGGATCGTGGGTCTGCAGCACATGCCGATCCAGTCGCGCGGTGATGATCAGCTGTCGCACCTTGGCCATGATGTCGGCCACCTGATCGGCCGGGTAGCGGCCGATCGGTTGGGCGGGTGGCGGCATGATGCCCGCCTCGCCCTCGGGCCAGATCGCCGCCGGTGTGTGCTCGAAGGGGCGACTCGGGTCGACCTCGGCACGGTTGTCCACCGCAGGGGTGGCCCGTGCGGTCGAGTGTGACGGCGACGGCGCGTTCCTCAGGACCAGATAGCCGACCACCAGGACAACCACGATGATCCCGACGACGATCCCGATAGTGCGGTGGCGTTTCGCACGGTCGAACCGCTGATGATCGAATTCGTCTGGCGGATACTGATACATCGCCTACCCCCGGAAACGCTCCTGCCGGGCAAGCATCGCACCGGCGTCCCCTCGATGCTGCCTGCCGGCGGTCAAGGCCGCAATACCAAGAACCTGCCGGTGACACGGGCGAGGTTGCCCGTGCGGTGGAAACTCGATTGGGCAGGGCCGATAGTCTGTGGGCGAGGTCTGATCGGACCGAATGAATCCGACTCGTAGTGGATGGAGAATTCTCGAGTGGCACCCAAGTCGAAGGTGGACACCGTTGCCAACCTCGCCAAGCGCCGGGGTCTGGTGTACCCGAGCGGTGAGATCTACGGAGGCACCAAATCGGCCTGGGACTACGGTCCACTGGGCGTCGAGCTCAAGGAGAACATCAAGCGGCAATGGTGGCGGTCCATGGTCACCAGCCGCGAGGACATCGTCGGCCTCGACTCGTCGGTGATCCTGCCGCGCCAGGTGTGGGTGGCCTCGGGCCACGTCGGTGTGTTCAACGATCCGCTGGTGGAGTGCCTGAACTGCCACCACCGCTTCCGGCAGGATCACCTGCAGGAGGCGTACGCGCTCAAGCACAAGATCGACGACCCGGACACCGTCTCGATGGAGCTGATCGCCTGCACCAGCTGCGGCACCGTCGGCAAGTGGACCGAGCCGCGCGACTTCAACATGATGCTCAAGACCTACCTCGGCCCGATCGAGTCCGAGGAGGGCATGCACTATCTGCGGCCCGAGACCGCGCAGGGCATCTTCGTCAACTTCGCGAACGTGATGACCACCGCGCGCAAGAAGCCGCCGTTCGGCATCGCGCAGATCGGCAAGAGCTTCCGCAACGAGATCACCCCCGGCAACTTCATCTTCCGCACCCGCGAGTTCGAGCAGATGGAGATGGAGTTCTTCGTCAAGCCCGGCGAGGACGCGGAGTGGCACAAGTACTGGATCGAGACCCGCTTCTCCTGGTACACCGACCTCGGCATCAACCCGGACAACCTGCGGCTCTACGAGCACCCGAAGGAAAAGCTGTCGCACTACTCGGCAGGCACCACCGACATCGAGTACCGCTTCGGCTTCCAGGGCAACGAGTGGGGTGAGCTCGAAGGCGTGGCCAACCGCACCGACTTCGACCTCAAGACGCACTCCGAGCACTCGGGCACCGAGCTCAGCTTCTTCGACCAGACCACCAACGAGCGCTACGTGCCGTATGTCATCGAGCCCGCGGCCGGCCTGACCCGCTCGCTGATGGCGTTCCTGGTCGACGCGTACGCCGAGGACGAGGCGCCGAATGCCAAGGGCGGCGTGGACACTCGCACGGTGCTGCGACTGGATCGCAGGCTCGCCCCGGTCAAGGCTGCGGTACTTCCGTTGTCGCGCAACGCGGATCTGACGCCGAAGGCGAAAGACCTTGCCGCACAGTTGCGCCGGAACTGGAACGTGGAGTTCGACGACGCGGGCGCCATCGGCCGCCGCTACCGGCGTCAGGACGAGATCGGCACCCCGTTCTGCATCACCGTCGACTTCGACACCCTCGACGATCAAGCGGTGACCATCCGCGAGCGGGACTCGATGGCGCAGGAACGGATCGCGCTGGACAAGGTGGAGGGCTACCTGGCCCAGCATCTGCTGGGTTCCTGAGGCTTTCGCGAACGAACGGCCCGCACCGGGTGATCGGTGCGGGCCGTTCGTCGTTCAGTGCCTCGGCGGCAGTGGCGGCGTCGGTGGCGTCGGCGGCAGCTGCGGACGCTGCGACCCGGAACCGTTGCCGCGCACGGTGATTCCGATCGCCGTCGGGATGAGCAGCGCCATGCCCCACGGCACCGCCACCCAGAACGGCCAGAAGTAGCCCGCGCCGGTGGCCACCCAGATCAACAGGGTCAGCATGTTCACGAAGACCCAGGGGATCCACATGATCACGACCCACTGCGGGATCCGGTTGGTGGGCACCATCGCGCGCGAACCGCGTTGCGCGGGAAGGTCGGCCAGCACCGGGGTCAGCTCGCCGTAGGTCTTGGCGCTGTATACCTGCTGCAGTCGGTCGTCGTACTCGTGCAGCGTCAGCCTGCCCTCGTTCATCGCGTGCCGCAATTGTTCGACGATCTTCTCGCGGTCCGCATCAGACGCCCGCACATTCTCCGCACCCACGATTGCCAGCGTAAGGCCGTCGCGGACGATCCGCGCTTCAATCGCGCACGGATATTCGGTGGCAAGCGGGGTTGACGTCGCTGTTTTCGAATCCGCTGCCGCGGGAATTAACCGAGCCGGGCGGGCCGTTGACGCACGAGATGCCTTAAGTCACCGAAGCGAGGAGCTCAGCATGGCAAGAGCGGTGAAGTTCGATCGGTATGGCGAGATCGATGAGTTGAAGGTGGTCGACGTGCCGACCCCGACGGCCGGGCCTGGGCAGGTGGTGGTCGCCGTGGTCGCGGCGGGCATCAATCCGGGCGAGGCGTACATCCGTAGCGGGGCGTTGCACGATCGGTGGCCCGCGACGTTTCCGTCGGGGGAGGGGACCGATTTCGCGGGACGGATCGTCGAGCTCGGGTCCGAGGTAGGTGGACTCGAGGTCGGTGCCGAGGTGCTCGGGTTCACCGACGATCGTGCCAGCCACGCGACGCACGTTGTGGTGCCTGTCGCGCAGGTGACGCCCAAGCCCGCCGGGCTGGACTGGGATGTCGCGGGTGCGTTATATGTCGCGGGCACAACGGCTTTCGCGACGATGCGGGCGGTGGAGGCCAACGAAGGCGATGTGGTCGTCGTGTCCGGTGCCGCAGGGGGCGTCGGTTCGATCGCGGTGCAACTGCTGCGGGCGCGCGGGGCCGAGGTGATCGGCATCGCCAGCGAGGCGAACCACGACTGGCTGCGGAAGGTCGGCGCGACGCCGGTCGCCTATGGCGACGGGCTGATCGACCGTCTCCGAGCCGCCGCGCCTGACGGTGTGGACGCGTTCATCGATACGTTCGGTGCCGATTATGTGGACATCGCCGTGGAACTCGGTGTTCCGGTCGAGCGCATCGACACCATCATCAACTTCGCCGCCGTGGAGAAGCACGGCGTGAAGGCCGAGGGCAACGCTGCCGCGGGCACCATCGATGTGCTCACCGAGCTGGCCGATCTCGCCGCGGCAGGCGCCATCGAGGTGCCGATCGCCGGTGTCTACTCGCTCGACAAGGTGCAGGACGCGTACCGCGAGCTGGAGCAGCGGCACACCCGAGGCAAGATCGTGCTGCGGCCCTGACTCCTCGCCTCTGCTGACTCCTCGTGCGTCTTCAGCGCGGGACGTCCCAGAAGGCGAGTTCGTGGCGCATGCCCTCGCGGAACAGTTGTTCGGCGCGGTCTGGATCGGGGCCCGCTTCGTCGATCATTTGGGCGCAGCGGCGGGTGAGGGCGGCGAAGGCCGGGTCGGCGTAGGTGTCGACCCAGCGGCGGTAGCGCGGTTCGGCGGGCGGGTTTTCGGCGAGGCGTGCGCCCAGCGTGGAGTAGCCCCACATGCACGGGTACATGGCGACAAGGCCCTCGGCGTAATCGGCGGCCGAGTCCAGCAGGAAGCCCGTATATGCCGCGCAGGCAACACCTTTGGTGATACCGCCGAGGTCGGCGCCGAACTCCGCGGCCAGCGAACGGTGCAGCGCGAGCTCGTCGTGATAGGTGGCGTGCGCCAGATCCACCAGGTCGCCGAGGTGCGCGGCGGGGGCCTGCCAGGCCAGGCGGCTGAACACACGGACATAGTCGAGCAGGAAGAGGTAGTCCTGCTCCAGCCAGGAACGGAAGATCGGCTCGGGCAGGTCGCCCGTGGCGATGCCGGCCACGGTGGGATGGACGAGCTGATGCTCGACCAGTGGACGGCCGAGTTCTTCCAGATGCGCGGCGAGACTCATGCCGTCCAGTCTTGCGCATCCGTTCGTTTGCGCCCCGGCCGGTGTTGCCGCACGCTTGCGAGGTGTTGCGGGATGAGGATCAAGTGGTGCGCGTGTTGGCGCCGTCGGAACAGCGGTTTGTCCGGCACGGTACCTACACCGGCCGGTCGGTGTCGGTGGCGGGGGAGCTCGATGTCGCGGCGTTGAAAGAGGCCTTCGCCGCATTGCAGTTAGCGTTTCCGGTGGTGCTCTGCCGGATCGAGGAAGACGACGCGGGGACGGGATATCTACTGCGACCGGGGGATTCGCCGATTGGCGCCTCGGTGGCCGACGGTGATGTGGAGACTGTGGGTTTGCCGGGGACTCCGGTGGACCCGGGGACGCAGCTGGCTTATCTGGATGCGGTAGTGTCCGGCGCGGGTCGGTGGCGGGTCACCCTGTTCGCGCATCACAGCATCGCGGATGCTGGGCATTGCGTCGAACTGTTGTCGCGGTTCTGGGGGTTTTATACCGACGTCGTCGGGTCGGTTCCGATAACCGTTGTGCCGCAGGAGTATCCGCAGTCGTTGGAGTGGCATGCGGCACGGCGTGGCATTGTCGCCGGTGCGGTGTCCGGCTTCGAGGATGTGACCAAGCCGTTGCCAGCGACGGCAGCGCCTGTCCCTGTTGGTGATTCAGCACCCAGTTCGCTCGCCCGGCCGAGACGTACTCGGCTGGACGAGGCGGCGACGGCGCGAATCGTGGCACTGGGTCACCATCGGGGTGTCAGCGTCAACGGATTGATCACGGCCGCACTGCTGCGTGCCTACGCGTCCGAAACGGCTGGCGGTCCGGTGCCGTTGGGTGGCCTGTACCCGGTGGATATGCGGTCGCGGCTGGATCCGCGAGTGGCGCCCGCCGAGGGCACCAACATGGCCGGACTCGCGTCATTCGCCGCCGAGGTCGATCCCTCGGGCAGTGTTCTCGAACTGGCCCAACAGATTTCGGCGCGACTACGTGCCGACTTGGCCAGCGGAGTCGTCCAACAGTCGGTGTTGCACTTTCCCGACTTCTACGGGCCGACCCGAATCCACTCGCTGGCCGGTCACGTCGCGATCACCAATACCGGTGCGGTGCCGCGATTCCGAACCCCCGCCGGACTCACTCTCACCGACTACGAAATCGTCTACCTGTCCGCACATCCCAAGCCTTCGACCGGCGCCTCCGCCGCGATCACCTTCCTGGTCTACACCTTTCACGGCCAGCTGACCGTCGGCCTGCTCGGCGGCGACGGCGCGGACCGGCTGCTCGCCGCGGTGCTCAAAGAGCTGACCGCGTTGTCGGCCGAGGAGATCGACGAGTAGCCGGGGCCGCCGAAGTGAGCCGCCAGTGCTACTGGTAGCTGACGCGGGTGGGGCGCATGACCAGGACGACGCGTCGTGGATGGTCGCCGACGGGCGGTCGGCGGACCGCCTGCCGCGGGTGAAACGATCTGGCCGGTGCGCCGTTCAGGCAGAATGCAAGGTGACAGCGGACGATCGGGTTGGAAGCGGGTGTGCCAGCGGTGCTGACGAACGGAGATCGGAGCGGGGTCGGAGCGGCCGCGGTCGGGGTGGCGGCGCTCGGGGTCGGCGAGGCGATCGCGGCGACCAGGGGTGGTTCGCTGATCGACACCGTCGGGCGCGCGCTCATCGATGCCGTACCGGTGCCGGTCGTCGAGGCCGCCGTCGCTATGTCCGGTCGGCACGACAAGGTGGTCACTCGGTTCGGTGTCGCCGCGGGTGTGGTCGTCGGCGCCGTCGGGCTCGGTGCCTTGCCCGAACGGCTGCGCACACCCGTCGCGATGGCCTCCGGTGCCGGTGCGGCGGCGTTGGCGACGCGCCTGTCGGCCCGTTCCACCTCTACCGTCGCCGGTGCGGTCGCGGCCGCCGGAGTGCTCGCCGCTGGCCTGCGCAGGCGGCCGCACGGACTGCTCGGCGCGCTGGGCTGGTTGGCGACGGGCGCCGGGATGTTCGCGGCCGCGTACACCCTGCAGCACGATCTGGACCGCAAGCAGGACAACGATATTCGCCGGATCGGTCCGATGGGCGCGCTGGGCGTGGTGCCGCAGGACGGGCTGGAGGACGAGCCGGGGCTGTCCCCGTTGGTCACCGCCGCCCATCGAATGTACGTCGCCGATGTCAATCTGCGGCCACCCCGGATCGATCCGGCCCACTGGCGACTGTCCGTCACCGGCAAGGTCGCGCACCCCTTGCGCTTGACGCTGCATGAATTGGCCGAGGACGCAGTGGAATTCGACGCCGTCATGGTGTGCATCCACAACCATCCGGGTGCGGGCCGTGCGGGTAACGGCCGCTGGTTCGGGGTGCCGCTGTCCGATCTACTGAAGCACGCGAT
This sequence comes from Nocardia sp. NPDC051321, assembly GCF_044455225.1. NCBI lineage: Bacteria > Bacillati > Actinomycetota > Actinomycetes > Mycobacteriales > Nocardiaceae > Nocardia > Nocardia sp. NPDC051321. The sequence continues at coordinate 73,464 of NZ_JBITEM010000015.1, read as the reverse complement.
CCCGGAATCCGACGCCACCCGCCTGGTCACCAGAGCCATCGACGGTTACACGATCTCGCTACCGATCGAACCGCTGCGCTCCGGCGAATGGCCCGGCTACGTGGTCATCGGCATGAACGGTGAACCACTCACCCCGGCGCACGGCTTCCCGGCCCGCGTCTTCGTGCCCGGCCTGTACGGCCAATACACCGGCGCGAAATGGCTTGGCGAACTGGAACTTACCGACGACACCCACGTCGACTATTGGCCGCGCCGCGGTTGGCCAGCGGGCCCACTCTGGATAACACCACAGGCCCGCATCGACGTAACCGCACCCGGCCGAATCGCCGCGGGCATCACGACGATCGCCGGAGTCGCCTGGGCCCCGCCCCACGGCGTCGCAGGCGTAGAGGTGCGCATCGACGAAGGCGACTGGCACCCAGCCGATCTCGCCACCGAACTCGCCCCCGCCGCCTGGCGCCGCTGGCGCACCGCGGTAGAACTCTCGCCAGGCGAGCACCGAATACAGGCCCGCGCGATCAGCCGCTCCGGCGAAGTCCAAGAAGGCAGGCACCGCCCCTCATTCCCCACCGGCCCCTCCGGCTACCACACGATCACCGTGCACGCCTGAGCAGCCGCGCCCTCTCTCGGGATCTGCACCGAATATAGGGCGAGTGCGGATCCCGAGTGAGAGTGCGGATTTCGATGGTTACTTGGGGCGGATCGGCTCCTGGAGTTCGGTTACCCAGCCGGATGGGTCTTCGGTGTAGACCAGGGTTACCTCGCGGCTGGGGCCGCTGAGGCGGTAGCCGTTGTCGTCGACCCAGCGGCCTAAAGCCTGCCAGGGTTCCAGGACCTCGTACATGCTGCCGCGGTGGACGACGGTGGCGGCCTGGGGGATGGCGGGGAGGTCGACGACGGTGAAATCGTGGGCTTCGCCGGGGTCGAGATCGACCGGCACGGCGGCGTGGGCGAGCACCGAACCGTCTTCGCGCTCTTCGTAATACGCGATGCCGTAGCCGACGATCGGTATGCCTGCGTGCTCCAGCCGTTTGCAGATGTCTTCGAACAGCGGACCGATGACCGGGCCGATCGATTCCGGCTCGAAACTGGCGGCGACAGCGGTCAATTCGGCGACTCGAACCGCCGGTATGAACTTGATGATCACATCATGGACAGGCATGGCGCCCTCTTTCTCGATGATGCGGAGCCTCGTTTCGACCTGGACCAACCTGGCGCGGTCGCCCGCGATGCGCTGTTCGAGCTCGGCGCGGCGCAGTGTCAGCATGCCGCGCAGTTCCGCGCCGCTGACCTGGTCGTCCAGGATCTGGCCGACCTGCTCCAAGGTGAAGCCGAGATCCTTCAGTGCGACAAGGCGATTGAGCCGGGCCAGCTGCCCGCCGGAGTAGAAGCGGTAGCCGCTGTGCTCGTCGACCCGATCCGGGCGTAACAGCCCGATCGCGTCGTAGTGGCGCAGCATGCGCACCGACACCCGTCCGTGTCTGGCGAAGTCTCCGATGGTGAACATAACGACTCCTGGTCTATGACCTCACACGGTGTCAGGGTCAAGCGTCAGAACCGGCCGCCGCGGCTGATCCGCCGCGAACCCGTGGATCCGCCGTAGGAGCCCGCGCTCCAGCCGCCCGACCCGGATCGGCGTCCGCCGCTCGCGGCGCCGCGCAGCAGTCCGTCGATCAAGATGCCACCGAGCACCGCGCCTGCCTGCGACCTACCCGACACCGGTTGTGCCGTCTCCCAAGCCTGCACGCTGGCCTGCGCGGCCTGTAGTGCGCGTCCGCCGAGGTCGGCCGCGGCTTGGGCACTGGTCAGTGCCCGCGCGGGATCGGTGGCGCCGAGTTGTTGTGCCGCATCGAGATTGCGTTGCGCCTCGGACAACCGGGTGCGTGCCTCGGCATCGATGCCGCCGCGCCGGGTGGTGATGTAGTCCGATGCGGCGCTCACCCGGGAGCGGGCGGCGGTCAGCGCCTGGTCGAGACGGCGCCGCAGATCCTCCACGGCGAGTTTGCGATCGGTGGCCGCGGCGATGGCGCGGTCCAGTTCGCCGTCGGCGGCGACCGCGTCGTGGAAGGCATCGAGTGGGTCGGCTGTCGCGGTGGCCGCCGCCTTGTCCAGGGTGGTCTGCGCGGTTGCTGTCGCGGCCGCCAGCTCCGCGCCGCCATAGCCGGAAAGCTCTGTGGCGGCGGCGATATCGCGGCGCAGTTCATCGAGTACCGCGGCCAGGCCGTCGCGAGCCTGCTGAATGTTGGTGGACGCGTTGTCGATGCCGTCGAGCAAGGTGCGGGCCTGGCCGACCGCCGCCTCCGCCGAACGGATCGCGGCGACCGCCCCGCCCTGTTTGCCCACCGGGTTGGTGAGTGCCGCGCGACCCGTGTCGATGTTCTGCTCCGCGAAGGTGATTCGTTCGCGCGCCATGGTCGTGTTGTCGTGGATCGGGGCGAGCACGCTGGCCGGGTGCGCGGCGGTGAGCCGGGAGAGCTCCGCCTCGGAGGTGGGCAGGCGGCTCTTTAGTTCGACGAGATCCCTTGTCAGCCCGTCCAATCGATCGGCGGCGTTGATCAGCAGATTGCGCATGGCGTCGAATTCGGCGACCTGGGCGTCGAGTTCACGGTCGGCTCGACCGACCGTGCCGATCAGGTCGACCAAGAGCGTGCGCTGCTCGTCCGGCGTTTCCGGGATTTCGTCGTCGAGCCGCTGCCTGATCGAGAAGGCTTTGGCGGCGGCGGCTTTCGCGTGATCGAGCGCGGTGATGAAGGGCAGGGCGGCGGTGGTGCCGAACTCGCCGGTCGCCAGCTCCAACTCCTCGGCGCTGGTGCGGATCGCATTATCGATTTCGACCAGCGCCTCCCGTGAGCGTGCGTGCAGCGCCGCCAACGGCAGCGCGGCCAGCGCAGCGGTGTTGTCCGGGTCCACCGCCCGCGCCACCGCGAGCTCGTCGTTCGCCCGGTCGCGCCGCCGCTTGCGCGCGAACAACAGCAACCCGCCAACCACCAGCACGACCAGCACGCCGATGACGAGCAGAAAGCCGACGTTGACGCCGCCGCCCCGCATCGCCGACTTCAGCCCGTCCGCCGTCGCGATACCGGCATCCGCCCACCGGCCGTCTCGCATCGCGGGCTCCACCTCGCGCGTCAGCAGCTTGTCCAGCTCGGAATCGCTGACACCGCTGGGCAATTCCCCATAGAACCAGTACGACCGATCCCGCGTGGCGACCGCGAGCATCAGGTCGCGATCGCCGAACCCGGATTCCGACGCCGTGCGCTGCGCCCACGCCTCCGGTCCGAGCCCACCGAAATCGCGCACGTACACCACCCACAGCCGCACCTGCTGGTCGGCATACAGCTGATCCACCGCCGACCGCACCCGATCGAGCTGCCCGCCGTTCAGCGCCTGCGCCGAATCGACGACGTAGGTGTCCATCCGCAGCGGCGGCTCCGCCACCCCCGTCGGCGCACCGACCAGGGCTGCTCCGGCGAACAGCACGCTGAGCACCACCCAGGAAGTCCAGCGGGCAACACGATTCGGCAGCGACATAGCACGAATCTATCGCGCGACCCGTCCGTGCGGCTGCTGGTCAACGCCGCAACCCAGAAGTTCGGCGCCGGACACCACGGGCGAAGCCGTGCGCTTCGGGTGCGGTCTGCCGAGCATTGGGGAACGCGCGGAATGGCAGGGGATCGCGTCGGTCGATAGCATCGACGGTGTGATCAACATCGATCGCCCGTATACCGGTCATGTCTCGCCGGGTTCCGATCCGCAGCAGCATGACGTTCCGGGTGCCCGCATCATCAAAATGTCCGTCGGCGGCATGGACAACAACTGTTACCTCGTGCAATGCACGACCACCGGAGCGGCGCTGCTCATCGACGCCGCGAACGAGGCCGAGCGCATCGCGGAACTCATCGACTTCGTGGCGCCGGGCCAGATCGGCGTCATCGTCACGACGCATCAGCATCCCGACCACTGGCAGGCGCTGAAGCAGACGACAGCCGCCACCGGAGCGCCCACCGCCGCACACGAACTCGACGCCGACCCGCTCCCGGTCAGTCCCGACCGCTTGCTCGCCGACGGTGACCACATCCACATCGGCGAGCTGTTCTTCGAGGTCATCCACCTGCGCGGCCACACCCCGGGCTCGGTCACCCTGGCCCTCACCGACGGCGACCAACGGGTCCACCTGTTCACCGGCGACTCGCTGTTCCCCGGCGGGCTCGGCCGCACCACCAGCCCGGCGGACTTCGACTCCCTCTACCACGACGTCACCACCAAACTCTTCGCCCGCTACCCCGACGACACCGTCGTCTATCCCGGTCACGGCGACGACACCACCCTCGGCACCGAACGCCCGCAGCTGGCCGAGTGGCGGGAACGCGGCTGGTAGCCGGGATCCGGACCTACCCGACTCAGGTAGATCCCCGAACAACCCGAGCGAAGCACCTGTACTGGCAGACTTGGGGAGTGGATTCGCCAACGATGCGCGCTCGAGCCGATGCGGCGCCCGGTCCCGTCCCGCCGCGAGGCTACGGCGCGGGGCTGTTCCGGTGGATTCGCCGGCTCATCGTCGGGTCGGTGTTGATGGGGTTGGTGCTGGTCGGCGGGACGGCGTTGCGGGTGTGGCAGGTGGCGCGCATCGACGATTACACGACGGCCGATGCCATCGTGGTGCTCGGCGCCGCGCAGTATTCCGGCACACCGTCCTCGGTGTTCGAGGCGCGACTCGACCAGGCGTACCGCTTGTTCCGGCTGGGGGTGGCGCCGCGGGTAATCACTGTCGGCGGGAAGCAGGAAGGCGACCTGTACACCGAGGCGGCGTCCGGCAAGAACTATCTGCAGGCGCGCGGGGTGCCGAGCGACAAGATCCTGGCCGTCGAGACCGGGTCGGACACCTTGCGCAGCATCGAGGCGGTCGCCACGGCCATGCAGGCCCGCGACATGGGCTCCGCGGTGCTGGTGAGCGATCCGTGGCATTCGCTGCGCACCCGCACCATGGCCCGCGACGAGGGCCTCGACGCGTGGACCGCGCCGACCAGGACCGGGCCCGCGGTCTATACCCGCGAGTCGCAGGCGCACGGAATCGCCAGGGAGACAGGCGCTTTGCTCTGGTATCAGCTCACCCATTTCGCGGCGGACTTCCGATACACGGCGGGACAGTAGTGCACGGCTACACCGAACACGATTACGAGCGGCTCGTCGTCGAGCGCGCCAAGACCGCCGGGCTCGGGCCGCCGCGCAGCGAATTCGAGTCCGGTCACCGCACCGAATTCGCCCGCGACCGCGCCAGGGTGCTGCACTCCGCCGCACTGCGCCGCCTCGCCGACAAGACCCAGGTGATGGGCCCGCGCGACGGCGACACCCCGCGCACCAGGCTCACCCATTCGATCGAGGTCGCCCAGATCGGTCGCAGCATCGCCGACGGCCTCGGCTGCGACCCGGACCTGGTCGATCTGGCCGGGCTGGCCCACGACATCGGCCACCCGCCGTACGGCCACAACGGCGAACGAGCCCTCGACGTCTTCGCCGACGCGCACGGCGGTTTCGAGGGCAACGCGCAGAATCTGCGCATCCTCACCCGCCTCGAACCGAAGGTGCTCGACGCCGACGGTGTCAGCGCGGGTCTCAACCTGACTCGCGCGTCCCTCGATGCCGCGCTCAAATACCCTTGGGGCAGAACGGGTCCCGGCACCAAGTTCGGCGCCTATGACATCGACACCGATCGCCTCGGCTGGATCCGCAAGGGCGCTCCCGAGCGTCGCCGCAGCCTGGAATGCCAGATCATGGACTGGTCCGACGATGTCGCGTACTCCGTGCACGACGTCGAGGACGGCGTGATCGCGGGCCGCATCGACCTGCGCGCGCTGGCCGACCCCGCCGAACAGGACGCGCTGGCCAGCCTCGGCAGACACAAGCACTATTCCCTGTCGGCCGACGAATTGGTCGCTGCCGCCCAACGACTTTCCGAACTACCCGTCGTCGCCGCGGTCACCGTATACGACGGCACCCTCGCCAGTTCCGTTGCGCTCAAACGACTTACCAGCGAACTTGTCGGCCGCTTCGCCACCGCCGCCATCCTCGCCACCCGCGAGACCGCGGGCAGCGACAGCCTCTCCCGCTACGGCGCGGACCTCGAGGTTCCGCACGTGGTCGCCGCCGAGGTGGCCGTGCTCAAAACCGTTGCCCTTCGCTACGTCATGTCCGATCCCGATCACAAACATCGCCAAGCCGCCCAGCGCGACCGCATCCACGCCGTCGCCGAGGGCCTGCTCGCCGCCGCACCACGGAGCCTCGATCCGCTGTTGCTGCCGTGGTGGGAGGCCGCCGCCGATGACACCGCGCGGGTGCGGGTGATCGTGGACCAGATCGCGTCCTACACCGAGAGCCGGCTGGAGCGGGTCGCGTCCGAGTTCGGGGCCTGAGTGCGGTGTGGCTGTTTTCGTCGCGCCGCTCGATGTGATCCGGATCATCGCGGCGGCAGCCGTCAGGGGTTGTCGCTGTGCCGCCGCGCATCGAGCGAGCAGCCATAGGTGAAAGACGTCGGTCCCGACGGGTACGCTCACTGCCGTGGCCGGACGACTCCCTGATCGCGATATCGCGGCGATACGTGACCGCGTCCGCATCGAAGACATTGTGGGGGAGTACGTCGCGTTGAAGCGCGCGGGCGCCGACTCCATGAAGGGGCTGTGCCCGTTCCACGACGAGAAGTCACCGTCGTTCCACGTGCGGCCCAATCACGGCCTGTTCCACTGCTTCGGCTGCGGCGAGGGCGGCGACGTCTTCGCGTTCCTGCAGAAGATCGACCACGTCGGTTTCGTCGAGGCGGTCGAGCAGATGGCCGACCGGATCGGCTATCAGATCAACTACGAGGGCGGCGGCACCTCGGTGCAGCGCGATCGTGGCACCCGTTCGAGGCTGGTCGCCGCCAATGCCGCCGCGCACGAGTTCTACATGGCTCAGCTGCGCGAGCCCGGCGCCGAGACGGCGCGCAAGTTCCTCACCGACCGCAATTTCGATGCCGCCGCCGCTGAGCAATTCGGCTGTGGCTACGCGCCCGCGGGCTGGGACACGCTGACCAAACACCTGCTTCGCAAGGGCTTCGAGTTCAAGGAGCTGGAGGGCGCAGGCCTGTCCAGGCAGGGCCAGCGTGGGCCGATCGACCGGTTCCATCGCAGGCTGCTCTGGCCGATCCGCAACCTCGGCGGCGACGTCATCGGGTTCGGCGCGCGCAAGCTCTTCGACGACGACACCATGCCGGGCAAGTACATCAATACCCCGGAAACGATCCTGTACAAGAAGTCTCAGGTGCTGTTCGGCCTGGACCTGGCCAAGCGGGACATCGCCAAGGGGCATCAGGCGGTCGTCGTCGAGGGCTACACCGACGTGATGGCCATGCACCTGGCCGGTGTGAAGACCGCCGTCGCCTCCTGCGGCACCGCCTTCGGCGACGAACACCTCGCGCTGCTGCGCAGGCTGCTGCTGGACGACAACTTCTGGCGCGGCGAGATCATCTACACCTTCGACGGTGACGCGGCAGGCCAGGCTGCGGCGCTGAAAGCCTTTGCGGGCGACCAGAAGCTGGCCGGGCAAACCTACATCGCGGTGGCGCCCGATGGACAGGACCCCTGCGAGCTACGCCAGCACTCCGGTGACGGCGCCGTTCGCGACCTGGTGGCCCGGCGAACCCCGCTGTACGAGTTCGTGATTCGCGGCCTGCTCGCCGACCACAACCTGGACACCGCCGAGGGCCAGGTCGAGTCGCTGCGCCGGGCGATTCCGGTGGTCGCGCAGATCAAGGACAACGCGTTGCGCAAGGCGTACGCGACGAAGCTGGCCGGGTGGGTCGGCTGGGACGATATTCAGACCGTCGTGCGCCGGGTCGGCGACGAGGCCAGGCGCAACCGCATGGGCGGCGGTAGCGCGGGCGGGCGGCAGGCACCGGCCGCTCGGCAGACCGAGGTGGTCGCCGAACATCCCGCGGCGCGGCCGAATCCGAACGATCCGACACTGATGCCGCAGCGGCAGGTGCTCGCGGCGGCGCTGCAATATCCGGCGATGGCCGGGGCGGTCTTCGATTCGCTGGAGGCCGACGCCTTCACCCATCCTGCCTACGCGGCCGTTCGGCTGCTGATCTCCGAGGTCGGTGGCACCGGGGCCGGGCTCGGCGGAGCCGAGTGGGTCAACGCGGTGGCGGATCGCACCGACGACCTGACCATGCGTGCATTGCTGTCCGAATTGGCGAACGAGCCGTTGCCGGTGAAAAACGCGGCCGGTATTCCCCGGTTCGTCGCCGGGGTGCTGGCGCGGACCCAGGAGGCTTGGGTAGGTCGGCAGATCGCCGAGCTGAAGTCGAAGCTGCAGCGAGTGTCGTCTACTGAGCAGCCGGACGCTTACATGGCGTTGTTCGGGGATCTGGTGGCGTTGGAGCAGTACCGCAAGAGCCTGTTGACGCAGGCCATGGGCAACCACAACGACTTCGCAACCGGGGCTTAATAACTCGCGTCGATCATCGCGCCAGCACCATTCGAGCGTTCGGCACCGTTGTCAGCGGCGCAGCTGATCCTGCGGCACGAGGATGGTGGTGCGTTCGTCCAGCGGCTCCATCGGTTCCAGCCGCGGCTTGGTGCTGAGCTTGTCGGACAACCGCTGCCTGCCGACCAGCACCAACTTGCGGGTCACCGGGCTTTCCGACAGCGCACGGGTCGCCGCGCTGATCTGTTCGTAGCGAGCCCGCCCGGCCTTGCTGCCGAGTACATACCCGGCCGCCACGCCGATGATCAACCGCAGCATCTCGATGTGCTCCTCCCAGTTGCCTGTTCGCGGCTCTATCCTGCCCGACGCGCGGTGGCCGTGTCGATCCGGATAGGCCCACCACTTCCCGGGCCGTGGAAAGGCAAGACCCGGACCACGTTTGGTAGTGGACCTCGGCGAAGCGATAAGTCCGCCGGAAAGGACGGTGTCGGCCTGGCCGGGCTACTTCCAGTGACCCGACCAGGGATCGAGACCGGACGGTGCTCAGGCGGCGAGTTCTTCTCGCTTGGCCCGATGCTCCTCGCACAGCTGTCGCATGCTCCGGCGGATGAGTGCCGGATCCAATCGTTGTGCGAATGTCAGATTCTCGTTGCGCCAGCAATCGCCGCATGCGAATTCGCTCATGTCGGCCTCCTCGTTCCTTTGCTCAGCGGGTTGCTGAGGAGTGCCCACTTCGCCACCTGCTCAGCACTATGTGTTCATACTCGCCCCCGATGGTGGCCGTACCGTTACTTCCATGTGAGAAAAGTCGAACACGCCCGGTTTTCATGAACCTCTCATCTGCCGCGTCGATCGTTGGCGGCATGCTGCACGGAACCCGAGACATCACGTTCGCGGCGACCGCCGTACTCCTGGGTGGGCTGCTCGTTGCCCATCGACTGTTGCCAGAATTCGGCGGGATTCGCCAGCTCGTCGGCAGTTTTCTGCCGTGGCTGCTCGTCCCGGCGCTGCTGCTCGCCGCCGCAGCGCTCGGCACCGGATCCCGGATCGGCCTCGCCGCCGTCGCGGCGCCGATCCTGGCATGGTCGGTGCTGTTCGTGCCGCAGCTCATCGAACGCCCCTACGGCGGGTCATCCACCGGCGCGTTGCGTGTCGCCACCCAGAACCTCGGTGCACACGGCACCGCCGCCGAATTGACCGACGCCGCAATAATTTCGGTCCAGGAACTCACCGACCGCAACCGCCCATCCGTCGCGGCGGCGTTGAATCCAGACCACCCACACGTCGCCACAGTCGGCACTATCGGCCTCTGGAGCCGCTACGCCCTCGACGACGTCGAACGCCTCGATCTAGGCCAAGGCTGGGCGCGCGCCCTACGCGCCCGAATCGACGCGCCCACCGGCGACGTCACCGTCTACGCCGTCCACCTCGGCTCCCTCCGATTCGGCGAAACCGAATCCCGCAACCGCACCCTGCGCACCCTGACCGACCTGGTAAACCGCGACCGATCCGACCGCCTACTAGTCCTCGGCGACCTCAACACCGCATCCACCGACCCAGAACTAGCCGCCCTCACCCACACCCTCCAGGACGTCCGCAACGGCCTCGGCTTCACCTGGCCCGCCGACTTCCCCCTGACTCGCCCCGACCACATCCTCACCCGAGGCTTCACCCCCCTCGACGCAACCGTCCGCCGAACCCCCGGCAGCGACCACCGAGCCCCCACCGCCACCCTCGCGTTGACCCCACAAGTCAGCAGGTAGCGACGCGATTTGGGCGGGCGCCCGCCCATACGCTAAAGTTTCTCCTCGGCCCGCCTAGCACAGACGAGCCGAGGATAGTCCCCTATAGCTCAATTGGCAGAGCAGCCGACTGTTAATCGGCAGGTTTCTGGTTCGAGTCCAGATGGGGGAGCGCAAAGGCCTCTGACCAGGATATTTCCGGTCAGGGGCCTTTATCGTGTAATCGCGGTGGTGATGGTGCGTGGCGCGGTCGAGGTAACCACCGGCAGCGCGGCAGACGTAGCGTTCGAGACAAGGTTCTCGGGACGATCGCATGCCCAGTAACGCATTTCGTACTCAACCGTCAGATCGGTAGCGCGCCGCGACGCAGGCGGTGTCCTAGCGAGCGCGGTATCGCCAGTATTCCGGTGCCTTGGACCGTGGTGTGGGGGCCGAGGCTTTCCAAATCTATCGATAGTCGTTGGGCGGCCGGCTGTGCTCCGAACACCAGGTCCTGCGTTGGGTCTACTGGAGGGGCCAGTTCGTCGAGTTCCGCGGGCTCCTGATCTTCCGGGGGCAAGCGATCGTCCCCGTTACGCTCGTGCAGCATGGCCGCAAACCCCTGTGCCCGTAGTTCCTCGTGCTCCGGACACGGATCGGCTCTGTGATCGTTTGCTTCGATCCAGGCATTCAACTCATCGAGTGAGTCCACGGGGCTTTCTTCTTCGCACCGGTAGACGTACACATCATCGGCAGATACACAGTGCATGCGGATTTCGCCGTCGCGGGCGACGCACCACTGGCTCCATGCGGTCGGCGTGGGGTCCTCGACCGGCTCCTCGATGATCTCGTCGGGGGTCTCGCCGTAGACGTAGGCGCTGTCGTCGCAGTCGGGATAGATGTCGTCGGGGAACTGTTCGTACCAGTGCGCGGTGCCGAACCGCCTGCTCAATTGCGTTAGGCGCGCATACATTTCGTAGCGGTCGTGCGCTGAGGTTTTGCCGGGTATCGCTCCGCCGAGTACCTCATTGCGGCAGAAGATCAGGGTCCACCCGTCCAGCGCCGGGCTGACGAACACCTCGGGATAGTGGGGGCTTTGGTAGGCGGGAATGTAGCGCGGTTCTGTCCCCTGCCATGGCGCGAATCCCATGCGCATCGTCGCGGGAACCGGATCGATGAGGTCGAAACTGTCCAGGACCGCAGCCTGGTCGGTGGTCGCCAACGCGTACCACGCTCCCCGCAACGTGTCGAAAAGCAGCGGTTCGGGGGTCTCGTCCCGTTGCTTCATCCCGATCAACCGCCGCAGCGTCACCTGATCCTCGGTGCGGAGGTGATGCCAGCCGAACTCGGCAAGCATCACAAGCGCTGCTCGTCGACCGGGCAGGCTCGATCGCCGCAGCGAGCGCAGTAGGTCGAGCGTGCCCGGCCCGAAGCCGTACAGCGCGCTCATCGCCTCGTCCCGGACCGGTTCGCGCGAACTGTTGACCAGGGCGAGGAAAACGGGCAGATGGCGGCAGCGGTGCGCGGCAACCACGCCGCCGCAACCCCGGGAGCAGTCGATCGGCGAAGACGACTGCACCGGCGAGATCTGCGGCCATAGTGGTGTCGTAGCTGGCAGACCGACCGCAACCAGTAGCCGCGCACGCAGCCCTTCCTCCGTCGCATCCGCCAGCGCGGCGATCACGATCTCGAGGTCGGCCGGCCAGTGCAGCACCGCGATGCACTCCGGCCAGGCATAGTCGAAGCGTTCGTCCGCGAACAGCTCCAACGCCACCCGGATGAGCGGTCTCTCCTCAGTGCTCCAGGTGTTCACCCTGCGCACCCGAGTCCGAACACACGGGTCGACGTCGGTGAGCAGCATCCGTACTTGCGCCTCGGCGAGACGGTCTATCAGTGCCGCGTGGAAATCGTCTCGATCGCCCTCGCCGACAAGCGAATCCAGCACTTCCCACGTTCGTCGTCGGATCTCCGGATCCGCGTCGGTGACCAGCCGCCCCACGCCATCGAGCGCCTTCTTTGCAGTGTAGCGATATAGCCACCCCGACATTGGCTCTCCTGCGTGTGCAGCCAGCAGAGCTTGCAGTCCGTTTAGATCGACCTTCGTCACCTTCCGCAACTTACTGGCGGACCTCCGATTGTCAATCCGCCAATTCCGCAGTCCCCCAGCTATTTCGTCTGCCGAGGACGACCTGTTGGACAGGCTGGAGATCGAGCGCGTGACCACGGCCATCGCGGCGTTGCCTGCCGACCAGCGCCGGGTGCCGACCGGCCTGGTGTCCGAAACTGTTGTGCTCCAGGCGATATTGGGCCGGTGCACCTTCATCCGGTTGCGTGCCAACGAATCTGCGGGTACGCAACCGATCATGGTTCGCCAGCACAGGTCGGCAATATCGTGCGTGAGATCGCCGAGGGTGCGAGAGCTACTCAGAAGACGACGTGGCAGGGGTGTAGCGAGATAAGGAGAGCACCGGTAAGCATGTAGAACTATAGTTCTTATAAGTATAGTTCTAACCATGGAACCTCTGGTGAAGCCGGATCGGGTGTTCGATCGTGAGCGTGAGTGGGAGGGGCTGGTTCGGTTCGCGACGTCGTCGAGTCCGGATGTGCGGTTGGGGATTGTCAGTGGGCGGCGGCGGCAGGGTAAGACCTTCTTGCTCGATGCGTTGGCCGAAGAGGTGGGCGGCTTCTTCTTCACTGCGACCGATGCGACCGAGGTCGAGGCGTTAGAGGGTTTCGGGGCTGCGGTCGCAGCGTTCGCGGGGGGCGGGCGGTATGCCTTCCGGGATTGGGACGAGGCGTTCGAGCGGCTGTTCGCCGTGGTGGGGGACGGATTGGTCGTCATCGACGAGTTCCCGTATCTGAGCAAGGCGAGCCCGTCGTTGCCGTCGATGTTGCAGCGGGCGTTCGATCCTCGTGGCTATGCGCGGCGGGCCAATTCCCGGGTCTTGCTGTGTGGGTCGGCGATGTCGGTGATGGGGCGGTTGCTCTCCGGTAGTGCACCGTTGCGTGGCCGGGCCAGTCTGGAGTTGATCGTCAAGCCGTTGAACTACCGGGAGGCGGCCCGCTTCTGGGGGATCGAGGATCCACGGTTGGCGGTGTTGGTGCATTCGATTGTCGGTGGCACGCCGGCGTATCGGCGTGAGTTCGTTGCCGGTGATGCGCCGGCGTCGTTGGCAGATTTCGATTCCTGGGTGCTCCGGACGGTGCTCAACTCTCAGGTGCCGTTGTTCCGGGAGGCGCGGTACCTGCTGGCGGAGGAGACCGAGATCCGTGATGTGGCGCTGTACCACGCGGTGTTGGGTGCGATCTCCGGTGGACACACCACCCGCGGGAGCATCGCGAGCACCATCGGCCGGAGCTCCACCGATATCGGGCATCCGCTGTCGGTGCTCGAAGATGCGCAACTGATCGTTCGGGAGGCTGACCCGTTCAATCGGGGTAAGTCGGTGTACCGGGTCGCCGAACCGCTGCTCGTGTTCTACGAGGCCGTTATGCGCCGTGAGTGGACTCGGCTCGAGCGGGGGAATCCCGAAGCGGCGTGGCGTAATTCGCGGTCGACGTTCTTGTCTCAGCTGGTCGGTCCGCATTTCGAGGGGATTTGTCGGGAATGGGCGATGTCGGTGGGGCCCGAGGTGTTCGGTGATCTGCCGGGGCAGGTGGCTGCCGCGACCGTCAATGATCCGCGGGACAAAAAGCAGATCCAGATCGATGTCGCGGTGCTCGCTCCCGAGGAAACCGGGCAGCCGCGTCGTATCTTGTCACTGGGTGAGGTCAAGTGGGATCGCACGATGACACTCGGGCATGTGGATCGTTTGCGGCGGGCGCGGGAGTTGCTGGCGGCTAAGGGGTACGACACTGATCGAACCGTCCTTACCTGTTACAGCGGGGCAGGATTCGATGAGAACCTCCGTGCTGCCGGGGCTGAACCTGGTGAACGGTCGGACGGCGCCGACGTACCGATGCTGGTCGACCTGAATGCTGTGTACTCCCAACCACACTGACAATCTCAGCTTTCGCAGGTCAGTTCCGCTATCTGCTAATCGGCAGGTTTCTGGTTCGAGTCCAGATGGGGAGCCTGAACGGGCCCTGACCAGGAGTTACTTCGTAGTCGGCGATCGAACTCGTACCAGGACGCGCAACGGTTTCTTTGCTCGCCGACAACGGAGCAGCTCCTGATCACGTGGGAGCGGCTGAAGGCTGAGCGGTTGCGACCGGCTGCCTGCGTGCATCTCGGGATATGGAACCCCACGCCGGTTGAGTCAACGGCAGGCGCCCGGCGCGGGTATGTGGGCGGTCGACGTGGTGGGGTCCGTTCGATCGGACACGCGCGTGCTCAGGAGCTTGCCGGCTTGACGGACGCGTCGACGTGATCACCGGGCGTCCGGAATGGGCGTATTGGCGGACCCGCTGGTCGGTGACCGCTCGGCTTCGGGCTGTTTGCAGATCCGTTGCCACGCATGGCAAATCTTCGATATGATCGCCGTGCTGCGGTCAGTGAGAGACTCCTGTGCCTGAAGCAGAGATGTTGTCGGGGGGTGGCTGCTCGAGTGCCCTCGATCCGAACGGGAGTCCGGTTATGGATGTCAGTCAGGCGGAGTTGGACGGCGCGCGCCCGTACTCGACGATTCTGCTACGCGCATACGATCTTTGGGTGCTGGGCTTCAACAACCGGTTCGTGTGGCGTTGTCCCACAAAGCATCTACGGCGGCTGTACGCCGACAACATTTCCGGCGACCACCTGGACGTCGGCCCCGGCAGCGGTTGGCATCTGAGCCATGCCACGTATCCCGTTGCGGCCCCGAAGGTTACCCTGGTCGACCTGACCGAACGTTCGATGGAAATGACCACCCGTCGGCTCCGTCAGCGCGACATCGAACCCGTCAGTCACGTCGGCAGTGTGCTGCAGCCGTTGCCGGTCGATCGCCAGTACGCCTCAGTCGCTGCGAGCTTGCTCATGCACTGTGTTCCGGGCACCTGGGACACCAAAGGCATCGCGTTCCGGCACATCGCCGACGCGACCACCGACGACGGGGTGTTCTTCGGCGCGACAGTCCTGTCGCACGGCGTTCCGGACACCGCGCTCAGCCGTGCCACGGCCAAGGCATTCCAACGTCGCGGCCTTTTCCATAACCAGGATGACGACCTCACCGGCCTGGTCGACGCGTTGGAGCGAGCGTTTGCCGCCGTCGAGGTGAATACCATCGGCTCGACGGCGTTGTGGACCGCCCGCCGGCCGCGCCGCGCGGCGCAACCGGGCGCAGCCATCGCCCCGGACCCACAGCCCTGAGCGCTAGGGCGTGTCTCCTCTGCCGGTCGCGGGCACGAGAAGAATCGCCACCGGAGCCGCGGTGGTTTGCCGAGCGTTCGGCACCGCGAACAAGGCGACGTTGTACTGGTCCCCCTCGATCGAAATCGTCTGTTCCACAACGGTTTCGTGCGACGCTGCCGGGGGGATACGGTGCAGGTCGACCTGATTGAGCACTTTGCCGAGAAGCTGCTCATCGCTGTCGAATGCCGGAGCCAGTTCGCCGGTGGTGGTCACGGTGAACCCGGTCCTTGCGTCCACCATCAGCAGCGTGGAGTGCGTGTATTGAACGAGAGTGCCCATGCGCGTGTCCATCTCGCGATGACGCAGTTGTGCGGTGAGCCCGTACACGGTGCGGTTGCTGTCGTCGGGTGCGCCCAAAGCCGTTGTGGTCGACCAGAAATGCACCCACTGGGTGGGGTCGTCTGGGCGACGTACGGACCAGGTGGCCTCGGTGAGCCTGCCCTCTTTGCCGTCCTGGGCGCCGTAGTACAACGCCAAGAACTCGCCGGCGTCATCGGGGATCATATTCCGCAGCAGGTGCCGGATCGCACGTTCCTCCCCGGCCTGGCGGCCGTCGCCGATAATGCTGAGGTTGTCGCCACCACTGCGGGTGGCCACCTTCTGCAAATCGAGAATCCACGAGTTGTAGTCAGGACGAGTAGTCGTGGGTGGTGCCGCTATCCAGACGACCAGCCCGACCGCTTGGCCGTCGGGAGCCTCGATCCAGTGCGTATGGCACTCGATACCTCCGTCCGCTCGCACGTGGTCCACCTGCGGCCCGGCCAGAATGTCCGTGACGACGCCGGTGAACAGTGCTTCACCCTGGCGGTCGAATCCCAGTTGCGATGCGACCCGGCGTAAAGGGCGCGCTACTCGATGTCCGTCCGACGAATGGATGACGATCTGCTCGTGCAGGAGTGTGGCGATCACATCGACGCCGAACCAACGTCTGGGCAGCTGCATACCGACGCAGCGTAGTCATTTCGAGCCGAACTAAGAATAGGTTCTGGTCAGCGGCCGTCAGCTTTGGACTGTCGCAGTCGGTGGCCGGTGCTGCTAAAGTATTGGTCGCACCGGCTGGTGAGCGACTCCCACGCCCGGAAGCAGAGATCCCCGCAGATTGGGGATAGCTTTCGGTTGCGTCTGACGGGGAGGGCTCATAGCAATGGGAGTGCCACATCGACTACAAAACGCCGCACTGTCCGGGGAGACATTAGTGCGTTGCGACCTGTCAGAGAGCCACCGAACGCCTGCTCAGAGTGTAGTTCTCCGGGCCGGGGGTCACCCTTTCAGGAGTATGGAGTGACTCCATGACCACCGCATCGCTGAACGATTCCGGCGGCACCCGCGTCCTGACCGAGCGGACTAGCCGTGGCGATCGCACGCCGAACCAGCAGCCGCCGCTGGGACGCTGCCCGTACTGGTGCGAGCGCCCGGACGGTCATGACTGGGAGGACGACGCCGCCCTCGGCGACCTGATGCGGGTCCACCGGCACACCTTCCCCATTCCTGGCACCGATCATGGCAGCTTCATGGTGCTCGCCACCGAGTGCGTCAGTCGCGCTGGTATCGAGCACAACCCGATGAGTTACGTCGTCGATACCGGAATCGGCAGCGATGGCGAACTCGACGCCGCCGGTGCACAAGGCCTCGCCCAAGTACTTGCCACGGCGCTCTCGCTCACCGTGGGGCAGCAGCGAACCCAACTATCACCTACCGCTGGGACGGAATCGAATACCAAACCGCGTACTTACCTACGCTAGAAATCGGAGCCCGCATGTCACCTGAACAGCCCCACCGCGATCTGTGCGTGGCGCGTGTCAGGGCTGCGTCCATCAGCGGGGCCGGGGGACTCGAGGTTTGGCTGACCGGTGGGACATTGCGGGACGTACGGGATCGGGCTCGGCGGAGGGGATCGAGCCACGGATCGCGGCGGTCTGGTCGACTACCAGCCGATGTCCGGCGCCGGACACGAGAACGATTCGGCTCGCAGCGATCGCCACCGCAAGACCGTGGCTATCGCACACGGCAACGCGGGCATGTCCCGGGCGCCGATCTCAATGATAGAGGAGTGAGATCGGCGAATACCCGGACGCTGTTTCCGAAGTGCGCAAAGGCAATTCGACAATGTTCGCACGAGGTCTTCGGGGAGCCTCGCGCATCAGCTGTCATTTCCGTTTGGGGGAAAGTATGAATATCAGTGCATTTCCGACAACTATGAACTCGAGACTAGGCAACCGGATCAGTCTGCTCGACATCATTGCCGCCTATGGCCCCGAGGCCGTGACGGCGCGCATCGCGGCGCTCCGTGCCAATGGCTGCCGTTCCGCGGCGCGGGCAATGGAGCGCGAACTGAACACGATCAACGTTGCACAACAGAAGCCCTGATACGGACCTGCGGAGACCACGACGATGACCGATCTCGGAATCCTGCTCGCATTGCGTCGTGAGACACCTGAGGCCGAATACTGGCATCGTCAGGCCGCCGCCGAGCACCCACGCGCCATGTGCACCCTCGGCATCCTGCACGCCGAGCGCGGTGAGATGCCGGAGGCGGAAAACTGGTTCCGTCGCGCCGCGAACGCCGACGACCCGTGGGCGATGAATATCCTCGGCCTCTTTCTCGCCGAACGTGGTGCGAAGCGCAGTGCCGAATATTGGTTCCGGCAAGCCGGCGCCGCGGGCTGCCCACACGCGATGATGAACCTGGACATCATGCGCGCCGGACGGTTACCGAATGACGACGCCGAATTCTGGTACCGCCAAATGGCGTACGCAGGCCACCTCGACGCAATGACGAACTTGGCCGTCATACACGCCGAACGCGGCGAGATGGACGACGCCGAATGCTGGTTCCGCTGGGCCGCCTGCGGAAACCACCCCCGCGCGATGAACGGCCTTCGTGCGTTGCTCGCCGAACGCGGCACCGCCGACGAGACCGATTACTGGCACCGACGAACCGAAGATTGTCACCAGTAGCAGCAACGGGCTCAGCCTCCGTGCGGCGGCAACGTCTGAGTTAGCTTGCGCAGCAGGCGGGTTAGGGCCTGCTGTTCGTCGGTGGTGAGGCCGGCGAGTAGCCGTGCTTCGTTGACCAGGTGCTGTTCGACTGCTTTGTCGATGACGTCGCGGCCTCGGTCGGTCAGCTGGATCAGGCGGCCGCGGGCGTCGTCCGCGGCCGCACGCCGGTTGACCAGTCCGGTGTGTTCCAGGCGGTCGACGCGCTTGGTGACCGCACCAGAGGTCACCATCGTCGAGTCCCGCAGTTCGCCGGCGGTCAGCTCGAATGGGGGGCCGGAGCGGCGCAGCGTGGCGAGTACGTCGAATTCGCCTCGTCCTAGATCGTAGTCGCCGAACACTCGGTTGAGCTGCTCGTCGAATGCCCAGTGCAAGCGGGTGATTCGGCCGATCACCTGCATGGGTCCCGGGTCGAGGTCGGGGCGCTCGGTGCGCCACTGACCGACGATCTGATCGACGTCGTCGGGTTCGCGTGCGGTGCGATCTACGGCCATGCCTTGACTATACCTTCCGTGGAAAGTAATCTATCTTCCATGGAAACTAAGCTTTGATGTGACCTCCTGCCGAGGAGGTCGGGAGAGTCCCCTATTCGGTGACGGCTGAATTGTTTCCGTCTGGCCGGTCACCGCTCCAGCATTGAGGCTCGGTGCGACGATCGGTCGGCCTCGAGAGCTTCGCGCTACCTGAACAATCAGAAAGAAGCAGTTGGCTACACAAGATGAACATCCGTATTCGGCCCTGCGATCATGGCTTGGCGTTTCCGCAATTACTGCCAGTCTATTCGTCTTCGTCACGACTGAACTGATGCCCGTCGGCCTGCTTACTCCGGTAAGTACCAGCCTCGGCATATCGGTGGGCGTCGCCGGACTGATGGTTACGTTGTACGGCATCTCAGCGGGCCTCGGCGTGCCATTTATCGTGGCCTGGGCCAGGCGCGTCAACCGACGCATGCTGCTGTCCTCGCTACTCGCGATATTGGCGCTCGGCAACCTGATCACCGCGATTTCGCCGAATTATCCGCTGGTCCTGACGGCGCGGCTGGTCATGGGATTCGCCAATGGCGTGTTCTGGGCCATCGGCGTCGGCATGGCAATGCGTCTTGTTCCGGAACGGCACGCGAGCAGGGCAGCCGCGATCGCGTTGTCCGGTATCTCGATCGCCACGGTGGTCGGCATGCCGCTGGGCACATTCCTGGAAAGTCTCACCAGCTGGCGAACCACGTTCCTCATCTGGAGCGGCCTCAGCGCGCTGGTCTTCCTCGCGGTCGCGGCGATCGTTCCGTCGCTACCATCGGACAATGCGGTCTCGGTCAGGGAAGTATTCGGGCTGCCATTCAAGAATGTGCAGCTGCGTGTGGTGATGTTTACCGTCATATTGTATGTGCTCGGTCATTTCGGGGCATACACCTTCATTCGCCCCTTCCTGGAAGGTAATTCAGCTGTCACGCCTGCGTATATCACCGGATTGTTGATAGTTTATGGCGCAGGCGGTGCGGCCGGGAACTTCATCGCCGGATATACCGTGACCAAGAATCTCAGGGCCAGCTTCATCGTCGCCTGCGCGGGACTCGTGGCATCGCTGCTGTTGCTGCTCACCATCGGTCATGGGCTGGTCGGACTGATCATCTCGTTGGCTCTCTGGGGAGTGTCCTTCGGCGCCATGAACCTGTGCCAGATCAACATGACGCTCGCTGCCGCGCCGGACACTTTTGAGGCCGCCATGTCACTGAATACGTTGGGCTACAACACATCCATTGCGCTCGGCGCACTCTTCGGTGGACTGTTCGCGGATCATTTGGGGGTCCGAAGTGTCTTCTGGTACGGGGTGGCACTGACCGCGGCTTCGCTACTCCTCACGCTCAGCACTCGCCGAAAGACCTCCCGCCCTGCGCCGGATGAGGCGTTGGTCGCCACTGGGTAAGCCGGGCCGATCTTGCTGGCGGCCCTCGACGGTTCCGTCGGGGGCCGCACTCGGATCGCGAGGCGCGACGCCCTATCGCGTCCGATGTGGTGTCTGGCAGAGTGTCGAACGGTGCCTGTGTTCGCGGACCCCGGGGGTTAGAGACTTGCGTAGCAACGGAATCGGCTTGAACGGCCACACCCGCTCGGTGTCCGGAATTCTCGGGCGCGACGGCTGGTATCGAGATCCGATGTGGGCGGTGGGTTTTCGGCTTACGCCGGTGGAACGACAGTTGTTGCGCACCTGGGAGCTGCGGCGGCTGCAGTTCATCACCCACGCCGGTGCGGCCGCCGTGACGACCCATCAGACCTACAGCCGACTCGAGCACAGTCTCGGGTTGCTCAGTCTGGTGGCGCATTTCGCGCCGGACGACGAGGTTGCCCGGGTCGCGGCGCTGCTGCACGACATCGGGCATCTGCCGTTCAGTCACACTTTCGAAGGCGTGGCCGGGCTGCGGCATCACGAGCTGGGTCGGCAACGTGTCCGGAGCTTGGCACCGCTGCTGGCTGAACACGGCATAGCGGTGGATGCCGTGCTGCGGATGGAAGAGCCGAACACCGTGTCGGTCCTGCGGGGCCTGCCGGGCGGGCTCAAACTCGATCACCTCGAGTCGTTCGTCCGCAGTGGTCGCGCGCACGCTCGATTGTCCGAACCGCCACCGGACACCTTGGCGAAGCTGCGACTTGTCGATGGGGCGGTGCATACCGATCGGGCTACCGCCGACTATCTGGCGGAATTGGCGCTCGGTGAAGCGTTGTATCTGTGCAGCTGGGAGAACGCGCTAGCGAACGGCGCGCTGCGCGGGCTGGTCGGTGTCCTGCTCGACCACGCCCCCGAACGAGCGGCCGATATCGCGTCGATGACCGATGACGAATTGTGGGCAGCGCTGCTCGCTGATCCGCGAACGACCGAACCGACCCGCCGCCTTCGGCGCGACCCATTGAGCTGGCAGCTGCGCGCCGATGGTCACCCGGACGCGTCGCTCGGCTGGAGCTACCAACTCGACCGTCTCTACCTGGATACCGCCTGTGTTGAGGGAGACCCGGTCGGGTTCCGGGCGGAGCAGCTGACGGAACTTCCTCAGCTGCCGTGGCGCTGTGTGGTCATCCCGCCGGGCGGACAAGCGTAGCTGCGCAGACCTTTAAGAATCGTTGAAACGCAACAGCTCCCATCGTCGACCCCGACGTGATCGCATTCGCCGCCGTACGCTCGAACGCAGTTACCGAAGAGGAAGGGATCGACGCGATGGCCGACGCGGCTTACCTCACCATCGCGGACGACTATGCACGGCGGATTCGCAACGGGACCCTTCCCGGCGATGCTCAGCTACCCAGCCACGCTGAGCTGGCCGAGCGGCACGGCGTATCGCGTTCGGTGATCCGGCAGGCAATCCAAGTGCTGTGCAACCAGGGACTCGTGCGGACCGTTCCGCGGCGCGGTTCTTTTGTCGTCGCGCAAACGCCGGTAAGTCAGCCAGACCCCATCCAGCTGGATGACGATGTCGACGAAATTCGCTCGGTGGCGCATCCGATCCGCCGTGCGCAACTCGCCGCCAATCTCATCACCCACTACCAACTCCGCATCGCCGAACTCTCCGGTATCCGCCAGACCGCGATCGAGGACGCTCACGACCACGGCATGAGCATCGCTGACATCGGCGAACGGCTCGGGTTGAGCAACGGCCGCATCGGCTAGCCGCCGCGAGCGAGCGGTCGAACTGGTCGCCCCGGCTGCGGACCGAGTTGTCCGATATGTCTACGCCCTGCTTCATGAGTCTTGGCTGTCCGGGGGCGGTTCACTCTAAGCCGCGTAGTGGTCGCTTGGTCTGGATCGAGGGCCGGAGGCAACGGTTCAAATCTAGTTAGCTGCGAAGTAGCTACATTGCATTTTGGCGGTAGTGAACTGCGCCACTGAAACTAGATGTCAAGAGTTTTTCACGTCAGCATCCCGTAAGGATAATCCGCGGAGGATTAGTAGTCGCAGGCCTTCCACCTGCGAGGATGTGCCGATCACTGAACTTTTTTGTTGACGCGCCCATGCCGTGTCCCAAACCTGAATGCATGAACAGAACCACCAACTGCACAGCATTAGCTGTCGTCTATGTATCGACCCTCGTGTGTTCGGGGTTCGTCGCAGGCTCGGCCTCGGCAGACCCACCTCCCGCCGGCTGCACCTCCGACTACGCGGTGCCGAATCAGCTCACGATCACGTGTGAGCCCGGGGCCGGCGTGGGGCAGCACGCGTACATCCGCTGCCGCGATATCGGCGGCGTAATGCACACCCGGATCGGGACCACCGTAGGAGCCAACGGTGGATGGTCCCGAGCCGTCTGCGCGACCGGCGAAAGCGGGCCGGTCTGACCTCGAATCGTCGTCGTTCGGAGAGCTCTGTGCGAGCTCAGCATGCCCAGTCGAATCCGGCTGTGTATTCGCTGCATCACCTGTTCGATCGAAAGGTTCTCCCATGTCTGCAGTCAACGAACGTTCTCGTACAACCAAGAGCGCCGCGCGGCATCGCAAGGTAGCCAAACGTAATCGCCGAGGCCTCTACGCGGCGGCCGCGTTCGCATCGCTGGCCACCGCCATGGTGTCGACCGGCGAGGCGTCGGCCGAAGCGCCCGCGTTTCCCTCGATTCCAGGTGAACTCATCCCCGGCTTGAACTCGACCGCGCCCGGCCTCGGCGACGCGGTCAACGGTGCCGTCACGGAATTCGGCGGATCGGTGCCGGACATCGGCGCGGCGGTTCCCGAACTCGGCGAGATCGCGACGAACCTCGGACCGGCCGGACAGAACGCCGTCGATCAGGCCCTGGGCGCACTGGACACGGTGACCGCAGGCACCCCTGCCGAAGGCGCGGGCCAGTTGATCCGCGGCTTCACCACGCCGCCGGCCGCCCCGGCCGAGCAGTCCCGGCCCGCGGACACGCCCCTCGCCGCAACGCCGCCCGGCACCATCGCCGCCTCGGGTCCGATCGGCTTCGTGCCGTCCTCGGTCACCGAGATGGCCGCCGTCGCGCAGCAGGTCATCAGCACCGGCGTCGATCTGGAGCAACTGGCCGGTTGGGCCGACAAGACCTTCCCGAGCGGTCCGTTGCGTCAGCCCGTCGAGGATCTGCTCTCGTTCGTCAATCAAGCGATCGAGCAGGCAGGCGCCCGCCGCGACCCGATCGCCGCGCCCATCGAGGACCTGATCAGTCAGGCGCGCACTCTCTTCGACTTCCCCAAGGACGGCGCCGACCCCATCCAGGCGCTACGTGATCTGGTGACGCCGATGCTCGGCCAGACCGTAGGTGACGGAGATCCGTTGCAGGGCTTGGCCGAAGGCATCCGGCAGCTCATCGCGGATCCCGGCGCTTCGCTGCACGCGGCGCTGGCGCCGGTGCTGACCGAAATCCGTAGCCTGCTGAACAACGACGGGTTGTTCAGCACCCGGCATGCGGCCCTGCCGCTGCTGGCGCTCCCTGTCATCGCCGCCGTGGTAATCGCGGGCATCGTCGGTGTCGTGGCGATCGGCGTCGTTGCCCTGCTGGCCGCGCCCATCATCATCGCGGCCCTGGTGGTCGGTGCCATCGTGCTGGCCGCGATCGCCGTGCCCGCACTCATTGTCATCGGCATCGTGCTCGCCGTTGTCGCGCTGCCGGTCTTGGTGGTGCTCGGCGGCATCGCGCTCGCCGCGATCGCGTTGCCCGCGCTTGCGGTAATCGGCCTGGTCGGATTGGGCCTCGCCGGAACGGTGACCCTGGCCGCGTTGGCGCTCGCCGGTGTCGCGACGGTCGCGGTGCTCTCCTTCGCCGCGCTGGTTGTCGTGCTGCTGCTCGGCTGGACCGGATTGCCCGCCTTGATCGCGCTTGCCGCGATCGGCTTGGTCGGCGTGATCACGCTCGGCGCGTTGGTCTTTGCCGCGGTCACCGCGTTGACGGTATTCGCCGTCGTGGAGACGGTCGCGCTGGCCGCGCTCGCCGTAGCCGCGCTGATCGTGATCGCCGCGGTGACCTTCGCGGCGCTGGCCGCACTCTTCGCGCTGGGGTTGCCGACGGTAATCGCCCTCGCCGCCATCGCATTCGGTGTCGCGGCAGTTGTCGGCGTGCTTGCTCTTGCCGCGGCGATCGTCTTCCTGGTACTCGGCTGGACGGGATTGCCCGCCCTGATCGTCATCGGCATCATCGCCGCGGTTGCCGCGATCGTGGTCGCCGCGGGTGTGGTGGCTTCGATAGTGGTGATCGCCGCGTTCGCGACCGCCCTACTGGCCACGCTCGCCACCCTCGCCGTCGGTGGCGTGGTCACCCTCGCGGCACTGGCCTTCGCGGCGCTCGTCGTGATCGCGGTGTTCGGCGCCCCCGCGCTGCTCGCGTTCGGTGCCTTCGCCGCAGTGGTCACCGTGGCAGCGGTAGCAGGTCTGATCGCCCTCGCGGTTCTCGCGGCGCCGTTTGTGCTCGGTGCGTTGGCGATCGCGGCAGTGGTCGGGCTTGCAGTGTTGGCTGCCATTGCCGCGCCGTTCGTACTTGGTGCGCTCGCAATTGCGGCGGTGGTTGCGCTGGCCGTGCTCGCACTGCCGGTGCTGGCTCTAGTCGCCGCTGGCGTCGTGGGAGCGCTGGTGTTGGCCGCGATTGCCGCGCCGTTTGTGCTTGGTGCGCTCGCGATTGGGGCAGTGGTGCTTGCTGCGATTGCTGCGCCGTTCGTGCTCGGTGCACTTGCGGTTGCGGCGGTGATCGGGCTCGCGGTGTTGGCTGCGATTGCCGCGCCGTTTGTGCTCGGTGCGCTGGCCGTTGCGGCAGTGGTTGCGCTCGCCGTGCTCGCACTGCCCGTGTTGGCGCTGGTTATCGCCGGTGTCGTGGGTGCGGCAGTGCTGGCTGCGATTGCCGCCCCGTTTGTGCTCGGTGCCCTGGCGATTGCGGCCATTGTCGCATTCGCTGTGCTAGCGGTGCCTGCGCTGATTGTGTTGGGCGCGTTGGCACTTGGTGCTGTGATCGGGACCGGTGCGCTGCTCGCGACGGGTGCGGCCATTCTGACCGCGTTGGTCATCGGCGCGGCTGTGCTGGCGATCGCGGCGGCACCCATCCTGCTCGGCCTCGGTGCCGCCGCACTTGCGGTGCTCGCCGTGACCGCGGCGGTCGTGCTCGGTGCGCTCGGGTTGGGGCTGGCCGGGACGGTGACCCTTGGTGCGCTCGCGTTGGCCGGCGTGGTGACCACGCTAGTGCTCGCGTTTGCCGCGGTGGCGGTGGTCGTGCTGCTCGGCTGGACCGGCATACCGGCGCTCATCGCACTCGCCGCGATCGGCGTCGTCGGCGCGATCGTGCTCGGTGCGCTCGCCCTCGCCGCGGTCATCGCGCTGACGGTGTTCGGCGTCGCGAGTGCGATCGGACTGGCCGCACTGGCACTGGCGGCCGTGGTTACGGTCGTCGCGGCGACCCTCGCGGGCCTGGCCACGCTCGGCGCGCTCGCGTTGGGAACTGTTGTCGCCCTTGGCGTGCTGGCCGTCGCCGCGGTGGCGGTGGTGCTGCTCGCGGGCTGGACCGGATTGCCCGCGCTCCTCGCGCTAGGCGCGATCGCGGTCGTTGCGGTGCTCGTGGTGGCCGCTGCGCTGACCGCTGCTGCCGTGGTGGTCGCCGGACTCACGGTCGGCACCCTGACCGTGCTGGCCGGGCTCGCCTTCGCCGCCTTGGTGGTCACCGCGGTGCTCGGCGCGCCTGTACTTGCCGCGCTGGCCGGCCTGGCTGTCGCGGTGGCAATCGCCGCTGCGGCGGTCGCTCTCCTTGCGGCACCGTTCATCCTCGGCGCGCTGGTACTCGCCGCACCATTCGTCCTGGGTGCGCTCGCTATCGCGGCGCTGGCGCTGCCAGTTCTCGCGGTGCTCGGTGCGTTGGCACTCGGTGCACTGGCTCTGGCTGCCGCGCCGATCGTGCTCGGTGCGCTCTTGATTGCCGGAGTTGTGGCGCTGGCCGTACTCGCGGCACCGTTCGTGCTCGGTGCGCTGGCACTGGCTGTGCTCGCCGCACCGTTCGTCCTCGGAGCAATAGCGCTGGCACTGCCCGCGCTGATCGCGTTGGGCGCGTTGGCTCTTGGGGCGGTCGCGACGGTTGGTGCGTTGCTTGCGGCGGGTGCCATCGCCTTGACGGTGCTGGCTTTGGTTGCCGCACCGGTGGTACTGGCGGTCCTCGCGGTGGGTGCCGTGCTTGTGATCGGTGCGCTGCTCGCGGTGGGCGCGGTTGCGTTGGCAGCATTGGCGATTCCGGCGCTGATCGTGCTTGCCGCAGTCGCATTGCCCGCGCTGCTCGTGTTCGGTGCACTCGCGCTGGGTGCGGTCGCAACGGTTGGCGCGCTGCTGGCCGCGGGTGCTGTCGCCCTCACGGTGTTGGGTATCGCGGCACCGATTGTGTTGACCGCCTTGGCGATCGGCGCGGTCGCTCTGCTTGCCGCCCTGGGGTTGCCGGTCGCGGTGGTGCTCGGTGCGCTGGTTCTGGGTGCGGTTGTCGCCGCGGCCGTGCTCGGACTGCCTGCGCTCGCCGCGTTCGGTGCGCTGGCCCTCGGCGCGCTGGTGACACTGGGTCTGCCAGTGGCGATTGCGTTGGGTGCCTTGGCCTTCGGCGCGATAGCGGTGGCGACCGCGTTGGCCTTGCCGGGGCTCCTCGTGTTGGGCGCGTTCGCGCTTGCCGCGGCCGCCGCGGTTGGCCTGCCGGTGGCGATTGCGTTGGGCGCCTTGGCTTTCGGTGCAATTGCGGTGGTGACCGCGCTGGCCTTGCCTGGCCTGCTCGCCTTCGGTGCGTTCGCGCTGGCCATGGCGCTGCCCGCGCTGCTCGTGTTCGGTGCGCTCGGGCTGGCCGCGATTGCCACGGTCGCAACCCTGGTGGGGGCGCTGGCGCTTGGTGCGGTGATCACGACGGCGGTGCTGTTGACCGTCGGTGCGGTCACGCTGGCGACGCTTGCCATCGCGCCGCTGGTTGTTGGCGCCATCGCCGTAGGCGCGGTTGTCGCGTTGCTCGGCGCGGGGGTGGCGGCCGGACTGGTCGCCCTGGCACTGGCGGCGTTGCCGCTGCTGGCGCTGGCCGCTGCCGTCGCGGTGGCGGCGTCGGTGGCGGTGGCTGCCGCGGTGGTCACCGCGGTGATCGGGTTGCCGCTCATCGCCTTCGGGGTGCCTGCGGCATTGGCCGCGCTGCTGACCGTGGCGCTGCTCGCGTCGCTGCTTGCGGTGGCGGTGCCGGTCGGTGTGGCCGGTGCTCTCGGCGCGGCCGCACTTGCCGGACTCGGGTTGGCTGCCGGTGGGGCGGCGCTTGTCGGTGCTCCGCTGCTGCTCGCCGCGGCGGCGACGCTGCTGCTGGCCGGCCTGCTGCCGGTAGTGGTCGTGCTGCCGCTGCTGCTCCTCGCGGTCATCGTCGTGGTGCCGCTGGTCTGCCTGTCCAGCCCGGACATCAAGTCCTACCTCGTTTCCGCGATTCGAGCGTGGCGTGACCAGAACACCCCGCGCGGCAACTCCAACAGCGGGATGACGCCCACCGGAACCCAGTTCCTGGACGACATCCAGGACACCGCGAGCCTCGAAGATCTCATCGCGTCGCTGCAGAAGGCGCTCGCCCCCGCGCCAGCGTCCGCCGTGGCCGCCCCGCGCGCCGAGCTCCCGTTCGTCGGGAACGACGCGGCGGATGGGCACATCACCAACACAGACGACCGGCGACTGGTCGCACTGTCCCTCTGAGAAGTCCAGAAATCACTATCCCGCAACGCAATACAAAACATAGGAGTCCGTCATGAAGTCTGAACCGACCAACGTCGACACCGAATTCAACCCCGACGACCCGACCCTGCACCTGGAGTATCTGTACGGCCCGCAGTGGCGCGACGTCGCCAAGATCATCGAGCGCGCCGCGCAACTCACCTCCGACGAGCGCGAGCAGCTCAACGCCGCGGCAGGCAACGGACTGCAGGAGGGCTTGTCCGGGCTGTCCGGTGGCGCGGGCCTGGCCGGTCTGTTCGCCGGTCTCGGCGGCGCCTCGGGCGACTCGCAACCGGCCCAGATCGCCGCCGAGACGGCCAAGGAGTTCGGTCGCGCCCGCCATATTCAGATCGCGGGAACCATTGCCGGACAGGCGGTGTCGCCGACAGCCGGACCCGGCGCCGAAGATCTGAGCGGGCTACTGAAGTCGCTCACCTCGATCGGCGCGCTGGTCACGGTCAATCGGGCGGTCACGGCCGCGGCCCTCGGCGACCTTGTCGGCCGGGGCAAGTTCACCAGGGCGGTCTACGACGCGCTGATGCGGCCCTGGTCCGAAACCATCCGCTGATCCAGCGCAGCCACCAGGAGGTTCGATCATGTTCGACACCAGGTTCTCCGGTAGCACCGCCGATCCGCTCGGCGGACTGCTCGACATCACCTCGGCACCGGTCGGCTTCGGCTATTACGAACAGAACGCCAGCGACGCCGAAACCATCGCCCGATGCCACGACCAGACCCGGGTCGGCCCGGTCGGCTGGTGGAACCGGCATCGCCGGCTCGGCGTTGGCGTCGGCATGGCGCTGGTGACCTCGTTGGGGTTCCTGCCCGCGGTGCAGAACGCCATCCTGATGGGGCTGACGTAGGTCGCACAGCGCTACGTGACGCGCACCGTGCCCGCCACGGTGCGCGTCACGCCGCTGTGGCAATCGCGTCGCAAACCGGAGTCGATGACGTTGACTGATACGTTCGGGCTATCGCGCACACATGAAGCATCGTCAGCTCGGCATGGCAATGTCCAGGACACCCGACACCTCGGAGAACATGCGATTGTCCCCTTCGCTGGTCTATGCGGCAGCCGCGGCGACCTCCCCGCGGCGGTAAACCGCTGATGGACGAAGGTCGTCGCCACTTCGCCGCCCGGTTCGGCGAACTGTTCGCCGCCGCCGGAACGCCGCCGGCGAAATCGGTGGTCCGCGCCGCCAACGCCCGCATCCCAGACGGCGCGGGCAAGGTCACCCCGCAACGGATCAGCGACTGGCGGCGCGGCAACCGAACGCCTGCCACCTTTATCGCGGTGCGGCCGGTGCTTGAAGTCCTGATCGCCGAGGCCCGCCGCCGCGCCGCCGACAACCCGCGGCTCGACCCTTCGCTGCTCGATCTGGTGCGCTGGCACGAGGATTGGAAGGCGGCCAAGGTCGAGCCACCGAGCATTGACATCGGGCGCGAGCCCTACCGCGGCCTGTGGGAGTACCGAGTCGAGGACCGGGATTTGTTCTTCGGCCGCGATGACGCGAAACGGCAACTGCTCGAATTGATTTCGAACGTCGAAACAAGCCAGGCGCCGGCCATGGCGGTGCTGCTCGGCCCGGCGGGCGTCGGCAAATCCTCCTTGCTCGCCGCCGGTCTGCAGGCCGCGCCGGGCGCGCGGACGCCGATCGCCATGACCCCCGGTGACGACCCGATGGTCGCGCTGGAAACCGCCCTCGACGCGCGGCCGTCCGGGCACTGCCTGCTGCTGGTGGATCGCGGTGAGGAACTGTTCACGCGGTGCGCGAACGAGGCACTGCGGCAACAGTTCCTGACCGTGCTCGCCTCGCTCGCCGCCACCGACGCCGACCCACCCACCACCGTCGTCGTCGCGTTCGACACCGCGCACCTTTCGGAGCTGCTGCGCTACCCGCTGTTGACGATGGTGCTGCGCGAGCACGCGATGTTGCTCGATCCCATGACGCCGCAGGAACTTCGGGAGGCGATCGTCCGACCGGCCGCCGCCACCGGCCTGCGGATCGAGGACAGCCTGGTCGATACGCTGCTGCGAGATCTGAACTCGATGGACGCGCACAGCTCGGTTCGGCTCCCGCTGCTGTCCTTCGCGCTCGCCGCGACCTGGGCGAACCGGCGGGGCCGGACGCTGAGCCTGGAGGCCTACCGCGAAGTGGGCGGGCTGGCCAGGGCCTGCGCGGTCGGCGCCGAAGCGTTCTGGTCCCGGCTCACCGACCGGCAACGCGACGCCGCACGCCATGTGCTGGTGGCGCTGACGATCATCGGGCCGACCACGATCGTGCGCAATCGGATGCCGGTCGAGCAGTTGATCGAGGAGTCGACGGATCCGGATGCCACCCGGGCCACCATCGCCCGGCTGATCCGAGCGCGAATAGTGGTGCAGCGCGGCGCCGAACTCGAATTGGTGCACGATCTGCTGTTGGCAGGCTGGCCGCGGATGGCCGGATGGTTGGCCGAGGAGAAGGAATTCGCGCCCGCCCGCCAGCGCATCGAGGCGGACGCCAGGGAATGGGCGCGCCAGGACCGGCCGATGTCGCTGCTCTACTCGCGCACCCGGCTCGAGGACGCGGCGGCGTGGCTGCGCCGCGCGGACTCGCCGAATCTGCTGACCCGCGAGTTCGTCGCCGCCTCGTTGGCTCGGCAGCGCGCCAACACGGTGCGCAGGCGGGTGCTCTGGTCCGTTGTCGCGGTGCTTGCCGCGCTGGCGCTTGTCTTGTCGGGAGTGGTTGTCGTGCAACGTGTCTCCGTTGCACAGGAACACCGGGGGGTGGTGCTCGGCCAACTCGTCGAGCAGTCGC
Organism: Nocardia sp. NPDC051321; assembly: GCF_044455225.1. Lineage (NCBI taxonomy): Bacteria > Bacillati > Actinomycetota > Actinomycetes > Mycobacteriales > Nocardiaceae > Nocardia > Nocardia sp. NPDC051321. The sequence continues at coordinate 42,490 of NZ_JBITEM010000015.1, read as the reverse complement.
AGCGGGTACAGAGCGTCGACCCGGCGCTGTCCGCGCAGCTCGCGCTCGCGGCGTATCGGTTGAGCCCGGACGACCCGATGGCGCGAGCCCGGCTGCTCGCGACCCAGGTGCTGCCGCTGGACATCGCCTCGGCGGCGGCGCATCACGGACTGGTCCGCGACCTCGCGCTGAGCCCGGACCGGAAGGTACTGGCGAGCGCGGGCAGCGACGGTTTCATCCGGTTGTGGGACGTCTCGGATCCCCGGGCGATCACCGCAGCCGGGCCGGAACTCGGTGGTCATCGTGGCAATGTCGAAGCTGTCGCGTTCAGCCCGGATGGCAACGTCCTCGCCAGCGCGGGCGACGACGGCACCGTGCGGCTCTGGGATGTCCGCGATCCGCACCAGGCTCGCGGGCGCGGTGAGTTCGCCACTGGCACGGCCGCCACCGCCATCGCCTACCTGCCCGATGGCCGCACCGTGGTCGCAGGCGGCGCCGACGGAACGCTCAGCTTCCTCGATATCGAAGTGCCGCAAGCCATTCAGCGCCGTGGGACGCCGATCGCCGCGCAGGCCGGCGCGGTCGAGGTGCTGACGATGGCGCCGGACCGGCCGGTGCTTGCCAGCGCGGGCGGCGACCGCAGCGTGCGATTGTGGGCCGTGGCAGACGCCGACCACCCGACCGCGCTTGGGGCGCCGGTCGACAGCGAAAGCGCGGTACAGGCCGTCGCGCTCGGTCCGGATGGCCGACTCGGGGCGGGCACCGCGGATGGCGTTGTGCAGGTGTGGAATATCGATGAGCAGGGCCGTGCACAGCTCGTCGGCAGGCAGCAGTCGCGACCGGTGCCGATCACCGATCTGCAGTTCTGGCTGGATGGGAAGATGCTCTCCGTCGCGGATGCCGGCGGCACCATGCGCGCACTCAATACCACCCGCCGCGACCGAGTTTCGCCGATCGGCCGGGAGATACACGGCAGCAGTGGTTCGGCCCAGTCCTTCGTGATCGTCTCCGACACCCAGGCGGTGACCGCGGGCTCGGACGGACGGATCAGGACCTGGAGCCATGCGGGGGTGAACGTGCCCATCGTGTTCGCCGGTTCGCTCAGCTCGGTCGGCTTCGATCGGGCGGGCAAGCTGCTGGCCAGCGGGCTTCGCGACGGCCAGGTCAACGTCTGGGATATCAGCAAGCCGTTCTACAGCCGTTCTGTGGGTGAGGTGACGGCGGGCCCGCCCGACCCGCACGGTACGCAGGTCGCATTGCGGCCGGACGGCGCACTGCTGGCGACGGGCGGTGGCGGTGAGGTGCGATTGTGGAATCTCGCCGATCCCACCCGACCGGAACCGATCGGCACGCTACCCGGCACCGGGCTTGGTGGGCCCATCGCCTTCGACCCGAGCGGGAAGCGGCTGCTCACCGGCGTCGACCGCCGGTCACTGCGGCTGTGGGATGTCTCCGATCCGGCCGCCGCGCGCCCGCTCGGTGAATTGCCGACCGGACACGACCGCGTGCTCGAACGCGCGGTGTTCGCACCCGACCGGGCGCTCGTCGCGGCCGCCGACGACGGATCGCGAATCCACCTGTGGGACATAGCCGATCCGGGCAAGCCGGTCGAGACCGCACTCGACGCGGGCGGAGCAAACGTGCGCAGCCTCGTCTTCGGCCCGGGCGGCGGCACCCTTTTCGGCGCGGACGACAACGGCATGATTCGCTCCTGGGACGTCACCGACCTGGACCGGGTCCATGACCTCGGCTCGGTACGCGCGCACACCGCGGCCATCCAGACCCTGGCGATCGATCGATCCGGCCACCGCCTGGCCTCCGGCGGCGACGACCAGACCGCCCGGCTGTGGGATATCGCCGACCCGTCCGACATCAAACCGCTCGGTGACCCGATCGCCGCGGCAATCGGCTGGATGTGGTTCCTGCAGTTCGACCCGAGCGACGAGTCGCGCCTGCTCGGCGTCGGCGACGAGTTGTCGGCACTCTGGTACACCGACCCGGACGCCGTCGCGGAAAAACTGTGCGCCTCCGCCGCCGCACAGATCGATGAGCGGACGTGGCGAGAGCTACTGCCGTCCGTGCACTACATCGCCACCTGCTGAGTCCTTCGACTGATTCGTCTGTGGCCGTGACGAATAGGCTGCTGGACGAGGCCCGCGCCACCGCCGCCCGGCTCGCTCGCAGGTCGCCGCTGGCGGTCGCGGTCGAAGGCAGCGTGGTCGACTTCTGAAGGTCTCAGCCGCGGTTGGCGGGGTGGGGGAGGATCATCGCGAGGCCGACCGCGACGACGGGGACGAAGCACAGCGTGGTCAGGACAGCTTGTGGCCCTTGATGATCGGCGATCGTGCCGAGCACGGGCACGAACAACCCACCCGCGCTCACCGCCAGACCGAGGGTGACTCCCGCTGCGGTGCCAGGGCGATTGGGCAGATAGTCCTGACCCAGCTTGACCAGCACCGCGAACGGGATGTTCACGGTCACGCCGGTGAGCACGGCCACCGCGAGGCCGAGCTGTGGATCCGGCACGATGCGCAGCGTCACCAACGCGGGAATCGCTGCGACACTGCCGATTTGGACGGTGCGCAGCATCCCGATGCGGTCCGCGATCCGGCCGCCGAGCAGCGTGCCCGCTACGCCACCGGCCATGAAGGCGGTCAACGCGGCCCCGCCGAGCGAGCGTGCGCCGCCGAGCGAGTTGATCCAATACAGCGCGATGAAGGTGCTCAGACCGAACGAGATGATCGCGCGCACTACGGCAATGGCGGTGAGCACCAGGAACGGAACCCATCGGTCATGGCCGACGGTCGACCGCGCGGCAAGTGCGCCGGTGCTGTGCCGCAGCTGGTAACGCCACAGCACGAAGCCCATCAGCACCGCCGGCGGGATGAAGAAGGCGGTGGCGCTGACGCCGTAGGAAACCAGCGCGGGCGTGGCGAGCGCGGGGGCGAGGAAGAAGCCGACGCTGCCGCCCGCCGCGAAGAGGCTCATCGCCGACGCGCTGTTCCCGGCGTCCCGGCGCGCGTCCCGTCCTGCCGACGGGTGAAACGCGGCGACGCCGATCCCGGACAGCAGCAACAACATCCACACCATGGGATACGTCGGCGCCAGTCCGGCCAGTCCGGCACCGAGCCCCGCGACCGCCACCCCGGCGGGCGCGAGCCACAGCAGCCGCCACCGATCGGCGAGCAGGCCGAGCACCGGCTGGGGGAGCGAACTCCCCAACGCCGCGGCCAGGGCCAGACCCGAGGCCGCGACATAGCTGTAGTGCCGCTCCAGCACGAAAAACGGAATGCTCGCGGGCACCAAGCCCTGATAGAAATCATCGACCGCATGCGCAATCACCCAGTACCGCATACGTTTCCACGCCGAAGTGGTCGCCACCGACGTCGCGTCTCGCACACCCGTGCTCACCATCACAGACCTCCTCCTGGACCCATTCAGCAGCCTATGGACGGTATGAGGGAGCGGGCTTCCGATAAACTGCCTGATCATGTCGATATTCAGCCAGGATTCGACGGTGGTGAAGACGCTCGCCGGGGGCGCGCGCATCCACCGGCATCGACATGTCGACCACCAAATCGTCTACCCGAGTTCCGGGGTGGCCGAGGTCAGGACCGACGCCGGGAGCTGGATCGCCCCAGCAGACCGCGCGATCTGGATCCCCGCCGGGAGCTGGCACGAACATCACTTCTACGGTCCGACCCGGTTCCACACGGTGGGTTTCCCGCCCGAGCTGGCGCCGGACTGGATCACGCCGTCGGTGCTCGCCGCGCTGCCGCTGGTCCGTGAGCTCATCATCACCTGCTCGACGTCGCCGGAGCTGCCCGATGCCGAGCTGGTGCTGCTGCGTCAGGTGCTGCTCGATCAGTTGCGCCGCAGCCCCGAGCAGCCGCTCCGGTTGCCCGCCGCCCGTGACGAACGGCTTCGAAAGGCTTGCGCGCTGGTCGAATCCGACCTGACCGAGGTATGGACGCTGGCCGGGCTCGGCCGCCGAGTCGGTGCCAGTGAACGAACGCTGACCCGCCTGTTCCGCACCGAACTCGGCATGACCTACCCGCAATGGCGGACCCAGCTGCGCCTGCACAACGCCATGCGCCTACTCGCCGATCAAGTGCCGGTCACTGTCGTCGCGCACCGCTGCGGCTGGTCCTCGGCGAGCGCGTTCATCGAGGTCTACCACCGCGCGCTCGGACACACCCCCGGTGCGTTCCGCGCGAACCGTGACCTGAAATAGCGGTCGTTGATTTGTCGGCAATGACCTATTCGGGCGAATTGCAAAGAATGTAGGCCTATTTCCCCTCGTGACGCCCGTCATATAGCCCGGTCGCCTTGTCCACGGACAGTTCACCGAGAGTTAAAGCCGGTCTCAGTAAACTTTTCGACCAAGGGGTTACAGGGGAATTCATACGTTGGTTCGAGCCTCGCTGGAGGGCCGGTGGAGGTTCGTCGTGGATGTCGCTGTGGGTGACATGGGCACCGGCACTCTCGAACAGGGTGCCGGCAACGGGATGCGTGATGTTCGGCTGATTGCCGTGCTCGGCGCGCTGTCCGCGTTCGGTCCGGTCACCACCGACCTCTACCTGCCGAGCCTCCCGCAAACCGCCGCCGCGTTGCACACGACCCAGTCGGGGGTGCAGTCCTCGCTCACCGCGTGCCTCATCGGGCTCGCGTTCGGTCAGTTGCTCGTCGGCCCGATCAGCGACGCGCGCGGACGGCGCGGGCCGTTGATGGCGGGCATGGCGTTGTTCTGCGCCACCTCGCTGCTGTGTGCGCTCGCGCCGAATGTGCTGGTATTCGACCTGTTTCGGTTGCTGCAGGGGCTCGCGGGGGCTGCGGGCATCGTCATCTCGTTCGCCGTTGTCCGTGACGTGTACCACGGTGCGGCGGCCGGAAAAGCCTTCTCGATCCTGCTCGCCGTCAACGGCGTCGCGCCCATCATCGCGCCCGTCGTCGGCGGTCAGCTGTTGCGTGTCATGGACTGGCGTGGCGTGTTTCTGGTGCTCGCCGGATTGGGTGTGGTGTTTCTGGCGCTGGCGTATCGCTGGGTGCCCGAAACCTTGTCGGTTGCCAACCGGCGCGGCGGCGGGCTCGTGATGATGGGGCACGATATGCGCCAGGTAGTGCGGGATCGGTCCTTTGTCGGTTATGCACTCGTCATCGGATTGGCGTTCGGCGCGATGGTCGCCTACATCTCCGCATCGTCGTTCGTATTCCAGGAGGTGTACCGGGCGTCGCCGCAGTTGTTCAGCGTCTTTTTCGCGATCAATGGAGCGGGAATCCTGGTGGCCAATGCGGTCAATGCCAGGCTGTTGAATCGCAGCACGCCGCGCTCGCTGCTAGATATCGGTTTGGCCGGCTTAGCGCTCGGCGGTATCGCGGTGCTCGTTGTCGTCGCGATGGGCGGCCTCGGCCTGTGGTTCCTGGTGCCCGCGCTCTTTCTCATGGTGTCCTCGATCGGATTCATCATGCCCAACGCCACCGCACTCGCGCTCGAACCGCACGGCGCGACGGCGGGTAGCGCCTCAGCCGTGCTCGGGTGCACGCAGTTCCTGTTCGGCGCGGTGGTCGCGCCGCTGGTCGGGCTCGGTGGGGTCAGCGCGGTCCCCATGGGCGTTGTCGCCGTCACGTTGTGCACGCTCGCCGTGGTTGTCCGAACGGTGTTGTGCCGTCCGGAGATTCGCGTCGACGGTGCTTTTTGAAGGTCAGGGAGTCGAAGGCGATGGAACAGGATGTCGTCGTGGTCGGCCTCGCCTGCCGATACGCGAACGCGCGCGATTCCGGACAGTTCTGGCGAACGTTAGCGACCGGACACTCCGATATCGCGGAAGTCGGCCCCGATCAATGGGATCGGGAGCGCTTCTTCGCGCCGGGCGATCGCAACCCCGGGAAGATCAACACGAAATGGCTTGGCAGGCTGGCCGGAGCGCGCTACTTCGACAACGCGTTCTTCAACCTGTCCCCGCGCGAGGCCGTTGCCATCGATCCGCAGCATCGACTGCTGCTGGAGGAGACGTGGCACTGCGTCGAGGACTCCGGGCTGCCGATCGACCTGCTGCAGTCGGGCCGTACCTCGGTGAACGTCGGGCTGATGGCGCAGGACTACCTGATCAAGGGGATCGCCAACAACAAGCAGGTCGATGCCTTCGACCCCACCGGCAACTACGCGTGCATCGCGGCCAACCGAATCTCGTTCCTGCTCAACCTGACCGGGCCGAGCAGGACCGTCGACACCGCCTGCTCGGCCTCGCTGGTCGCGCTGGCGCAGGGCCGGGCCGACCTGCTCACCGAGGACTGCGATTTCGCACTGGTCGGCGGGGTGAACGTGATCTGCTCGCCGTGGCGGTATCTGGCGTTCTCCCAGTCACGGATGCTCAGCCCCGACGGACGGTGCTTCACCTTCGATCGGCGCGCAAACGGGTATGTGCCGGGGGAGGGCGTCGGCGTCGTACTGCTGACCACCCGCGCGAAGGCGGAGCGCCTCGGCTGCCACATCTACGGTGTGCTGCGCGGCATCGCCACCAACCACAACGGGCACAACCGGAGCCTCACCGCGCCGAGCGTCGCGGCCCAGGCGGACGTGATCAACCGCGCGCTGGCCGCCGCGGATGTCGAACCGGCCGCGGTGAGCTATGTGGAAGCGCACGGGACCGGTACCAGCCTCGGCGATCCCATCGAAATCGAAGCGCTGAACAGCGTGTACGGCCGCGACCGCGGCACGCCGCTCGCCGTCGGCTCGGTGAAGACGAACATCGGCCATGTCGAGGCGGGCGCGGGGATGGCCGGGCTGATCAAGATCCTGCTGATGCTGCGGCACGGTCGCATCGCGCCGACGTTGAACATGGAGATCCATAATCCGTTGCTGCACGCCGTCGGTGCGACCATTCGCTTCCCGAATGCCCTCGTCGACTGGCCCGGCGAGCACGGCCCGCGTACCGCGGGGATCAGCTCGTTCGGCTTCGGTGGTGTCAATTGCCATGCGGTAGTGCAGGAATACGAAGCGCCCGTCGGCCGTCGTACCCCGGCGCCGCGGCGTGGACCCGCAGTCTTCACGGTGGCCGCGAAATCGCCTGACGCACTGCGCAAGACGCTCGCCGCGTGGGCGGACGAACCGCGCTGGTCCGAACCGGAATTCGTGCCGCAGCTGTGTCATGCGGCGAACCAGCGGCTGCTGAACCTGCCCTACCGGCTCGGGGTCGCGGCGGACGGCATCGCGGATCTGCTCGCCGCGGTACGGCGGGGCGAGCCGAGTGCCGTCCGTCATGTGGCCGCGCCGCCTGAGCCGATGGTGGTGCTCGCGCCGCACGATTCGGCAAGTGCCGCAGGGCGGCTCGGCGCCGTGTCCGACTCCGCCGCCGGTCGAGAACTGCGCGCGCTGATCGCCGACCGGGATGGTGAGTCCATCGCGGACGGCCGCCTCACCCGGTTCGTGGCGCACCTCGACGGGCTTGCCGAGCTGGCTCGCCGTCGGGTGACGATCACCGAGGTGGTCGCGCTCGATGCGGTCGGCGCGGCAGCGGCGCTGGTGCACGCGCAGGCGATCCCGATGGAGGAGGCGGTCGGTGCCCTGCTCGTCGACGAACCACCGGTGCTGCAGGCGCCACCGCAGTACACCGTGCTGATCGGCGCGGAATGCTTGCTGCCCAACGAGATCGACGCGGACTATCTGCGTGAGCTGGTGACCGGTTGCGCAAGCACGCTGACCGAGGTCACGCCCTACATCACGCAGGCGGCACTGCTGCTCGACCACCAGCACACCTTCGCGCGAGCGCTCGGCCGGTGGGAGCAGCTGCTGTCCGCCCGAGGCTTTTCGGTGGTCGACGCGATCCGCCGGTTCGCCGAGCTGGCGCCGGAACTCACGCCGGAACAGCTCGCGGTGCTCGCGCTTGCGGTGAATGTGGCGGCAGGCGAGATCGACCGCGCGTGGGGATTGACGCCGCCGGGATGGCTGCCACCCGCGACCGCGGAGCTGGCCGTGCTTATCTGCGACGGCATCGTGGACCGAAGTGACGCTGTGGCAGCACTATTCGGCGATGCGGAGCTGACGGAGCTAGCGGAGAGTGCCCGTGATCGAGCGGTGGTGCGATCGGCGCGGCTCACCCGGTTCGGTGCGCTCACGAAGCGAACCGAGCAGTCCTATGCCGGGCGCAGGCTGGAGCTTCCGGCTCCGGATGCCGACCTTGCGGCCGCCGTCGCCGGGCTCGCCGAACGGTCTTCGGCCGTGGTCGTGCTCGGGCCATGGGACGCCGAGTCAGCGCTCGACATCGTGCACATCGCGGACGGCGAACCACGCACCATGACGGCCGCGCTCCTCGAATTGTGGTTGCGCGGTTGCGATGTCGATTGGGCCGGGCCGCAACTCGACGAGACGCCTCGACTACCGGGACTGCCCGGCTATGTGTTCGACCAGCATTCGTTCTGGCACGAGGACACTGATCTCCGTATCGACGGTCAGGTGCCGACGACTCGGCCAGCGGCGGACGTGGCCACTCTGCCGGTGCGGGACGCGACTCCGTCGGACCCGCAAATCACGTCCCCGTCATTCCGGCCAACGCCGGGATCCAGTGGCGACGGTTCGGCTGAAAGTCTCGACTCCGGCCAGGCATTCGCAGGCAAGACGGTGGTGGAGCCGGTTTCGGCGAATGCCGGGGAAACGGAGTTCGGGGCGCGCCTGGAACAGCTCCTCATCGATCTGATCGCCGAAGCAACCCGGTCTCCCCGGGAGAACTTGCGCGCAGCAACAGAATTCGCGGACATCGGCATCGATTCGCTTATCATCCACACCCTCAACCTGCAACTCTCCGAACGCTTCGGCGACATCGCCGCGACCCTCTTCTTCGAATGCCGCAATATCGGCGAGGTCGCCGACCGGATCCAGCGTGACCACGCCGACGGCGTCCAGAAGCACTTCGGCTCAGCGTCCGCTCCCACGCCCGAACCGGCGTCTAATGGTGCCGCGCCCCCGGCCAAGCGGCCCGTTGCACGGCGACGGATTCGGCGAGAGTCGACGGAAGAGGGTATTGCCGTGATCGGGTTCGATGCTCGATTCCCCGGTGCCGACTCGGTGCCGGAGTTCTGGCAGAACCTTTGCGACGGAGTCGATTCTGTTGCCGAGATTCCGCTCGATCGCTGGGATCATGCCCAGTACTTCGACCCGCGGCGCAATGTGCCGGGCAAGGTCTATTCGAAGTGGGGCGGATTCCTTTCCGATGTAGACCTTTTCGATGCGGCGGCGTTCGGTATCGCACCGGTCGAGGCGGCTTTCATGGACCCGCAGGAACGACTGTTCCTGGAGGCCACCCGCGGGTGCCTGGAGGTCGCGGGCTACTCGCGGGAGCGGCTCCCGGCAGCGCATGACAATGAGGTCGGCGTCTACGTCGGCGCGAGCTTCAACAACTATCAGCTCGTGCAGCACGAAGCGGCTGGCGCGAATTCGTATGCCCCGATCAACTCGCAGACCTACGCGGTGGCCAACCGCGTCTCGTATCTCAACGACTTCCGCGGTCCCAGTCTGACTTTGGACACGGCGTGCTCGTCGTCGCTGTACGCGCTGCACCTGGCGTGTGAAAGCCTGCGCCGTGGCGAATGCTCACTCGCGGTGGCGGGCGGTGTGAACCTCAGTCTGCACCCGTCGAAGTATCAGATGCTGGCGGAATATCAGTTCCTCTCCTCGGATGGCCGCTGCCGCGCCTTCGGCGAAGGGGGTGACGGGTACGTGCCCGCGGAGGCGGTGGGGGCGTTTCTGCTGAAGCCGTTGGCCGACGCGGCGTGTGACGGCGACCGGGTCTACGGCGTGATCCGGGGGAGTGCGCTCACCCATGGGGGCCGGACCAACGGTTTCACCGTGCCGAGCCCGGCGGCACACACCACGGCCATCGAACGGGCGCTGTGGCAGGCCCGCTGGACCCCGGACACGATCACCTACTTCGAGGCGCACGGCACCGGCACCCGACTGGGCGATCCGGTCGAAATCGCCGCCATCCGTTCCGCTTTCGAGATGGCGATGCCGCGGCGACAGCGGTGCGCGATCGGTTCGGTCAAATCGAATATCGGTCACGCCGAAGCCGCCGCCGGGGTCGCGCAGCTGGCCAAGGTATTGCTGCAACTGCACAACCGCACCCTGGTCCCCTCGCTATTGCACGCGGAGCGCACGAATCCGGCCATCGATTTCACCAACTCGCCGGTCTACGTCCAACGAACCCTCGAGGACTGGGATCCCGCACGAATGGGGGCGCCTGCCACCCCGCGCCGCGCCGGACTGTCCTCGATCGGCGCGGGCGGCACCAATGTTCATGTCCTGATCGAGGAGTACCAGCCATGAATGCACCCGCGCCTCGGTACATCATCGGTGTATCCGGCCGTACCGCGGAAACACTTGCGGCCCAGGCAAACACCCTCGCCACGTACCTGGACGCGGCTGAGCGGGAGCCCCGTCGAGCGGCGTTCGCCACCACCGTGACACTCGCCTCTGTAGCCAAGACCCTGCTGCGGTACCGAGCAGGTCTCCCGCACCGATTCGCCTTCGTGACGGCCAGGCTGTCCGACGCGGTCGAGTCCCTTCGCTTCTTCGCCGAACATCAGGGCAGCGGAAACCGGCTGAGCGAGAGGGGAATCTACGCGAGCCGAGTCGAGATGAGCATGTTCGGCGATGGGTCGGCCGCAGACCAAAACTATGTTCGGCAGCTGGCCACCGACGGCTCCCACCACCGGCTGGCCGCCCTGTGGTCGGTCGGATTTCCGATCGACTGGAGCATCGTCCACCCGGAACTGGACATCGAGCTACCGGCCTACCTACCGCCGACCCCGTTGTCGCGCCAGCGGTTCTGGCCCGCACAAGCCGCTATCGGACGAGCGGACCGACAACCGTCGCAGCCGCCCGGACCGACGACAGGACAAACGTCGCCGATCATTGCCAGCAGCCCCGCCGCGGCCGTCGCACCCGCGATCAGCACCGGCGACCTGCGGTCTGAGCTGGCCGATCTGCCGCCGACGCTGCGGCGCCAGTTGCTTCGCACGCGGCTGCAGGGGTGGATCGGCGCCGCTCTTGCCTACCCGGAGGGGGAGTTGCCCGCCGTCGACATGGGCTTCTTCGACATCGGCATGACGTCGATCCAGCTGGAGGAGGTTCGCGGCCGGATCTCTGCCGCGCTGGGTTTCGTCCCCGACGAGACGACGGCATTCGACTATCCGACGATTGCCGAGTTCGCCGAGTACCTCGAGCGTTCGCTCGATAGTGAGGTGGCCCAGCCGTTTTCAGACCAGCAGCCAACGGAGGCTCGCGTCGAGGACAACACCGACGACGAGAACGTCCTGACCGCATTGGACGCCGCCACCATCGATGAGCTGTCGCCGGTGGAACTCGAGCGCGTGCTGACCGCGATCCTCTGACGCCCGGCTATCGATCGAGGAATCCAGATGACACCCGAAGAAGAAAATGCGCAGCTCAGAGCATTGTTACGGAAGTCGCTCGCGACGATTCGAGAGCTGAACCGGGAGACGGCCACCGGCGGCGCTGCCGCGGGTCCTGTTGCCATCATCGGCACGGCATGTGAGCTGCCCGGCGGTGTCGATTCACCGGAAGCCTTCTGGGAACTGTTGAATTCCGGAAAGTCTTGTGAGCGTGACGCTCCCGCGAGCGAGTGGCTGCGAAACGTGCACAGTCGGTACTTCGCGCGGCATCCTGCGGCGGCGGCCTACGCGTCGGCGAACTATCTCGATCGCGACGTAATGCGGTTCGATCCACGGCCTTTCAACATCTCGCCGAACGAGGCGCGCGACATGGACCCGACGCAGCGGCTGGCGTTGAAGCTCACCGCGCAGGCGCTGGAACGGGCGGGGTACAACCCGTGGCGGATGACGGGCAAGGTCGGCGTCTACTTCGGCGTGATCGGCGGCGAATACGGTGCGCTGGCCCGGAAGTCCGGGGAGCCGGGCCATTACGTGGCGACCGGCACCCTGGACAGCGTCGTGTCCGGGCGCATCAGCCACACCTTCGACTTCGCCGGGCCCGCGCTCTCCATCGACACCGCGTGCTCGTCGTCCCTGGTCGCCCTGCATCTGGCCTGCGCGGGCATCCGCAACGGTGACTGCGACATCGCGGTGGTCGGCGGGGTGAATCTGCTGCTGGACCCATCGGTGGTTGGCGCGCTGGCCGGATTCGGCGCGCTGTCGCTGGATGGCCGCTGCCACCCGTTCACCGGCGACGGCCAGGGGTACGGGCGTGGCGAAGGCGGTGCCGTCGTAGTGCTGAAGCGGTTGTCCGACGCGAACAACGACCGCGACGGCGTACTCGCGGTGGTGCGCGCCACCGCCGTCAATCACGACGGACGGTGCAGCGGTCTGACGGTGCCGAACGGACGAGCACAGCGGCAGTTGCTGACCGACGCGTTACGCAAGTCGGGCCTGCGCGGATCCGAGGTCGACTATCTCGAAACCCACGGAACCGGAACACCATTGGGCGACCCGATCGAGATGACGGCGGCCAGCGCGGCCTACTGCCAGGACCGCCTGGTGGACCGGCCACTGATCGTCGGATCGAACAAAGCCCAGATCGGCCATCTGGAGGCCGCTTCGGGACTGGCTTCACTGCTCAAAGTGGTTCTGGTGCTGCAACATCGCCGCATCCCGGCGCAACCCGGATACGACGCGCTCAGCCACCCGATCGACTTCGACAAACTGGGATTGCGCGTCCCCGACGCGCACCTAGATGTCCCCGGACGCGAATTGATCGCCGCGGTCAGCTCGTTCGGATTCAGCGGAACCAACGCGCACGCGGTGATCGGCAGCCCCGAGGAGCGGCAACGCACCGCGAGCACCGAGCAGCGCACGCACGCCCTGCTCCTCGGTACCCGCTCCGCGAAAACATTGGCGACCACCATCGAAGACGCGGTGCGATACCTCCGAACCACGCCCGACGCGAACGCCGAGGACGTGTGCTTCACCTACGCCACCGGCCGCGCGCACGGCCCCTATCGCAGCTACGTAACGGGCGCGAATCGCGACGAACTGCTCGACGCACTCGAAACCCTCTCCGCTACCCCCCATTTCACGACCCGATCGGTACTGACCCGAACCGGCCCGCTGAAGCCGGTCTTCGTCCTGTCGGGACTGATTCCGCGGCAACCGGATTCGCGAGCGGACAGCTGGCATCGATCGTTCAGCGGATTCCGCGGCGGTTTCGACGCCGTGGCCACCGCATGGACGGCACATCGCGGCACGCCACTGCCGAGGGGAACCCGCACCGACAGTCCGGTGGCGGCGGCGTGCCACCAACTGGCCGTGCTGTGCGGCCTGATCCGGATGTGGCGCGGCTTCGGCATCGAGCCCGAGATCTGGTGCCCCGACGGTATCGGCATGTACGCGACGGCTATCGAAACCGGTGCGCGCAGCGCGGATTGCCTGGTCGGCGAATTGATCGACCTGTTCGTCACGGCGCCAGACGAGCCGAGTTTCCTGACGCCGAGCGGTGTTGCCGCGCTGCGGATACCGGAGGGAACCGGCCCGGCAACGCGAGTGCCCGCGCAGGTATTCCGTTTCGAAGCCGCCGTGATCTGTCCGGCCACCGGCGAGTTCCTCAGTCCACGCCGAGCACTGGAACCGGACTACTGGCGGCAAGCCGCACAAGCAACACCCGATCTCGCCCGCACCGCGCGTCTCTGTGTCGGCCACGAAGCGCGGGTGGCCGTGGTGCTCGGCCTCGAATCGACACCGACTCGACCGATGGCCGAGGCACTGTCCGTGGTCGAACTCGCCTCGGGCACGGACGCACTGCTGGCGGCCCTGGTCCGCCTGTACGAGCTGGGCGCGGAGGTCGACTGGGCCGCCTGGTACGAAGGCACCGGAGCCCAGCGAGTCCAGGTGCCCATTTCGGCCTACGAGGAGTCCGTCTACGTCCTGGAATCGCCGCTGGACGAGCCAACCGCGGTACCTGGTGGCGACCCGCTGGAACCACACATCCATCCCGCACCGCGCGGCAGCTCCGAGCTGGACTTCGTGCTCGCGAACAGTGTGCTCCCGCTGGCCGACACCCACAACATCGTGCACATCGGGTATTTCGTCGAAATGCTGCTCCGCGCGACCGCCCGGCTCGCCCCCGATGCTCGCTTCGACATCGCGGAGATGACCTTCAGTTCCGCGCTCGTGATAGCGGACACGCCGGTTTCGGTGCGGTTGGCTTTCGACGACATCGACGCCGCCACAACACGGTTCGGCTTCTATTCGCTAGTCGACGCGGAGGCGAACCGATGGCGGACGCATGTCTGCGGAGCACTGGTCAAGCGTTCCGGCCCGCCACCGGTCTTCGCCGAAATCGTCGGCGCGTCAGTCGGATCCGATACCGCATACACCGGCGACGAGTTCTATGCCGCCATGCACGACCGTGGTCTGCGGCTGGGGCCGAGCGTCCGTGCGGTCGGCGCGGTGCGCCGCCACGGCACCGTCGCCATCGCCGCTATCGATCCCGCGCATGCCATCCGTGCGGAGCGTGCGGCGACCCGCGTCGCCCCCGGCATCCTCGACGCGTGCGCCCAGGTCTTCCACGTCCTCATGCCGGACGTCGTGCCGGCGGGCGCCGCGTTCATGGTCGAACGAATGGCGGGTCTGATCGTGCGACCCGGTGAACCGGTGGCGCCGCACAGCATTCGGGTCGACGGCGTCGAGCTCGCCCCCGACGGCAAGAGCGTGATCGGCCGGTTCGCCCTACTGGACGCGGACGCGGCCAGCATCGTCGAATGCCATGCCTGCACCGTCCGCTGGATCGACAGCGGCATCGACTCGGTCATCGCGGCCTCGGACGCCTCGGCGGACCCGCTGCGCTTGTCCTCGGCCGAGATCGCCGAGATAAACGCGGCCCATGGGCCTGCGGCTCAGACTCTCCTCGAGGCCGCGATAAGCCGGTTGGTCACCGAACTGACCGGCCTCCCGGCCGCCGACCTCAGCTCCGCCGACACGACCGCCGCGCTCGGCATCGACTCGATCCAGGCGACCCGGCTGTATCGAGCGCTGGAGCCGGTCGACCCGCGCCGGCGAGTCGAGCTCGAGGATCTCGTACAGGGCATCGCCATCGCCGAACTGGCGGGCCGGCTACGCTCCGCAACGGCCGCTGCGGAACTCCGCTCGAATACGAAACCGTATCTGCCACCGCGCAATTCCGATGCGCCACTACGTCTGCTCTGCATTCCATACGGCGGCGGCAGCACCCTTCTGTTCCACGGCTGGCGATCCCTACTACCCGCCGACATCGAGGTATGCCCGGTCGCATTACCCGGCCGCGGCACCAGACTCGCCGAACCCTTGGTGCCGGATGTCTACCGCATCGTGCACGAACTGACCGACGAAGTACTGCGCTGCGGCGACGAACCGTTCACCCTCTACGGCCACAGCGCAGGCGGATTGATCAGCTACCTGCTGGCGCTCAACCTGCGCGAACGAGGCCACCCCGGACCAAGGCACCTGTATATCGGCGCGTTCAGCAGCCCCGGCCACACCGGCAACCCCTTCTACCTGGCATGCCGGGAAGAGCTACGGCAGGCGGGCTACCCAGATCTGCCGAGCGACAACGAGATCCGCGACCTCACCGATCCGCAGCTCGAAAACCTGGCCGCCCTACTGCGTTTCCCCGCCGCCGACGCCGACGCGGCATTCCTGCGGATGGCATTGCCCATCCTGGCCAACGACATCCGTATGGTCGGCAGCTTTCGCCAGGCCGAAGCGAAGGTCCTCGAGGTGCCGATCACCGCCATGCACGGCCGTAACGACGACCGCGTCACGGAAGCGAACATGCGAGGCTGGTCCGCCTGGACATCCGCCGAGTTCGACCTGCACGTCCTCGACGGTGACCACTTCTTCCTGCACCCCGAACAATGCCGCGGGGACGTGCTCGACATTCTCGCGAGGGGCGCCCGATGAACGGATTCGACACCACCCCAACGCAATACGAAGCGATCATCATCGGCGCGGGCCCGGTCGGCCTCTTCGCCGCCGTACTTCTCGGCCAATACGGCGTGCACACGTTGGTGGTGGAACGCCGACAGCAGATGTACACCTACCCACGCGCGATCGGCATCGATGACGAAACCATGCGCGCCATGCAGGCAACCGGCATCGCGGAAACCCAACTGCCGCAACTGAGGTACTCGCCAACCATCGAATACCTGTCCCCGGTCGGCTATTCGCGCTTCCAGCCGCCCGCCACACCAGGTCCCTTCGGGCATCCATTCCTCGCTACCTTCCTCCAGCCAAACCTGGAAGCAGGTCTGCGTGCTCGATTGGCCGAATTGCCCACGGTCGAACTGCGCGAGGGCACCGAATTCATCGACTTCGACGAGGCGGGCGGAATCGTCGCCCTGATGCGCGACGCCGACGGCCACGAACTGCGCGCGTCCGCCCGATTCCTGCTGGCCTGCGACGGCGGCCGCAGCCGGGTACGTCAGCAACTGGGCGTCGAACTTCTCGGTGACACCCAGCAGGAGAAGTGGCTGGTGGTCGACGTGCGCGATGACGACGTCCTCGCGGCAGCGATGCGCGACCGCCATCAGGACACCGCCGACCAACCCATGGTGTCGATCTCCCTCCCCGCGGGAATGCGCCGCATCGAATGCCGGCTCGGTGCGGCGGAACGAGCCGAAACCGTTGGCCGAGAAGATATTCAGGAAGCACTGCGGCCACTGGTCGCCGATCACCCGGTCGACGTCGTGCGAGCCGCGGTATACGAACGCTACTTCCGGCACGCCGAACAGTTGCGCGACGGAAACGTCTTCCTGCTCGGCGACGCCGCGCATCTCGTTCCGCCCTATGGCGGCCAAGGCCTGTGCTCCGGTGTCCGCGACGCGATCAACCTCGCCTGGAAGATCGCCTTCGTGCTCCAGGACCGCCTGCCCGCCGACATCCTGGACAGCTACGACACCGAACGCGGCGGCCACCTCACCCGCACCGTGGCCTTCGTGCGGCACCTCGCCCGCCGGATCGAGGGGGACAGCGGCGAGGCACCGGACGCGCTCGAACTGTCGGTGCAAGACCAGCGTCGCGCCAAACCCGCACCCGAATACGACATCGGCTTCTTCGACGAAAAGGCCGGCGGTGGAAAGATGTTCCCGCAGCCGGTGGTGCTGCACGAAGGCAGCACCCGACCGCTGGACGATCTCCTCGGCCACGGCTTCGCGGTACTGGCGCGAAGCCACAGCCGCATCTCCGCGATCGGCTGGCGCGCGCTGCTCGGTGCCGACACGGTGGTCGCGCAGGTGCGCGCTCACGGGGAGCCGAGTAAACCCGGGGTGCTCGTGCTCGACGACGCCACCGGCGATCTGGTGCGCGCCATCGGCGACGCCGATTTCGTGGTGCTGAGGCCGGACCGATTCGTGTTCGCCGCGTACCGCGACGCCATGGCCCCTCGGATCGCCGAGTGCCTGTCTGCGTGGCAGTTGTCCCGTGGCGGTGCCCGATGATCGAAAGTCGAAACGGCACAGCGCAGGTCGACGTCCTCATCGTCGGTGCTGGCCCGGTCGGACTCACCATGGCCTTGGCGCTGGCCGCCAATGGCGTGCGATTCCGCATCGTCGACAAGCTCGACCGCTGGTCGGAGCTGAGCAAGGCGATGACGCTGACACCACGGACGCTCGAATGCTTCCGGATGCTCGGCGTCGCCGACCGCTTCCTGGAGGAGGGCATCCTCTCCCGTCGCATCCACCACTACACCGAGCGGCGAAACCCCATCGCGGTCACCGATCTGGCCGGACTCGACGGCGAATTCCACGGTGTGCTGCACCTGAGCCAGCGCCGAACGATCGAAATCCTCACCGCCGCACTGGCCGAACACGGCATCCTCGTCGAACGTGGCCTTGCCCTCACGGAGGTCGCGCAGTCGAAGGCAACCCATGTCTGCACCCTCACCGCGGCCGATGGCGCACTCACTACGGTCGAAGCACGCTATGTGGTGGGCGCCGACGGCAGCCGGAGCCGGGTGCGTGAGGTGATCGGCACGCCCTTCGACGGCGCGGAACAGTCGGAGACCTTCATCATGGCCGACATCGAAATGGCCGGTTTCCCATACCATCCCGAGGATCGGCACGCGTTCTATCTGGACGAAGGCACCTTCTTCACCATCCTGCCGATCGACGGACGCTACTTCCGCTTGATCTCCACGTCGCGCACCGCCGCCGCGGAAGTCGACGAGGAATTCATTCTGCGCCGATTCGACGAGCTGTTGCGCACCGTCGGCCTCGCGCACGTGAAACTCGGAGAACCGTTCTGGCTCACCCGCTTCAATCCACGCCAATATCTGGCGGAACGACTACAGGTGGGCGGCATTTTCCTCGTCGGCGACGCCGCCCACATCCAAAGCCCCATCGGTGCACAGGGATTGAATACCGGCATACAGGACTCGATGAACCTGGCCTGGAAGCTCGGCAGCACCCTGCGTCACGGCGGCACCGCGATACTGCGCAGTTATCACGACGAACGGCATCCGGTCGCGAAGGGTCTGTTCGCATACAACAACATGCTCAGCGAGCGCATCTTCGGCCGCAATCGCCTCAAACGGCGGTTACTGCGCTATCAGAACTATCTACTCCGCCTCCCCAAGTTCCATGCCGAAGAACTCGCGAAGGTCAGCCAGTACCGCGTCGGCTATCCCGAGGGCGGCCTCTTCGCGCGCCCCGCACCGGGCAGCACACCCGGCGGGCCTCGGGTGCGGGTCGGAGAACGCATGCCGCACTGCGCCTTCGAGACCGCGGACGGTCACTCGCTGCGGCTCTTGGCCGAACTGGGCGGCTACCGGCACGTGCTGCTCATCTTCGCCGGTGAAGACACCGTCCCGCCGGAAGCGTGCACGGCTCGAGTCGAGCACGGGACGGTCAGCTATGTCGTCTACGACCGGCCGTCACCACGACAGAAGTACCGGCGACCGAACGGCGGCAACGTACTGTTCGACGTTTCCGGACGATGGCGCGCACAGCTGCGGGTGCCGCAACACACCGGCGTGCTGCTCCGCCCCGACGGCTACGTGGCGGCGGTATTCCGGCACGGAGACCATCGAACGCTCGAGACCTATTGGGACCTACTCACATCGCACACCGAGGACGGACAATGAAGGCACTGCGTTTCGACCAGATCGGCTCCCTCGACGCCTTGTCCCTGGCCGAAGTGCCTCGGCCGCAAGCGGTCCCGGGTGAGGTCGTCGTGCGCATCCACGCCGCGGGCGTCAACCCGAGCGACTTCAAGAATGTACTCGGCAAGTTCCCGTACACGACCGTGCCGCGCACCCCCGGCCGTGACTTCGCCGGTGTCATCGTGGCGGGCCCGGCCGGGCTGATCGGCCAGGAAGTGTGGGGCAGCGGCCGTGAACTCGGGTTCGTCCGCGACGGCTCGCACGCCGAATACCTGGCGCTGCCCGCGGCCGGTGTCGCGCGCAAACCCATCAGCCTGTCCTTCGCCGAGGCCGCCGCCTCGGGTGTGCCCTACCTGACCGCGTGGGAGGCCGTCGAACGGATCGGCGTCGGCGCGGGCACCGGCCTGGTCCTCATCGGCATGGGTGCGGTCGGCACGGCCGCCTACCTGCTCGCCACCGCCCGCGGCGCCGATGTCGTTGTCGGCGTGCGCCGTTCGGAACGCGCCGCCGAACTGCGCGCCCGAGGTGTCGAGGCGATCGTGCTGGACGACACCGAGAAGTTCGCCGCACAGGTCCGTGACCGCTTCACCGACGGTGCCAAGGCGGTATTCGACACCACCGGCTGCTGGCTGCCCGCGGCGATCACCGCGCTCGGCACCGGCGGTCACATCGCGGTGATCGCCGCACCCGCCGACGGTCACGAGCGAGTTCCCGTGCTCGACCTCTACCGCCGCGGCGGCACCCTCGTCGGCGTCAATTCGGCCAGGCACGACACCATCACCAGCGCCGCCTCGCTCAACGGCCTCGGCGAGCTGTTCGACTCGGGTGCCCTGCCCGCGCCGACCGGCATCGTCGCCCGGCCGCTGGACCGGGCGATCGAGACCTATCGCGAGTTGGCGGCGGGGGCCAACGACAAGTTCGTGTTCACCGAACTCGGCGACTGAGCGCCGAACGATGCCTGTCTTCGTCTTCCCCGGCCAAGGTTCGCAGTTTCCCGGCATGGGCAAGGAACTGTTCGACGAGTTCCCCGATCTCGTGCGCGAGGCCGACGCGGTACTCGGGTATTCGGTGCGCGAGGTGTGCACGGAGGCAGGCGGCGCGCGCCTCGCCATGACCCGGTACGCCCAGCCCGCCATCTACACCGTGAATGCCTTGACCTACTTACGTTTTCAACGCAAGACGGCATTGCCTCCGTCGTATCTGCTCGGCCACAGCCTGGGCGAGTACTGCGCGCTGTTCGCGGCGGGCGCGTTCGACTTCGCCAGCGGGCTCGAACTCGTCGCCCGGCGCGGCGAATTGATGGCAGACGCCGACGGTGGCGCGATGGCGGCGGTGGTCGGCCTCACCGCCGAGCGGGTCGAGGCCACCGCCGCGGACAGCCCCGGCGGCGGCATCTGGGTGGCGAACCTGAACACACCGGACCAGGTGGTGATCTCCGGCTGCGCCGAGCACATACGCTCGGCGCGCGACCATTTCCTCGCCGCGGGCGCGACTCGCTACGTGGTGCTACCGGTGAGCGGCGCCTTCCACTCGCCGCTGATGGCGGCCGCTCGGACCAGATTCGCGGAGGTCCTGGCCGCCGCACCGATCCGCGACCTCCGAATTCCCGTGGTTGCCAACCTCACCGCCGAACTGCACGCCGCCGACCTGCGGGCCTCGCTCGCCGCACAGATCTGCGCGCCGGTCCGCTGGGCCGACAGCATCCGGCTGTTGTTGCACCGCGGCGAGACCCGCTTCATCGAAACCGGCGCCCGCCGCGTGCTCACGCCGATGATCGAAAAGATCGCCGCCTGAACGCGGCTATTTGTCGAACTGCGCCCGCTTCCAATCACCGTACGGCTCGTCGCGTTCCCGCACCGCCTCCCGGAAACCCACAGTGGCCGAACGCAATTGGAAGGCGTAACCCTCGCGGGTGTGCCGGGAGATGCCGTCGAAGACGGTGCTGATCATGCCGGAGTTCGCCACCCCCTGCGCGAGCAGTGCGCTGTTCAACGCCAGCTTCGCCATGACCAACTGGTTGATCGGCATCCGGGCAATGCGTTCGAGCAGCGCCTCGGTTCGCTCGTCGAGCTCATCGGCGGGCACGGATTCGACGGCGAGGCCCCATTCCTCGGCCTGCTTGCCGGACAGGCAGTCGCCGGTGAACAGCAGCCGCTTGGCGCGCTGGTCGCCGAGGCGGTGTGCCCACATGCCCGCGGCCGGAATGCCCCAGACCCGGGTGGGCGGGTAGCCGATCTTGGTGTCGTCGGCGCAGATGATCTGGTCGGCGTAGAGCGCGATGTCGGTGCCGCCCGCGACGGCGAACCCGTGCAGCTTGGCGACCGTCGGCTTGTTGGCGTGCAGCAGGCTGGCGAAGCCGCGGTTGAATCGGCTCATCATCGCGTAGTCGACCATCGGGTCCCAGGTGCCCCATGGATTGTGATTGCCGGCCTGGACCGCCGGGTCGAGCACGGTGCCGGTGGGCGCCGCCGCGTCGTCCGCCGGTTCCTGTCCGTTCTCGGCGAAGATCGACAGGTCGTAGCCGCCGCAGAAGCCTTTACCGCGCCCGGAAACCACCATTACGTGCACGCGCGGATCGAGATCGGCCCGCTCGACCGCGTGCGCGAGCTCGAGCGGAGTGTCGGCGGTGATCGCGTTTCCGCGTTCGGGGCGGTTGAAGGTGATCCGCGCGATCCGGCCGGTGACCTCGTAGGTGAGCGTGCGGTAGCTGGCTTCCGTCGGCGGGAGCGCGCGGTCGGCCCACGGTGAATCGGGGGCGTCGGTAAGCCCCTCATACCAAGCGGCCGGGCGGGTGCCGGAATGATTCTCGAAGTCTGACAACAGGGTTTCCTGACTATGGCGGGGCGAACTCCCCACTGATATTACATACTTGTATCAATTGACGGAACGCTGTAATACTGAATTCATGCCTACCCACGCGGTAACGAACCAGGTTCCCCCGCTCGTCGACTACGACGCCGCCGAGCAGCCGGTGCTGCTCGAGGCGCTACACCGCGCGGGCGCCGACCACTCACTCGACGAACTGCACGAGATCGGACGGCTGGCAGGCAGCGCCGAAGCCATCGAGCTCGGTGATCTCGCCGAGGCGCATCCGCCGACGCTGAAGACGCACGATCGTTATGGCAACCGGATCGATGAGGTCGGCTACGACCCGAGTTATCACCGGTTGATGGCGCACGCGGTCGGCCTCGGCTTGCACGGCGCGGTGTGGGCGGACACCCGGCCGAACCCGCACCTGACGCGGGCCGCGAAATTGAGCGTATGGGGCCCGGTCGACGCGGGCCACGGCTGCCCGATCTCGATGACCTACGCGGTCGTCCCCGCTCTGCGTGCGGCTCCGGAACTCGCCGCGCAGTACGAACCCCTGTTGTGTGCAAAGGAATACGACCCGGTGCTGCGAGCGCCGCTGTCCAAGCGCGGGTTGCTCGCCGGGATGTCGATGACCGAAAAGCAAGGCGGCTCGGACGTTAGGGCCAATACCACCGCCGCCACCCCGATGCCGGACGGAAGTTACCGGATCACCGGGCACAAGTGGTTCACCTCCGCGCCGATGTCGGATGTGTTCCTGGTGCTCGCGCAGGCACCCGGCGGGCTTTCCTGCTTCTTCGTCCCGCGCGTGCTGCCCGACGGCACCCGCAATACCTTTGCGCTGCAACGGCTCAAGGACAAACTCGGTAATCGTTCCAATGCCAGTAGCGAGGTCGAATACGACAACACCATCGGCTGGCTGGTCGGTGCCGAAGGCCGTGGCGTGCCGACGATTATCGAAATGGTCAACCTCACCCGGCTGGATTGCACCATCGGCACCGCCACCGCGATGCGCACCGGTGTCGCCGCGGCCGCGCACCATGCCGCGCATCGCACGGCTTTCGGTGCGACGCTGGCGGATCAGCCGCTGATGCGCAATGTGCTCGCCGATCTCGCGATCGAAGCGGAGGCGGCGACCACGGTCGCCATGTGGCTGGCCGATCTCACCGATCGGGCGACGGCCGGGGCGGACGGCGCCGACCAGTTGCGCCGAATCTCGTTGGCGGTGAGCAAATATTATGTGTGCAAACGCGGCCCGATCCATGCCGCCGAGGCGTTGGAATGCTTGGGCGGCAACGGTTATGTCGAAGAATCGCGGATGCCGCGGCTCTATCGGGAAGCGCCGTTGATGTCGATCTGGGAGGGGTCGGGCAATGTCGCCGCGCTCGACACGTTGCGCGCGATGGCCAAACAACCGGAAACCCTTGGCGCCTTTTTCGACGAAGTCAAACGTGCCTCGGGTGCCGACACGCACCTCGACGCCGCGATCGTCCGGCTGGAACAGCAATTCGGCGACTTCGACACGATCCAGCATCGCGCCCGCCGCATCGTCGGCGATATGGCGCAGGTACTTCAGGCGTCGCTGCTCGTTCGCTACGGTCACCCGGCGGTCGCGGACGCGTTCACCGTCAGCAGGCTCGGCGGCGAACACGGCGACGTTTTCGGCACCTTACCGACGGGTATTGATAGCGCCGCGATCATTCAACGCGCCACGCCCAAGACGAGCGACTGAAACCGGCCTGCGCAGTTCCCCGATCGCCACTACGCATCCGAGGTGACAAGCAGCTGCTCCGCGAATGCCATGAATTCGGTTCGGAACGCCGCGTATTCGGCGCGCAGCGGTAGCCCGGGCCAGTCGGCGGGGAGTAGCGGATCGGGCAGCAGCGGGTCGTCGAGAATATGCCGCACCGCCGCTGCCGCCACCTCGAACCGCTCCCGCAACGAGGACGAAGTCGCGAACTCGTGCAGCAGCCGCCGCGCGTCGCGAGCCCAAAGCTGTGGTGCGAAAAGGCTTTCCGCCAACGCGACCGACGCGTCCATCGGTACCGCAGTGAACACCGAAACGCGCCGGCTGGCATCCGGCCCGAGAACGATCTCGATGTTCGCGGGCCGGGTCCACACACCCTCACGCAATTCGCCGAGTTTGCGGGTGCGCATCGTGTCGCGGAAAGCCGTCCGAGCAGCCGCGTCGTCGCCGACGGCCGTCACCACCGCCAGAAACCATTCGCCGTCCCAGGCTTTCACCACGGGACTCACCGCGGCGTCCTGCCTGCGCTGTCGCTCGATCAGCCGATCCGAGAGCCGATACACACCATTCGCGCGTTCCAGATCACCCAGGGCGACCATCCGGGTCAGCGCGACCCGCACGGCCGATTGCCGCAGGCCGAGTTCCTCGGCCACCGAAACGATCCAGCTGACCGGTGCCTCCGCTGGATGCGCCCCGAGCAACGCACTCAGAATTGCCGACCGAGCGGTCAGCTTCCGCACGCGCATCGCCACACCCCGTCCTATCCGAGTGACCGCCTGCCGAACTCCGGCGGGCGAACCCGGAATTCTACAGACGAGCCTGCCGCGAACCGCCGCGAGACATCGCCCGCCCGAAGTCCGCGGTGCCCGGCGGGCACCGGCGATCTGCCGGGCCGAGGCACGAATCCCGTGGTAGCGCTAGTTCGCGTTGTTATATGCGGCGACAATGTCGGCGGGGATCCGGCCGCGGGTCGATACGTTGTGCCCGTTCTTCCTGGCCCATTCGCGGATCGCGGCTGTTTGCTCGCGATCGGTCGCGGAAGTCGCTTTGCCGGTGCCTTTACGCTTCGCCCGGCCCGTCTTGCGCGCCTTTTCCGCCCACGGCTCGAGCGTCACCCGCAGCTTGCCCGCGTTCTTGGTGGACAGATCGATCTCGTAGGCCACGCCATCGATCGAAAATTGAACTGTTTCATTCGCTTTCGACTTGCCATCGTAGTCGTCGACCAGGGTGACGGTGACTTTCTTGGCCATGGGATGCGTCCTTCACGTAGTCACGAGTAATTGCTCGAAATACTAATACCGTATCTTATCGAACTCGGCGAGGAGAAAAGTACTGTGGCGCAGAAGTGCAAGACCAAGTGATCGTGCATCCGATACGCTGTACTCAGCGCAGCGATTCTGCCGCTGTCGCGGCTATCGCGGAGGCAACCGCGCTCAATGCCGGTGAGTCGAGTCGCCATTGCTGCCAGAACAGCGGGACATCGATGAATGCCTCGCCGTCGACGGCAACCAGCTCGGTGCTTCGGAAATTGCGGGTTTGCAGGTCCGGCAACATGCCCCAGCCCAATCCCAGCCGAACCGCCGCGAGGAATCCGGCCGAAGAAGGGACATAATGCCGCGGCGGATCCAGCGGTTGCCGACTGCGGCGGCGCAGGTGGCGGTCTTGCAGATCGTCTTTGCGGTCGAAAAGCACCACCGGTGCCGCGGCGTAAGACTTGGCGGTGGCGCCGTCGCCGAACCAGGTGCGCGCGAATCGCGGTTCGGCCATCGGCCGATAGCGCATCGCGCCGAGCCGTTCGACTTTGCAGCCCTGCACCGGTGTGGAAGTGGCGGTGATCGCCGCCATCACCGTGCCGTCGCGCAGCAGCCGGGTGGTGTGTTCCTCGTCCTCGCGGTGGATTTCGAAACAGACGCCAGGCGGCGCTTCGGCCAGCGCGGGCAGCACCCAGGTCTCTAGTGAATCGGCGTTGACCGCGATGGGCAGCCGGGTCGGCCGATGCGCCTCGCCGAGTTCGGTGGCGGTGTCCGCGGCGAGCAGCTCGATCTGCCTGGCCAGCCGCAGCACCGCGAGCCCGGATTCGGTGGCGCACACCGGTTTTGTGCGCTGCACCAGGACTCGACCGGCTGCGTCCTCCAGCGCTTTGATGCGCTGGCTCACCGCGGACGGCGTGATCCGCAGACTTTTCGCCGCGGCGTCGAAGGTGCCCTCGGTGATCGCCGCGTTCAACGCGCGGAGCTGATCCAGCTGCAGGTCCATGTTAAGGAATCGTAATGGTAGTGCAGAAACTTTAGTTTGCCTGGCGATAATGCCGGACCTAGCGTCGAGGAACATGGAAGTCTCCTCGGCCGTGCTGGCGGCCCTCTCCGGTCTCGGTTTCGGGCTCTCGCTGATTGTGGCCATCGGCGCGCAGAACGCCTTCGTGCTGCGCCAGGGGGTGCGCGGACAGCACATCTTCGCGGTGGTCGCGGTGTGCGCGCTGTCGGACATCGTGCTGATCGCCGCGGGCGTCGGTGGGTTCGGCGTTGTCGTCCAATCGGTGCCCGCGGTGGTTACGGTGGTGCGGTACGCGGGTGCCGCGTTTCTGCTCGGTTATGCCGTGCTCGCGGCTCGCCGGGCGTTCGCGTCAACGGCGCTGATCGTCGGTTCCGCGGGCAGCACGGTCGCGCTCGGGGCCACGGTGGCCACCAGTCTGGCCTTGACCTGGCTGAACCCGCACGTCTACCTGGACACCCTGGTCCTGCTCGGCTCTCTGGCCAGCACCTACGCGACTCCCGATCGCTGGTTTCTCGGCGCGGGCGCGATGCTCGGCAGCGTCATCTGGTTCACCGCGCTCGGGTACGGTGCCCGACGGCTCGGCCCGCTGTTCGCGCGTCCGGTCGCGTGGCGGGTGCTGGATTCCGCTATCGCGGTGGTGATGACGTTGCTCGGCCTGGCCTTGTTGCTCGCGGGCCCCTCGCTGTGACATCGAAACCCGTTGGTTCGCAACGCCACGGTCCGGCTCCAGACCGGTAGACAAGCGACATATGGGCTCCGGCAGCGAGAAACTCGAATGTTGCCGCCGAGGAGTATCGAGTGTTGTTCGGCGAGAACGGTGTTGGCTGCGCTGACGGCGTGATGCGAGACACAGCCCGTATCGCGTCCCGTGCTGATTGGTGCCGAGGGGCCCGGGTATGCGGCGAATGACCGCCAACACCGAGCTGGAGGAGTTGCCATGACCAAGGACAACAGCGGACCGCGCGAGGCCGTCGAGGGCGTCGTCGAGGACGTCAAGGGCAAGGCCAAGGAAGCCGTGGGCATTGTCACCGGGAACGAAGGCCTGAAGAGCGAGGGGCAAGCCCAGCAGAACAAGGCCGAATCCGAGCGTACGGCAGCGAAGAAGGAAGCCGAGGCCGAGAAGGCGCGCGCTGAGGCCAACCTGGATGAGGCCCGCCAAAGTGCTTATGAGAGCGGCAAGGAATCCTGAGTCGCCAGAGGTTGCGGCGGGGGGGGGGGGGGGGGGGGGGGCCCCCCCCCCCCCGGCGGGGGGGGGGGGGGGGCGCGGGGGGGGGGGGGGGCGCGGCGCCACACCTGGAGGCGGCCCGCCAAAGTGCTTATGAGCGCGGCAAGCAATCCTGCGGCGCCAGTGGTGGGGGGGGGGCGGGGACGAATATTCGTCCCCGCCCCGCCGTTTTACGTTGCGCTGCGGAACATTTGGGCCGCCTTCGCGCGCTCGGCGAGGATCTGGCGTCGTCGCTCGGCCATCGCGGCGGCCGGTGCGCCGCCGGAGGTGATGGCCGCGGCAAGTGCCGCGGCGTCCTCGATGGCGTCGCGGGCGCCGACTCCCGCGGCCGGTGTGATGGCGTGATCGGCGTCGCCGCACAGGATCACCGGCGCCTGCGGTGGCCGTGCGCCGGCGAGCGGCACCGTGCGCGCATTGGAGACGTGCACCGTGCTGGTGGCGCCAAGCATGGTCTCGACGAGTTCGCCGATTGCGCTGGCACCCGCCAGAATTGGCGACGCCCACCCGCCGAGCGGCTGAGAGCCGGTGTCCTGCATAGCGAGTGGTTCGCGGGTCAGACGGGTGAACCACACCGAGATCGTGTCGTTCCAGAAGTGCCCGAAGGTGCTGACGGGCCGGCCGTCGTCGTCGAGCCTGCGGTGGAAGTGCAGGACGGACGGATCGGTAGTCGGCTGGATCGGCCGATCGGTGATGCCGTAAATGATGATCTGGCCGGAGTATTCGGCGATGCGCTCGGGTTCGAGGTGACGCCGGGCGGGGGAATCGATGCCGTCGGCGGCGATGATCACGTCGTCGGCAGGGACGGGACTGTCGCCGCTGAAGAGCGTCCCCTCGGCGCTGTTCAGCTCGGTGATCGGGGTGCCATAGTTGAGGACGGCCGTGGTATTGGCGGCGAATTCGGTCAATGCCCGCATGAGGTCGGCGCGCAGGTACAGCCTGCGTTCGGTGCGGGCGTCGCTGCGAAGCACACCGGAGCGGTCGGCCGCGCGCAGTTCGGTCAGTGCGTGCGATGCCGCGTGCAGCCGATCGAGGCCGACTCCGAGCCGCGTCAACGCGGCGTGTGCCCGATCGTCCAGTGCCAGAAAGTGTCCCGCGCCGATGGCCGGCTGACTCTCGTAGACCGTGACCGGCCGATTGGCCCGCGCGAGCGCACCAGCAAGCAACGTACCCGCGATTCCACCGCCGATGATCGTGACCATGAACCCACCTTAGGTGCCACACCCTCGGGACGCGGTGGCGTCTCGCGGCCCGAGGATGGGCGCCTTCGTGGCGATCAGCAGTCGGTCGGCGCAGGCACGCCGCGGAACCGGTCGTCGATCCAGGCCATCGCGGCAGGCGAGCCGAGCACCGCGGTGGTCAGGTGGTCCGGGCTCGGGTACAGCTCCGACTGCACGCGCACGCCCGCCGTGCAGTACCGGCGCACCGTGTTGTCGATCGAGGCCACCGGGATCAGCGCGTCCTCCTGCGAACGCCATTGGTAGATCGGCATTTTCGGCACACCGTCGTAGAGCTCCAGGCTGTTCTCCTCGAGCACCGAGCGCGCGCTCGGGTCGTCGGCCAGCGAGGTGGAGCTGGCCACGTCCAGCACGTTGTGCCCGGCACCGGCCGCCAGGATCTCGTTGGTGCAGCCGTTGGCGATCTGATCGCGGGTCGTTCGGCCGAAGGCGTTCAGGCTGTCGCTGATCGGCAGTCGCGTCGGGTATTCGCGCTCGAGTCCGATGGCCGCCGCCAGCGCGAGCCCGAACGCCGGGTGCCTGGTGTAGCCGAGCCCCTCGGTCATCTTCACCAGGTTCATCGGGACGCCGCCCTCGGCCGCGCCGACGATGGCGAGATCCGGCGCGTAGGTGGGCGCAAGTGCCGCCGCCCAGCCCGTGGCCATGCCGCCGCCGGAATAGCCGAACATCGCGACCGGGCTGTTCGCGACACCGAGCTCCGCGACCTGGCGGGCCGCGCGAATGCCGTCCAGGGTGATCATGCCACCGAGCTTGGCCGCCCCGTAAGCGCTGGTCGGTCCCAGATGATCGGGCAGCGCCACCGACCAGCCACGCAGCAGCACCGTATTGAGCGCGGGCGCCTCGCGCACCGCGAGATTCGGGTCGCCGGTGTACAAAACCCGCGAGACGGCGCACTGGGTGCCCAGGCCGTTGATGATGTGCTGATAGGACAGCAACGGACCGCCGGGGGCATGGTCGGGCGGGGTCAGCACGGTGGTGGTGGCCGCGATCGGATTGCCCGCCGAATTGGTGGACCGAAACTTGATCATCGTGACCGTGGTTCCGGGGAATCCGAGCAGCGCGGGCATCGGCCGAACGGCGAGCACGTCACCGGGCTTGGTCCGATCGAGGTCGGGCGGCGCCGCGTAGAAGGGGTCGGGGTCCGGCCTGGGATAGATCGGTTGCGCCGCAGCGGAACCCGGCACGACGGCCACGTGGGCGACCGAAATCAGCAGGGCGACAACGGCGAGCGCGGGGCGGATGTGTCGAAACATAGCGATGAGCGACTCCCATTCATCACGACATTCACGGGGATTGTTGAGCATGTGGAAAGTCGATAATCCGAAAAGTGGCCGTGAATAATCGCCCGGCCGGTGTTCGGACGAGCGACACGATATGGGAAAAAGGGAAAGGCAAGAGGGAGCCGCGCCGTGCGAGCCCGCCGATCCGCACCGCGGTGGCGTGGCATCGCCGCATGGTTGCCGCCGCGCCGGTTACGGTGGTTCGGTGATGCTGCTCGTTGTCGGCCTTGTTCTGCTCTGTGTGTTCCTGCTGAGGTTCCGCACGGACCGGCGGCGGTTGAGCAACGGTGTGTTTCTGCTGCTCGGATTGGCTTTCACCGGCGTATGGGTGCTCGGCTCCGGCGCCAAGGGTGATCTTCCGGTGGTGCTGGCCGGCCTGCTCGTGCTGCTTTCGCCGCTGCTCGTGCTGGTGCTGGCCGGGTTGCTGATGGTCAACGGGGTGCAATTGATTCGCCGGGAAGGGCTGCGCATCGCGAACCTGCTTCCGCTCGTTATCGGGGTCGCGCTGCTGGTGCCCTATGTGTTGCTCGCGGTGGCTATTTTCACTGGCGATATCTGGGTCGTCGTACTTTTGGCGTCAGGGACCATGGCGGTGAGCTACGTCGGATTCCTGTTCGCGAGCTTCCTGTTGTATTCGTTGTTCTACGGGTCGCTGCCGTACCGGCCGGGCATGGACGCCATCGTCGTGCACGGCTCCGGCCTGGTCGGCGCGCGAGTGCCGCCGCTGCTGGCCAGCCGCCTGGACCGGGCCATCGAGGTGTACCGCGCCGAAATCGCCGCCGGGCGCAGGCCGCTGCTGATCACCAGCGGCGGTAAGGGTTCCGACGAGGCCGTGTCGGAGGCCTCGGCGATGGCGGGCTACCTCATCGATCAGGGGGTGCCCGCGGACAGCGTTGTGCTGGAGGACCGTTCGACGACTACTCGGGAGAACCTGCTCTACACCAAGCGATTACTGGGCGAGCGTGGCGAATCCACCCGAATGGTGCTGGTGACGAGCAACTTCCATATTCTGCGCACGGCGATCCTGGCCCGGCGCCTCGACCTGGACGCCGAGGTCACCGGTGCGCGGACCGCCTTCTACTACCTGCCCTCGGCGATCCTGCGCGAGTTCGCCGCGGTCGTCGTGGCTTACAAGTGGATCAACGTGATCGCCTGTCTCGCGTTGACGGCGCTGCCGGTACTCGCGCTGCTCCTGACTCGCGACCTGCCGCACCACTACTGAGGTCGGCGCGGTTCGGCCGCGTGCGGCTCAGGAATCGAAGGTCTTGTGTGGAATGCCGACGGTGAGACCGCCGTCGATGACGAACTCAGCACCGGTCGAATACGAGGATTCGTCGCTGGCCAGGAAGGTGATCAGCGCGGCGACCTCGGACGAATCGGCGGCCCGGCCCATCGGGATCTGCAGGAACTCGGCGGGAATGCCCTCGGTCATCGGGGTGCTGATCAGGCCGGGGTGTACCGAGTTGACTCGAATCTTGTACTGCGCCAACTCGAGTGCCGTCGACTTGGTCAGGCCGCGGACGGCGAATTTGCTCGCGACGTAGCCGTGCAGGCCGGGGCTGCCGCGCAGGCCTTCGACGGAGGAGATGTTGATGATCGAGCCGCCGCCTGCCTCGGTCATCGCCGGGGTGGCCGCCTGCATGCCGAGAAACGTGCCGGTGAGGTTGATGTCGATGATCCGCTGCCATTCGGCCAGTTCGAAGTCGACGAGCAGATTGCCGTTGGCGATGCCCGCGTTGTTCACCAGCACATTGAGCGAACCGAATCGCTGCACCGCCTCGGCGACCGCGCCCTGCCATTGCGCGGGCTCGCGCACATCGAGGTGCACGTAGGCGGCGGCGTCGCCCAATTCCTTGGCGACCGCGGCGCCTTCCTCGTCGAGCACGTCACCGAGCACAACGCGGGCGTCCTCGGCCACCATGGCCTTGGCGTGCGCCGCGCCCATGCCGCGGGCCCCGCCGCTGATCAACGCCACCTTGCCGGTCAACCGCCCCATCGAGGCACCTCCGTCTTTCACTTGTTCACGCCAACGTACTGGAACACGTTACAGAAATGTGCCGGATCGGGCGTTGGCCTCGCGTCCGATCGTGCCACATCGGGGTCGGCGGCCGGGAATGTCGTTGTGGGCCAGCGGGCTTGCGGTGATCGGATATCCGCCGATGCTCTCGCCGCGGTGGGCCGCTCGATTTAGGCTTTCTCGCATGAGTGAGCCCACCACCTTCACCATGGCATCGCTGCGCGGCGCCGCGGGCACCGACCTGGGCGTGAGTGGCTGGATCGAGATCAGCCAAGCCCGCATCAGCGCTTTCGCCGAGGCCACCGAGGATCGGCAGTGGATCCACGTCGATCCGCAACGCGCGGCCGACGGACCGTACGGCACGACCATCGCGCACGGATACCTGACGTTGTCGCTGCTCCCGGCGATTATGCGGGAAATCTTCGAGATCGCCGACGCGGGCGCGCGAATCAATTACGGCCTCAACAAGGTTCGGTTTCCGTCGCCGGTTCCCGCTGGCTCCCGCATTCGCGGGCGGGCCACGATTGTCAGTGTCGACGAAGTACCAGGGGGCCTTCAGGTGGTGATCGCGACGATTATCGAGCGGGAAGGCTCCGATAAGCCCGCGTGCATCGCTGAAACGATTGTTCGTGCCCTGGCGTAAGCGTCCACGCGGCCTCGACTGTTCCGTCCCGCCGGGCTATGGCATCATCGTGTAGAACGGGTTCTAATTCTGTCCGCGATTCGCGGGAGGCGCACGATGAACTCACCATCCTCGGCGGCGCTACGCCGCTTCGCCCGGCGGGTACCGGATACCGCCGAGGTGCCGGGCGGGCGGCTCGTCGAGCTGCCGGGACGCGGGCGCACCTACGTGGTCGACATCGCCGGACCGGAAGGGGCACCGGCTCTGGTCCTGTTACACGGCACCGGATGCACCGCCTATCTGAACTGGTTTCCGGCGCTGGCATCGCTGGCCGAGCGGTACCGGGTGATCCTGTTCGACCAGCGCTGGCACGGTCGTGGGATTCGCTCGCAGCGCTTCCTCGTGGACGACTGTGCCGACGACGTCGTCGCCGTGCTCGACGCGCTCGGTGTGAAACAGGCTATGTGCGCGGGATACTCGCTCGGTGGGGTGGTGAGTCTGGCTGCCGCGCACCGGCATCCGGGTCGGGTGAACGGACTCGTGCTGTGCTCCACGCCGTATCGGTTCCAGGAGAAGTGGCGCGAGCGCGCCTTCCACCGGGCGTTCGGCACGTTCGCCGAGGCGGTCGCGCCGTATTCCTTCCGGCGCATCGAGGAATTCGCCGGACGGCTGCCGGAGATGCCGGAAATCGCCTGGGCGCCGGGGCGATTGGATCGGTGGGCGCTCACCGAGCTGCGAAGTACCAGCGGCTGGGCGATCACCCAGGTGATCGGCGAAGTCGGCCGATTCGATGCGACGGACTGGCTGTCCACCCTGAAAATGCCGACCGCCGTTGTCATCACGACGCAGGATCGGGCCATCCCGGTCTATCGGCAGTTGGAGATGGCGACCATGATCCCCGGGGCGAGCATTCATCTGATCAAG
Source organism: Nocardia sp. NPDC051321 (assembly GCF_044455225.1). Taxonomy (NCBI): domain Bacteria; kingdom Bacillati; phylum Actinomycetota; class Actinomycetes; order Mycobacteriales; family Nocardiaceae; genus Nocardia; species Nocardia sp. NPDC051321. The sequence goes on along the minus strand of NZ_JBITEM010000015.1, from coordinate 9,280 downwards.
GGCGGGCACGCGGCCTGTGTGCTGGAGGCCGATCTCTTCGTGCCCGCGCTGCTCGAAGCCTGCGGGGCGGTCGCCGCGAGACTGTGAGGCACGGCCTCGGCTCCTGTTCGGCGGCGATGGCGAACAGGGCCACTCGGTGGATCAACCCAATTCGCGGGCGGCGGCGAGCAATTCGGCGACTACGCCCGGGACCGCGTCGGCCAGCTCGGCAACGTCGGGCACCAATTCCTTGCACGCGATGAAGCCGAAGTCCAGGTCGTCATTGTTCGATATCACGGTCACCGTCAGTCCCGCGCCGTGAAACACCGGGCCGAACGGATACATCCCGTCCACCCGCACGCCGAGGAAGTACAGCGGCATCGGCGGACCGGGCACATTCGACACCACCAGGTTGTGCACCACCGGATGCCGTTCGGCAAGCTTCAGCGACGAGTAGACCCGTGCCGCGAGCTGAAAGGTGTTCGGCGGGGCGTACTTCGACCAATCCTGGAGGAAGTCGGCGCCGATGAGGTCGTGCTCCGCTTTGGCGCCCCGGTTGTCCTCGGCCACCTGCCGCAGGCGCTGCACGGGGTCCGCGACATCGGTGCCGAGCCGGGCGAACAGCGTGGACACCTTGTTGATACCCGCGGTGTGCCGCGACGATTCGTGCACGGAGACCGGCACCGAGGCGACCAGCGAACGGTCCGGCAGTTCGTCGTGCTTCTCCAGGTACGCGCGCAGCACCCCGGCGACGACCGTCAGCACCACGTCGTTGATCTTCACCCCGAACGCGGACTTGATCTCCTTGACGGCACCGAGTTCGGCCTCGGTGAACGCGACCGCGCGATGCGGGGTGATGGCCAGGTTGAACGGAGTGCGCGGCGCGGAGAACGGCAATGCCATGCCCGCCTTGTTGTTTCGCCGCCGGTTCGCGAAACCGGCGACCATGCCGAGGGTTTTCGGCACCATGCCGACGATGCCGGCCTTCGTCGGGACCTTGACCACCGCCTTGGCCAGCAATTGCCAGTCGTTCGGCGTCGGTTCCGGCCGCCATTGCTCGGCGGGCGGGGTCTTCGCCGCGTGCGGCTCCAGGTCGCACAGGTGCATCATCATGTTCGTGCCGGTGATGCCGTCCACCGCGGCGTGATGGTATTTGCAGATCACCGCGACCTTGCCGTCGTCGAGGCCCTCCACCACCGACATCTCCCACAGCGGCCGGTCCCGGTCCATCGGGCGGCTCGCGATGTCGCCGACCAGCTCGGCCAGCTCGCGGCGGCCCGCCGGGGCCGCGATGCCGATGCGCCGAATGTGATAGTCCAGGTCGAAGTTCTGATCCTCGACCCAGACCGGGTGATCGAGATTGAACGGCACCTCGTAGACGCGGCGGCGCATCTGGGGGATCAGGGGTAGCCGCCTGCCTAGTTCGGCCTTGAATTTCTCGAAGGAATAGTCCGCTGAGCTGGGGTCGAGGATCAGCAGCGCACAGACGTGCAGGTGCTGGGTCCCGGTTTCCAGGTAGAGAAAGCTGGCATCCAATCCGGTTAGTCGTTCCATAGCGAAAGACTACTAGAACGCGTTCTAGTTTATGGACGAATGGAAGCGAAGTGGATCACAGTGATGGGCCCTATTGTCAAGCGGGCTAACGATATTGGCTGGCGCGCCTGCAGATGCGCGTTTGGGTGAAATGCCTGGTTGGGCCACTGTGGATCTTTATGTAACTCTGGGTTTCATGTATGTGTATGATGATTGCTACGGCCATGCAGGAAGGCGCGCGACGACGCAGTCGCGAGAGGAGTACCGATGAAGCTACTTCGTAGAGGTGAGCGGCGACCGGAGATCGATCCGGGCGAGGTCGCGCTGCACGCGCGCAACGTGCAGTTCCAGTGGGCCGATACGCCGCTGCACTGGATGCCGAACGAGCCGATCGCCTCGCACCTGATCAACTCGCTGAACCTGCTGCTGCCCGAGGGTGAGCGCATGTTCTGTGCCACCTACACCGAGGCGCTGCCGTTCGTGAAGGACGACAAGCTACGCGAGGCCATGCTCGGCTTCATCGGCCAGGAATCCATGCACGCCGAGACGCACGACAAGGTGCTCACCGAGGTGCTCGCCGCGCACGGTATCGATCCGGAACCCTATGTGCGACAGGCCGAGTACCTGTTCCGGAAGACGCTGGGGCCCAGGGAGAACGAGGGCATCGAGCAGCGTCAGACGCTGGTCGAGCGGTTGGCCGTGATCGCCTGCCTGGAGCACTTCTTCGCCTACCTCGGCGATTGGGTGCTGAACGCGGACCTGGAGAAATTCGACGCGGAGCCGCGCATCGCGGACCTGTTCCGGTGGCACGGCGCCGAGGAGGTCGAGCACCGGCATGTGGCGCACGATGTCGCGGTCTACTTCGGCGCAGGCTATGTGCGGCGTGCCGCGGTCATGACGTTCGTGTTCCCGATCTTCGTCACGCTGGTGGTGCGCGGCACGAAATTCATGGTGCATCAGGACCCCGCGCTGCCCGACCTCGGTTACCCGCGGCTGATCACGCGGGTATTCGGCGCGATGTGGCGCGGTGCGCTGCCCGGTGTGCCGTCGCTGCTGCGCAGCGCGTTGTCGACCGTCAAGCCCGGCTATAACCCCGGCTCGGTCGGGTCCACCGCGCAGGCGGTGGCCTATCTCGCGAAGTCGCCTGCCGCGCAAGCGATCGCCTCGTGAATCTGCGCCCCGTCCCCGAACAACTGCCCGCGGATCTGTTCGGCAAGCGTGAGCAGGATCGGGCGGTGCGGGTCCTCGACGCGGTCGCCTCGGCGCGGCTGAAGTGGACCACCATGATCAACCGGCGTGACCTCGCGCCGAAGGTGGACGACCATCGGCTGGCGCTGGTGGTGACCGAGCGACGGATCGAGGCGCACGATCAGGACGTGCTGAGCCTGCGACTGGAGGCGCCGGACCGGCGGGAACTGCCGCCGTGGCGCCCGGGCGCGCACCTCGATCTCGAGTTGCCGTCGGGGCGGCTGCGGCAGTACTCGCTGTGTGGCGATCCGGCGGACACCCGCGCCTATCGGGTTGCGGTGCGGCGCATTCCGGACGGGCTCGGCGGGTCGGTGGAGGTGCACGACGGGCTGCCGGTCGGCGCGCCACTCACCGTGCGCGGGCCGCGCAATGCCTTCCCGTTCGCCGTGCCTGGTCACGGATCGCCCGCTGCCCGTTTACATTTCATCGCGGGCGGCATCGGGATCACGCCGATCCTGCCGATGGCGCGGCTGGCCCGGCGGCTCGGCATCGACTGGTCGATGGTGTACACCGGCCGCAATCGCGACACCATTCCATTCCTCGACGAGATCGCCGGATTCGGCGACCGGGTCACCGTGCGCACCGACGACGAGCACGGCCTGCCCGACGCCACCGCACTGCTGCCCGGCGTCACCGCCGACACCGCGGTCTACTGCTGCGGCCCCGTGCCGATGACCATGGCGGTTGCCGCCGCAGTGCGCGAAATGCCCGGGGTGGAACTGCATTCCGAGCGGTTCTCGCCGCCGCCGATCGTGAACGGCGTGCCGTTCGAGATCCAATTCGCCGCGACCGGTGAGGTGGTGGAGGTGGCCGCGGATCGCTCTGTGCTCGACACCATCCTGGAGTCGCGCCCGGATCGTCCCTACTCGTGCCGCCAGGGCTTCTGCCGTACCTGCAAGGTTCGGGTGCTCTCCGGCGAGCCGGAGCATCGCGAAACCGTGCTCACCGCGGCCGAACACGAGGCGGGCGAGATGCTCGTCTGCGTATCCCGTTCGCCCGGTGGGCGACTGGTGCTCGATCTGTAACCACGACCTCTGGTCAGCAAGGGAGAAACCGATGACGACCATCGAACCACCGCAGCTGGTGGCCGCCGAGCGGACGGTGCGCAGCGGCGAATTCGAGCTCGCCGTCTACGAATACGGCGACCCGACCGCGGAAACCGTGGTGCTGGTGCACGGCTGGCCGGACACCAACCACCTTTGGGACGCGGTGGTGCCGTTGCTCGCGCGGCGATTCCACGTGGTCACCTACGACACCCGCGGGCACGGACGGTCGACCAGGACCCGGCGCACCGAGGACTTCCGGCTCGACGTGCTGGCCGGCGACTTCTTCGCCGTCATCGACGCGGTCAGCCCGGACCGGCCGGTGCACGTGCTCGCGCACGACTGGGGTTCGGTGCAGGTGTGGGAGGCGGTCTGCGAGCCGAGGGCGGCCGCGCAGGTCGCGTCGTTCACGTCGGTATCGGGGCCGAACCTCGACCACATCGCGAACTGGATGCGCGGCAGGCTGTCCCGGCCGACGCCGCGCAACGTCTGGCAGCCGTTCAGTCAGCTGCTGTCCTCGGCCTACACCTTCTTCTTCATGACACCGGGGCTGCCGAGGGCCGTCTTCGGGCTGCTCGGTACCGAACAGCGGTGGCAGCGAGTCGTCTCGATCATGAACGAGACACCGCCCTCGAATGTCACGCTCGGCCCGACGTTCCGGCAGGACATGGTCGACGGCCTGCTGATCTACCGGGCGAACATCGTGCAGCGCATGCTGTCGCCGCGGGAACGGCACACCGAGGTGCCGGTGCAGCTGATCGTCGCGGGGCGTGACGTCGCGGTCCGGCCCGCCGGATACGACGACGAACGCAAGTGGGTGCGGCGGCTGTGGCGCCGTGACGTGGCCGCCGGGCACTGGATGCCGTTCTCGCACCCCGAATTACTCGCGACCGCGACCACCGAACTGATCGACACGGTCAACGGCGGGACCGTGCCGCGCGGCCTGCGGCGTGCCGAAGTCGGCCGCAGCGCACGGTCTTTCGAGGATCAGCTGGTGGTGATCACCGGCGGCGGCAGCGGCATCGGTCGCGAGACCGCGCTGGCCCTCGCGCGGCGCGGCGCCGAAATCGTGCTGTCGGACATCAATCTCGACTCGGCCAAGGAGACCGCCGAGCTGATCGCCGCCGAACACGGTGTGGCGCACCCGTATCAGCTCGACGTGTCGGACGCGGACGCGGTAAACGCGCACGCCGAGATCGTGCTGGAAACCCATGGCGTGCCGGACATTCTGATCAACAACGCCGGAATCGGCCAGGCGGGCGGGTTCTTCGACACCTCGGCGGCCGAGTTCGACCGGGTCATGCGGATCAACCTGGGCGGAGTGCTGAACGGCTGCCGTGCCTTCGGATCCGCCATGGCCGAGCGCGGTTTGGGCGGGCACATCGTCAACCTGTCCAGCATGGCGGCCTACAGTCCGCAGCAGGGGTTCAGCGCGTACTCCACCAGCAAGTCGGCGGTGTTCATGTTCTCCGACTGCCTGCGTGCGGAACTGGCCGGTCGCGGGATCTCGGTGCACACCATCTGTCCCGGCATCGTGCATACCAATATCGTTGCGACCACGAAGTTCTCGGGTGTCAGCGCCGAGGAGGAGAAGCGCAAGCAGGAGCGTTACGACAACCTCTACCGCAAGCGCAGTTACGGGCCGGAGAAGGTGGCCGAGCAGATCGTGCGCGCCGTGGAAAAGGACCGCAGCATCGTTCCGGTGACGCCGGAGGCGCGGCTGCAGTACCACTTCAGCAGGCTCGCGCCCGCGGTCGGCCGGTTCGTCGCGGCGCGGGTAAAGCTGACCTAGTCGGCCAGGGTGCGCAGGTCGGCCTCGATGGCCGCGACGCGCTCGGCGTCGACGCCCCACGGGTGTTCGACGCCGACCCTGCGGTCCAGGTCCCACAGCACGCAGGACTCGCCGGGCTCGGCGACCAGCGCCCAGGCCACCACGGTGCGGCCGAGCTGCTCGCCCATCGATCCGTGCGAATCCTTCGGCGGCCCAGCACCTTCCGGGAAATGATGCAGAAAGCGCCCATAGGCGGTCGCGCAGAACTGGGCATACCGCTCGGTGCAGAGAATGAACCCGTGCCAGGCCTCGTCGACGGCGTGCGACGGCATACCGACGACCTGACCGTCCCGCATGGCCGCGCCGCAGCAGCGCAGCCACTGGCGCAGGCCGATTTCCACGAGTTCGCGTGGCTGCCACGGGGCGGTCTTGTAGACGGCCTCGGGCAGCTCCAGCGCGGCGACGGCGGCGTTGACCGCGGCGAGGTCGATGGCGCGCGGCCGGGATCTGCGGAAGCTGAAAGACGGCACAGTTCACTGTACGCAGCAGCGGTCGGCCGCTACGGTTCAGGAATGGGTGAGGTCCTGATCGCGCTGGTGATCATCGTGCTGGTCTTCGCGACGCCATTCGTCATCATCGGGTTGATCGCCAGGGCTTTCCGCCGCGGCAGGCGGGTGCCGCCCGACCGGGGTCGGCGACGGCCATCCGGCGGGGGATATGACAGTTCGGACCCGTATTGGGCGGCGGGGGCCGCCGGGTACGCCGGAACGGATGGTGGTTCGTCGAGTAGCTGTAGCGGGGGCTGGGATTCGGGGAGCGGGGGAGGTCATCACCATCACGGCGGTCATCACGACGGCGGCGGTAGCAGCTGCGGTGGTGGGAGCAGTAGCAGTTGCGGCGGTGGGAGCAGTTCCAGCTGTGGTGGTGGTAGTTCCTGACCGGTGTGCGGTCCTGATTTCGCGCTGAGCGGAATGGCTCGCAGTCGACTTGACCTCAACGTTGCTTTAGGTTCCATGCTGGTCCCTGTCAGCGAAACAGGGAAGCAATGGAGGATGGTCATGCGGGCTGTGCAGGCAGTGGAATTCGGTGGACCCGAAGTGCTTACGGTGCGCGAGGTGCCGGAGCCGGTCGCCGGGGCGGGCGAGGTCGTCGTGGACGTGGCCGCCGCCGATGTAATGTTCTTGGATACTCGGTTGCGCAGCGGCTGGGGTGGCGAGTTCTTCAAGTTGGCCACGCCGTACGTGCCGGGGGGTGCCGTCGCAGGTGTGGTCAGCGCTGTCGGTGCCGGTGTCGACCCGTCCTGGGTCGGCAGGCGCGTCACCACCTCGACCGCGGCCAGCAAGATCGGCGGTGGGCAGCCGATCGGTGGCTACGCCGAAAAGGCCTTGGCCAAGGCCGAATCGCTGACCGCCGTGCCCGATAGGTTGAGCCTGCCGCAGGCCGTTGCGCTCGCCCATGACGGCAAGATGGCGCTCGCGGTGCTCGATCGGGCCGCGATTCGACCCGGGGAATGGGTGCTGATCACCGCGGCCGGTGGCGGCCTTGGCACGTTGCTGATCCAGCTCGCCCATGCGGCCGGTGCGCACGTGATCGCCGCGGCGCGCGGCCGTACCAAGCTGGCACTCGCCGAGCGCCTCGGCGCCGACGCCGTCGTGGACTACTCCGAACCCGGCTGGTCGGCCGAGGCTCGTGCGGCGACCGGTGGTGCCGGTGCGAACATAGTGCTGGACGGCGCCGGTGGCGTGCTGGGTGAGGCAGCGCTCGACGCTGCCGCGGACAACAGCCGGTTCCTCGGATACGGTGCTTCCGCAGGCGAATTCGCCGCGCTGGACACCGCGGCGGCGTCGGCGCGCGGCATCACCGTCTACGCCCTGTTCGACATCACCGACGCGAGCACCGACTGGGCCGCGCTGACCGAGCGTTCCCTCGCCGAGGCGGCGGCCGGACGGCTGGAAGTGGTGGTCGGCCAGACCTTTCCGCTAGATGACGCCGAAAGTGCGCACGCTGCCATCGAATCCAGGTCCGCGGTCGGCCGCACCCTGCTGACCGTGGGTTCTGCCGTCTGAGACCTGTCAGTCGAGCATCTAGCGGGCACCCTGGCACGGCGCTAGGGTGCCCTGGATGGAGACTCTGATCGTTGTGGGCGTGGTCCTGGCGGTGCTCGCCGTCGTCATCGTTGTCGTGCAAATCGCCAGCAGACCGCCGTCCGACGGGAGACGTTGGGACAGAGACGATCCTGACGACTACGACGACCGCTGGGATGAGCGCGACGACGACTACGACGAGCGGGACTGACCCGGCTCAGCCGATCGGCGTCAGCACCACCACGGGGATGGGCCGTTTGGTCATCTTCTGGTAGGCGGCGTAGCGCCCCTTGTTGATTTTATCGACGATCGCGAACCGGCGAGCGTAGTCCGGATCCGCCGGATAAGTAGGCCGCGCGACCACCGGTATCGTGCGCCGCCCGATCTGAATCTCACACTCCGGCTTGGCTTTCACATTCGCCAGCCACCCCGGCGGCCGCGGCGACCCACCATTGGACGCCGTCACCAAATAATCCGCCCCATCCATCCCGTACGTCAGCGCCGACGTGCGCGCCTGCCCCGTCTTGCGCCCTACCGTCCGCAGCAGCAGTGTCGGATTCCCGAACAGCACCCGATGCCCCACCAACCCACCACTGTTCTCGTACACCCACTGATGCACCTTCAGCACCTTCGCGAACACACTCGACATGGTCGACCCTCCACAACGGTTGCCGGACGCCCAACCCTAACCGCGACCTCGGCTCCAACTGGTGCAAGCCCCACCCCAGCCGGTAGCATCCACCACGCCTGCGGTGCACCCGCAGAAGAGGGGCGGTAGCTCAGTCGGTCAGAGCCGTGGACTCATAAACAACAGAACACCGCAGGTCAGACACCACGCGTGGGTTCAACGTGGGATTTGCCGGTTCTGTATTCATCGCCGCTCTTTGGTATGGTCTCCACCGCGCCCCTGTAGCTCAATCGGTTAGAGCTCCGGACTCATAATCCGTCGGTTGCCGGTTCGAGCCCGGCCGGGGGCACTATCCCTCAGCTACGCCGCTGTGCGATCAGAACGCAGGCAGTGATCATGTTGTCGTTGTATGCCAAAAACCTTACGACAGGGGATATTTCAGCGCATTTCGCCGAGATCTATGGCGCGTCGGTGTCGAAGGAAACCGTCTCGCGGATCACCGACAAGGTGATCGAGGAGATGAACGACTGGACCAACAGGCCCCTCGATGCGGTCTACGCCGCGGTCTTCATCGATGCCATCGTGGTGAAGGTCCGGGCTCTGTCGCATTCTTCGTGAGGCCCAGTTCGGCGTGTCGCTGCTGGATCCTGGCTCGGGCTGGTAGTCCTGGCAGGCGTGTTCGGGTGAATGTGTTCGGAAGTTGTTGCCGCACTTGGGTGATCTGGTGATCGGTGAGGTTCGTACTGATGGTGATGCAGTAGTTATCGAGGCCGTTGTCGGCGCCACGTCGGCTCAGTGCCCTGGATGTGAAACCGTTTCTGCGCGTGTGCATTCGCGCTATCAGCGCCGGTTGGCCGATGCGGCGATCGCCGGTCGGGTGGTGATCCTGCGGTTGGTCATGCGTCGGTTCTTTTGCCCGAACTCCAATTGCGCGGCAAGGACTTTCGCTGAACAGGTCGACGGACTGACCATGAAGTGGTCGCGCCGAACTGAC